>WFVT01000206.1 GCA_015491485.1 Candidatus Zhuqueibacterota bacterium
GAAGGGCAGGAAGGCCGCAACGCGTTTCTGGAAAAGCGCAAGCCCAACTTCGCCAAATTCCCCCGGCGTCCTTAGTCGGTGCGGGGGCTCTCCCGCTGCCACGCTGGCAGGGTTCCTAATCCCTGCCAGCGTTACCTAATGGCCTGGTGCCGCGAAATCTTCTCTTCAGCCTCAACGGTGGAGAAATCAGAATAAAACATGTGAAATTGGAACCGGGTGGTTTAACTCTGCCAGGGCGTGAAGCCCTGGCAGAGTGAGGCGTGCTACGCTGGCAGGGTTTCAATCCCTGCCAGCGTTACCTACCGGCCTGGAAACCGCGCAATCTTTTTCAGCCTCAACAGTGGAAAAAGCAGAACAAAGCATGTGAAACTGGAACCGGGTGGTTTAACTCTGCCAGGGCGTGAAGCCCTGGCAGAGTGAGGCGCGCTACGCTGGCAGGGTTCCCAATCCCTGCCAGCGTTATTTTTTGATGCTTTCCACAGAGAAAGGACAGCCGGTCCCCCGCCGTCCCTGATGGTGCCTTTATGGCAATGTCAATAACTGGAAGATTTTCAATTAGGCAAGAAGAACATCAAGACCACCAGGAAAAGTTGTTTTTGCAGCAAACTCACCGGCGACGGCGGCGCAATTCCGAACCCGTTGCGCGCAAAATGGCTTTCACCTCCCAATTCGGCAAAATGTCCAGCCCCCAGACATCGTGAAATTTCCTGGCCAATTTGGCATCCCCGCCATAAATGACCATTCGCCCGCTGATGGGATCGTAAAATGCCTGATGATCGATGCGCGGTTGCGGGCCGGGCGTGATGTTGATCCACACATCATAGGTCAGATCAAAGGCCCACACATCGTTAAGAAAACCGCGATCGCCGAAGCCGCCGTGGATGATAAACCAGTTTCGCGGCGGATAATAAATCCCCACCGCATGCCGGCGCGCCGGTGGATGCGACTTTTTGGTCTTAATGCGCCGCCATTTCCGGCGATGGAAGGAATAGGCCCAGGTATCATCGAGCAGCATTCGCTCATCCTTACGCCATCCCCCGAAAACGACCATGCGATTCCGGAGGCTATCGAACACCGCAAGGTGATCCGAGCGGGGTTTGGGGGCAGCGCCCCTGGCCGGCAGCTTCCTCCATTTGAGATAAGTTGCCGATTCCGGATCCAAATCCAGCGACCAGATTTCATTGCTGTGAATTCCGTAGGTCTCCCCGCCAAAGAGGACCATACTTTTGCTGATGCTGTTGTACACGGCTGTATGATTTTCCAGACGAGGTGAAATGGGAGAGGTCAAATCGCGCCACTCAAACGTGCACAAATCCAGACTCCAAAGGATGTTTCGCGTATCGCCATCCTCGCCACCGTGCAACAACATCTGCTGATTCACCGGATCGTACACGCAAACGTGATCTTCCGATGGGGCCGGTGGTTGGCCATGCGTTTTCACGTGATGCCAGGAATAATCATTCAAATCCAGCATCCAGACCTGATTCAAGTTTTCATCGGCATCATTTTTACCACCAAACAAGATAATGCGCTTCTCGGCGGAATCGTAGATGAGGGTTGCATCTTCAGCCGCCGGCGGGAATGTATCTCGGTTGGCCACGGCCGTCAAATCGACCCACTGGCTAAGCTGTTCCCCGGTTGGCTGTCCGAGCGGTTCGATGTCCGTCTCTGCACTCCCCCTACCGGCATGGTTTGTTCCTGCACAAGCCTGAGCCATCAAAACCACGCCAATGAAAAGACAGCTCAGTGCATTCCCGGAAAGCCTTTTTGCATGACCAGGCGCTTTGAACCCGTTTTGAAAAGGTGCCATATCTATCCTTACCATTTTTTTTCATCATTATTACCTCCCTGTCGATCATTATCTCGTCCTATTATCTTTTCATAATTATTACAATTCATCACACCACCTTGGCGAAAAAAGTGAAATCCTTTCAATGCATATCAAATGATTGCACTGGTGTAAATAACCATTGACC
Source organism: Candidatus Zhuqueibacterota bacterium (assembly GCA_015491485.1). Lineage (GTDB taxonomy): Bacteria > Zhuqueibacterota > Zhuqueibacteria > Zhuqueibacterales > Geothermadaptataceae > Hydrothermovivens. Next base: position 1,977 of record WFVT01000206.1, read on the forward strand.
GCCGTTATGCGAAAATCGTATATTTAGCCTACCTGGGATCGCCACTTTCAAGAAAATTGCCGCCGGTCATCGCAAGCATTTTTCGATGCAGGAGGGACCAGCGGCAAATGGCGGCCTGCCATCACTGGTAACAGTATAAACCGTGACAAGCAAACCAAACCGCGAAAATCGATGAGCAACTCCAGCCTACGAGTGTGGATCCTGGCGGCGCGGCCCAAAACCCTGTGGGCATCGATTGCGCCGGTGATCATGGGCACGGCCATGGCCGTCGCTGATGGCCGCTTTCATCTGCCCGCGGCTCTGGCGGCCTTTTTCGGAGCCATTCTGATTCAGATCGGCACCAACTATGCCAACGATTATTTCGATTTCCTCAAAGGCGCGGACACGCAGGAACGGCTCGGTCCGACGCGCGCCACCCAGGCCGGGCTTGTCCGCCCCGAAGCCATGAAAAAGGCGTTCATCGTGGCCTTTGGGCTGGCCTTTTTGCTGGGCATTTATCTGGTCTGGCGCGGCGGCTGGCCCATCGTCATCATTGGACTGGCATCCATTTTTCTCGGCGTGCTTTACACCGCCACCCCGTTTGCGCTGGGTTATACCGGACTGGCCGACATTTTCGTGCTGATCTTTTTCGGACCGGTAGCCGTGGCAGGCACCTATTACGTGCAGGCGCTCACCGTCACGCGGGAAGCCATCATCGCGGGATTGGCCCCGGGCCTGATTTCCGTGGCGCTGCTGACCGTCAACAATCTGCGCGATATCGAGCAAGACCGCAAGGCGGGCAAAAAAACCATGGCCGTGCGCTTCGGCAAAACGTTCGCGCAGATGGAATACGTGCTGACTCTGCTGGCGGCACTGTTCATTGCCACCTATCTTTACCGCACGGAGGAAAAAAGCATCGCGCTGTTGCTGGTCTGGGGCCTGTTGCTGCTGGCCTTTCCGGCCATCAAGACCGTTTTCCGGTTTGATGACGCCCGGATGCTGAACGGCGTGCTGGCGTCAACGGGACAGCTTTTGCTGTTTTACAGCTTGATTTTTGCCATCGGCTGGCTGATTTGATGCCAGGGCGTCAGAGGCCACGGAAGGCTTTTTTTGAACATCGGATCTGAATAATCAATTAGAAAAAAACATGGTTATGAATATCACTTCCCCCAATAGCGGTGTATGCCGGTTTTGCAAACGAGAACTTTCCTACCGGGGCATCAGCCGGCACCTCATGACCTGCCCCGAGAAAAAAGCCCGCGATGCCCGTGAACTGGAACAGGCGGCGGCCGTCGGCACGATTTATCACCTCCGCCTCCATTTCTGGAAATCATATTATTGGGTTCATCTGGAAATAGACGGGCAAAAAACGCTCGCCGATCTGGATGAATTCATTCGCGATCTTTGGGTGGAGTGCTGCTGGCACCTCAGTGAATTTGAAATTCAGGGTAAGACTTACCGAGTTTACCCTTTTGATACAAGCTCAGAAGAGGATAGCGAAGACGTCGATTTTGAAATCGAGATGGATCCTACCGAGTCAAACGATGATGCTTTCGAGTTTTTCAGCATGGATGTTGAATCGCTATTCACTGACCACGATGCGGCCGATGTCCCCATTCAGCAAGTTTTGAAAAAAGGCACGGAGTTTGAGTATATTTATGATTTTGGCTCACCCACGGAATTGACCGGGAGAGTCATTGAGGTCCGGGAAGGGCCGGCCAATGGCGGCATTCGCATTCTGGCGCGAAATGCGCCTTATGTGGAGACCTGCGAATCCTGCCAGAAAGCCATCGCAGATGCGGTTTGCGGGTATTGTTTCGATGTCCTTTGCCCGAGCTGCCAGTCCCGGCATGCGTGTGAGCCCGGAGATGGGCTTTATCTGCCATGGGTCAACTCGCCACGGGTCGGCGTTTGCGGCTACACGGGAGATGGCCAGGCGCACGCCGATCCGGATGAATCCAAATTTATCCCCGGAGCATGATGCGTTCGCCTGCGGAATTGCCAGCGTTGTTGGTGAAGGCCGCCCGCACCGGCCCGAATCGGCCCGCCCTCATTTTGCCCCACCAGACGTTGAGCTACGCTGAACTCCTGCAACTGGCGGCCGGCGTCGCCTCGCGATTGCAGGCCGGCGGGATCGCTGCCGGCGCCCGGCTGGCGATGTGGGTGAACGATCCGCAGGCGCTGGTTTTACTGCTGCAGGCCAGCATCGCGGCCGGATACGTGGCTTGTCCGATCAGCACCCGGCTGCCCGCTGCCGAAGCCGTGCGGCTGGCTCAGCGCATTTCCGCCGCAGCACTGATTACCGACCAGCCCCTGACATCAAAAACATCTACGGTGGTCTTGCCCGCAAACAGTTTATTGCAGGGCTCGGCCCCCCATAGCATGCAGCTCCCCGAATCCATCTCCGAAACGCAGCCGGTCAGCATCATTTTCACCTCGGGCAGCACGGGCGAGCCCAAGGCAGCGCTGCATGGATATGGCAATCATTATTATAGCGCGCTCGGCTCGGGCGAGAATATTACCTTCGGTGCCGACGATCGCTGGCTGTTGTCGCTTCCGCTGTACCACGTCGGTGGACTGGCGATTCTGTTCCGCGCCATGCTGGGTGGCGGAACGGTAGTCGTGCCGCAAGACCGCCACGATCTCGCTGCGGCCATTCGCGCTCACCGCATCACGCACGTGTCGATGGTTTCAACCCAGCTTTATCGCATGCTGCGGGAACCGCAAAGCGTGGAAACGCTGCGTGGGCTGAAAGCCATTCTGCTCGGCGGCAGCGGCATGCCGCGTTCGCTGATCGAAGCCGCACATGAGCAGGGCCTGCCCATTCATACCAGTTACGGCCTGACCGAAATGGCTTCGCAGGTGACAGCGACACCGCCCGGCGCCGGGCTGGAGGCACTGTTGACGGCCGGCCGGTTATTGCCGCACCGTGAGGTCAAAATCAATGCGGATGACGAAATTCTCGTCAAAGGCCGAACGCGTTTTCTCGGCTATGTCCATGGCGACCGGCTGCAGCAGCCCTTCGATGCTGAAGGCTGGTTTGCCACCGGCGATCTCGGACGGTGGACCGATCAGGGATACCTGCAGGTGACCGGACGGAAAGACAACCTGTTCATCTCCGGCGGCGAAAACATTCAGCCGGAAGAGATCGAGCAGGCGCTGCTGCAATACCCGGGAATGCTGCAGGCCGTTGTGGTGCCCGTGCCCGATACCGAATTCGGGCAGCGGCCGGTGGCGTTTGTGCAGATGCAAGCCAATCCATCGGTGGATGCTGCGTTGTTGCGGGAGTATTTATCTGAACGGTTGGCCCGGTTCAAAATTCCCATCGCGTTTTTTCCGTGGCCGCAGGAAGAAACGTTTGCCGGAATCAAACCCAACCGTCGGCGCTTGGCGGAACTGGCGGAAAAATGGCTATCCGAGTAGGTCCCCTCGGTTCGGTTACACCACTCTGCCAGTTTCTCCTTCCACCTCCAAGGGTATCATCCGTGCCCATCCGCGTCATCCGTTTCATCCGTGTTCCATCAGTGATTCTTGCGGCAAGGAAGTCCCCTACCAATACAACTTCAATCGAGTAGGAG
>WFVT01000207.1 GCA_015491485.1 Candidatus Zhuqueibacterota bacterium
ATGCTGTCGCACGGACTCGTGCCGCCTTTCGTCAGGGAGTCCGCATCATTGCCGGCAGCGATGCCGGCAATGCGGGAACCTTTCATGGGATCGGGCTGATCCGCGAATTGGAACTGTACGCCCGTGCGGCAGACATACCGCTTCGTGATGTGTTTTTATCCGCGACCCGTTTCCCAGCTGACCGGCTGGGACGCCCGGACCTGGGCAGAATCGCCGAGGGTGCAGTGGCGGATCTGGTGGTGCTGGCTGCCAATCCGTTAGCGACGGTTTCGGCTTATCGGCAAGTGAAATGGATGTATTTTCAGGGGAAGCGGTTCACCCCGGCCACGTTGCTAAGTCAATCCCCCGGCACCTGGAAACCCTCCATGGGCTTTTAACTGCCGGTGTGTACTGGATCGCGTTGGGTGACAGACTTTTACAGTAGCTTCCGTTCAGAAGCCTGGTCTCCTATCTCAGTGGCATGGCAATTGCATTTCTGCAAAGGCGGCGGCGACAGGATGCACGCCGCCGGTAACAGGGCGTCGAAACACGGAAAAAAATGTAATTGCCATGCACATTTCTGAACTTTTGAACCTGTTTAATCCCGGTTTCATCATTTCCAATTGCATGGCTGTTATTGTGTAACCGTCCGGTAAACGGCACCTTTTCATGCTAACCCGAGGCCTCCAGCCGAGGGGGTGCTCGGCGGGGACGCCTCGCGTTAATTTGTCATTTCGGTGGAGACACCCTCGCTTGTGATCGTGCTTTTGGCGAGCACGCCTTCGCGCTATACGACCGGTGAGGATGGCTTCGCGCCCTGAAAATCAACCTGTACTTCACCGGACGGATATTTACTGTCAGGGATCGACTGCATTGGGAGGACGTCATGAACGTTCGTACGCATCTTTACTTCATTATGTTGTTGATAGCCATTCCGGCCGGTCTGCCGGCTCAAAACAGCCCTCAAAGTATTAGCGTCACTCCGCGGGTTCAGACCGGATCGGTTACCAAGGATGCTGATGACCCGGCCATTTGGATTCATCCGACGGATCCCGCCGGGAGCCTGGTGATTGGCACGGATAAAGCGCGTGGGAAACCGGGCCTCTATGTGTGGGATATGAATGGCAAACAAGTTCAGTATGTGCCTGTCGAACGGCCCAACAATGTGGATGTTCGTTATGGCATTCTTATCGGCGGCGAACGTGTGGATGTTGCGGTCACCAATTCGCGTCCGTTGAAGCAGCTCAAAGTGTATAAAATCGATCCCCGGACCCGGCAACTGGTGGATATTACAACTCCCGGCGGCATCTCTCTGGAAGAGCTTGCCATCCCATACGGCCTGGCCCTGTATAAGCGTCCGAAAGACGGTGCTCTTTTTGCGATTCTCAGCAGTAAATCCGGCGATACCAAAAATCTTTACCAATACCGGCTTGAAGACGACGGTCAGGGTCGCGTGCGCGGCCGCTTCATCGGTAAATTCGGCAACAACCGGATTCAAAGCGTCGTCGAAGGTTTGGTGGCGGACGATGAACTCGGCTATTTGTATGCCTGCGACGAGACGGTGGGCATTCGCAAATTTTATGCTGATCGTGATCTGGGTAAGGACGATCAAATCACCATTTTCGGTAAAAAAGACGGCATTTCAGGAGACCGCGAAGGGATTGCGATCTATAAATGTGACAACGGCAAGGGATACATTCTGGTTTCCAGTCAGGGGAATTCCGTAGTCAAAGTTTATCGGCGCGAAGGAGATAATGGTGATCCGACGCAGCATTCGTTGATCATGACGATTGATACTAAACGTTCCAAAGACACCGACGGCCTGGATGTAACCAGCAGTCCTGCAGGCCCCAATTTCCCTTACGGCTTTTTGGTGACCCATGATTCCCCCAACAAACGGTTTAATCTCTATGCCTGGGAAGATATCGCCCAAAACACACTGACCATTTGTCCTGCAGGCAACCGCCCCAGCGGGGTTTTTATGGAACCCACCGTTCCGGAAACCTTTGAACTTTTGCAAAATTTCCCCAATCCGTTTAATCCCGAAACGCAAATTCAGTTTGAATTGCAACAGCCTGCGCACGTGACGCTGCAAATTCTGAATCTGCTCGGGCAGCCGGTGCGAATTTTGGTGAATGAAACGCTGGCCGCCGGTTCTCACAAAGTAAGCTGGGATGGGCTCAACGCAAACAGGCAGCCCATGCCAAGTGGAATATATTTTTATCAGATGACGGTCAATGGCCGGAAGCGGACCCGCCAATTGGTACTGATGCGATAGTTAGTTGGAAATAGATGAATAGGATCGTTTCTGTTATAAGAAGAGAGCGCGTTATCCAGCGGTCGGTAACGCGCTCTTTCTAATTCAGGGCGAAAGGCACCAGAACGCGGGATGGAGGTGATGGGGGATTCCAAAAATGCAACCGGTTGGTTCAAAGCGAAAACATACATTCACCGTGATGGGCCTGAGTCGTTCTGAAGATAATGAACCAGTTTTTATAAACTGTCAAAGCGCCTTTACAATTTCATGAAAAATTTTACAAAGAAATTTTCGCCAAAATGGGAAAATAGAGACTATATATTTGCCAAAAAGAAAATCAATGTAAAAAAATGTTAAATCTTCATCAAAAATCATGAATCAAACGCATTTGTAACGGGGATTTCTTTCTTCAACCGTGAACACTTGGCTGTATTTCAATCACGTACGATTGTGTTATAAATTTGCACATTTTGAGCCCGGAGTCAGCAACGATGGGGATATGACGTTCATGGTTCATCAAGGGCTCAAAATCGATCCCTCCATGAATATGTGATGGGGCATAAAATTTCAAGCATTTCGTCCGGAAATCAAACGACGTAAACTCAATCGGCTCCTATGGGGAGTCGGGCCGAATTGAGGTGAACAGGTAGGTTCCCACCTTTTTTCATTCTTCCATTTGATCAAGGGACTGATCAAAGTTGTAAACGGGGTCAGAGGATATCCCCAGAAGGGATATTTCTGCCCTGAATGGCGTGGTTCAGTCTTTTGATTCCTGCGAAATTGAAATCCAAGTGCGGTGTTGCGCGCATCTCAAAAGTCCACAACCGATGCCATAAGTCAGAGACACTGTGCGGACTTCGGAATCTGAGGGTGGTTATAGTGTCAACGTTACGCGTGTTAATGCACTGTCATGACGCTCTGGGGTTGAGCCATACGGCGAGGGCATTATGGATTGCCGGTGAAATTTCCAGACATTTTGAAAAATCGTCTATTTTGCTTCTGACGGATTTGCCTATCGTTGGGAAATTCAAAATCCCGGACAATGTGGATTATGTGCATTTGCCGGGCATTGTTCATGATGGGGATGCGGGCTACAGGGCCCGTAATTTGAATATCAAAGCCAAAAAGACCCTTCGAATCCGCTGCAAAATCGCCCAGAGTGCGGCAAAGACCTTTAAGCCGCAGATCATGATCATCGATCGGAATCCGTTGGACCTTCCTCGGGAGATGCGCCGTGTCCTGGCATTCGTGCGCGAGGTGCTGCCGGCCACGCGCATTGTCTGGACGATAACCGATGTGCTGGGAGCCCCGGACTATGTCATAGCCGGATGGCAAAGGGAGAATGTGTATAAGCTGTTCCGTTATTATTGCGATGAAATCTGGGTTTTGGGGGCTAAACAGTTTTTCAACGTTGCTCAAAAATACCAATTACCTGCAGAGCTGGAAAAAAGGCTGGTTTATACCGGCTGGCTGAAAGCATTGCCGCAAAACAAAGAGCCGCGCTCTTTCCGTGAACTACAAGAAAATGGGGCGGGCCGGCCGACCGTGTTGGTGACCGCCGGCAGCGGGGCGCATGCCGGCCGTATGATGGATGCGTACCTCGAATTCCTTGAGCGCCGCGGGAACAGGATGCCCTTTAAATCGGTGTTGATCACCGGGCCGATGATGCCATCCGTGGAAAAACGGCGGCTGATGGAGCGCGCTTCCCATTTGCAAGGGGTCGTTTTTCACCGATTTAGCAAGCACGTGCGGGAATACATACGAAATGCCAACCTGGTTCTGAATCATGGCGGATACAATTCGCTGTGTGAAATCCTGTCGGTCGGGAAAAAGGCTTTGCTGGCCCCCGCGCGAATGCAAGCCGATGAACATCTGATCCGGGCAACGTTGATGCAGAAAATCGGTGCGGTGGATATGCTGCCGCCGGAGCAGCTAAAGCCGGAAAAGCTGGGTGATTACGTGCTATCCGCCCTGGAACAGCATCGCAATGGCCAATCGGCCGGCCTGGTGCCTTCGGTGCTGTCATTTCAGGGCCTCAGCACGATCATGGATCGCATCCGGCATCTGGCGCCGAGAAAGATTTCCAAAACAAAATGACGGTTAAAAGCAGGGGAAGCACACATCGGTTTGCGTGAGCCTGGCGGGATTTACAACACGGCGGCAGAAGGGCTGAGTCACTCATCAGGAAAAATCATATTGAAGATGATGGTGAGGAAATCGTATTCAGGATGAACCATACCTGGGAGAAGAATGCGTTATGCCCAAGAAATCTACCGGTTCGATACGGGTGCTCATTTATTCGCAGGACGGTTTCGGACTGGGGCATCTCAGACGGAATTTGAACATTAGTCTGCAGCTCAAAAAACTATGCCCATCGGCGAGCATTTTAATCATAGCGGATTCACCGGTAGCACCGTTTTTCAAATTACCGCCAAAGTGCGATTTCATCAAACTTCCCACGATCGTGAAGGTGGATACCGGAATCTGGCGCCCGAACCGGCTTCCCATGCACTATCAAGAGCTTTTGAGAATCCGGGCGGATATCATCCAGAACGTGATGCTGAGTTTTCGGCCGCACATTTTTTTGGTGGATCACATGCCGCACGGCGCACTGGGGGAATTGGCTCGGCCTCTGGAAGTCCTGAAACGGATGCATCCCGAAACCCGCGTGATACTGGGGTTGCGCGATATCCTCGGCGCACAAGATGTGATTCGAAAAATGTGGCAGGAAGAAGGCGCTTTTGAAGCGGCGGAAGAGTTTTATGATTCCATTTGCATTTACGGCTGTGAAGATGTGTTTCATTTGACGGAGGAATATCAGTTTCCGCAGCCTCTGATCGAAAAATCACATTACTGCGGATACGTGGCTCGTGAGAACCGCAGTGGAAAGAGACGCGTGACGAATTCATCGGGAAACGGCTTTCATCATGGCAACGGCAACGGCGTGACGAAGGAAACCCAATTTATCCTGGTCACCGGAGGCGGCGGCGCCGATGCAAGTTACTTTATGGATAAATTCGTCGAAGCCGCCCGGAAATTGAACGGTCATTTCAATTATCAGGCGCTGATTTCTACCGGCCCCTTTTTGCATGACAAACAGTATCAACTTCTGCAAAAAAAAGCGCGCGGGACGCGCGTGCACATCCGGCGCATCGGAGCGGACAGCATTCCGCTGATTAAAAAAGCCGATCTTATCGTTTCCATGGCGGGATACAACACCATCAGCGAAATCATGCGGTTCCGGAAAAATGCGGTGGTCATCCCGAGGCCGGGCCCCAGTGCTGAACAAACCATGCGCACCACGATTTTGACCGGGCGGGGCATTATTCATTCC
>WFVT01000208.1 GCA_015491485.1 Candidatus Zhuqueibacterota bacterium
CTGGTGCACGTGCGCTTCGTCGGCCAGGATTTCAGCCTGGCCGTGGATTACGATCCCGACACCCCGCTGGAGACGGCGTTTGAGCAGGCGTACCGCACCATCTACGGTCACTGGCCCGAGGGCCGGCCACTGGAGATCGAATCGATCCGGGTTATCGCCTCGACCAGGCCGCCAGAGCTGACTCCGGCACACGAACGGTTGGAATCCTACCAGCCCGAGCCCGGGGGGACCTTTCGCACGTTTATCGAGGATCGCTGGCAGGACATCCCGTGGTTCGACCGTCCGCATCTCCGTCCCGGCGCCCGCCTCTTCGGCCCGGCGCTGATTTTCGAAAAACACAGCACGACGTTCATCGAACCCGGCTGGCAGGCGGAAGTGGATGGATATCAGGCCGTGATTCTGAAATGGGAGTGATTTTTATTTTCTCGCAGGGACGCAGAGACCGCTGAGTGAAATAAATTATATCATCTCTGCGAAATCTGCGTCTCAGCGAGAAACTCTTATTCCTGCATCAATATTAAAATTGGAACAGAGTCTAAACCTGATCACCATCTTCAACCAAAGTTATATCAATTGCTTTGGCTTAGATTTGCATCTTGACAATATAAACTTTAGCCGTTATTTTGGTTACGACAATTTCCCCCCTTCTCCATTTCATTGACATCATTAAACGTGAGTGGATTCAATGATCACTTCTAAGAAGATTGATAGTATCCTTGAACAAATCATTAAAATCCTATCCCCCACTCGCATTTATCTATTTGGATCAACTGCACGCAAGACAGTGACCGTCGATAGTGATTTGGACGTATTGATCATCATATCTTCAAACCATCCCTGGAAAAAACTCCGTCGTTTTGAACGATACGGTGAACTGATAAGCAGGCTAAAAAACCGCGAAATTCCAATCGATGCAATCATTTTAACCGAGGAAGAACTCGATACCCTTTTTAGTCGTAATGAAGGCGAATGGGACCTGATTATCGAAATCGTACAGAAGGGGGAGTTGGTTTATGAAGCGAAAGAAAAAATCCCGCATTAGCGATCACATTCGACAGCGTACACGGGAATGGTTTCGTAAGGCAGAACATGAAATGGTATTTCTTGAACATGCGCCTTTTGATATCGAGGATCCCCCCACAGATACCGCCGGGAAAATGGCTCACATGGTGGCAGAATACAGTTTGAAAGCCTTTTTAGTGCTCAACAAAGCAAGAATCCCCAAAACCCACGATCTTGGAATATTATTGGACGAATGCATTCGGGCCAATAGCGATCCTGAGTTTGAGCAATTACGCGAGGATTGCCTGCATCTGTTGCGCTATAAGATTGAATTCACCTATCCGGGGCCATTCCCAGAGCACATTTCTGTGGATGAAGCGCGAAAGGCGATTGAGGCCGAACGCAGAATAAAAGAATTTGTTTTCAAAAAAGCGACTGATCTCGGCTTTTAACCAACAAACCTATAATACGACTTTATTTGACTTTTTCTCGCAGAAGCGCTGGGATGCAGAGCAAAAATTTTTGTGCGCACTGAGGCTCAGTGAGAGACGGTTTCGACAACCTCGAGCTTTTCAAAAACAGAAGAATTGCCCCATAATCGTCATGCCCGCTTCCGCGGGCATCCAGGAGAAACCATCACTTATGGATTCCCGCTTTCGGGGGAATGACGCTCAATGGAGGTTTTTAAACGGCCGCTTAGAAAAAGGCCGTTCGTTTCTCTCGCAGGGACGAGAGACCGCTGAGTGAAATGAATTATATCATCTCTGCGAAATCTGCGTCTCAGCGAGCGTATTTTTCGCAACAAACATCAGAAGCACTCAAAACATTCACCGCAACGAAAATGCAAACGGACATGAATCAAGCCACCGACCCCATCCAACTCGAACTGTTCACCAACCGCTTTCGGACGCTGGTGCAGGACATGGGCGAGATGCTGCGCCGCACGGCGCTGTCCACCAATGTGAAGGAGCGCCTTGATTTTTCCTGTGCGCTCCTCGATCCGGACGGCGAACTGGTGGTGAATGCGCCGCACATTCCGGTGCATCTCGGCGCCATCGGCTTGTGCGTGCGCCGTGTACGCGATGCTCTGGAGATGCGTCCCGGCGATGTGGTGGTTACCAACCATCCGGCGTACGGCGGCTCCCATCTGCCCGACGTCACCGTGATCACGCCGGTGTTCATGCCCGGCGGCGAGCTGCTGGGCTATGTGGCCAACCGCGCGCACCATGCGGAAATCGGCGGCACGCGTCCCGGCTCCATGCCGCCGGGCGCGACCTGTCTCGCCGAAGAAGGCGTGGTCATTGCCCCGTTTCGGCTGGTGGACCGCGGCGAGCCGCAGTGGCAGCGCATGCGGCACCTTCTCGCCGACGCGCCGTATCCGTCCCGGGCCGTGGAAGAGAATCTGGCCGACCTCCGCGCGGCGGTGGCGGCCAATCACCACGGCGCGCAGGCGCTGGTGAAACTGGCGCAGACATTCGGCGTCGAGACGGTGCGGCATTACATGCACGCGCTCAAACGCTATGCCGAGAGGCACATCCGGCGGGCGTTGCAGCGCATTCCGGACGGCGACTCTGTTTCGGTGGAAAAACTGGACGATGGCATGCCGCTGCAGGTGCGCATGCGCGTATCGGGCGATGAAATTGAGCTGGATTTTACCGGCACCGGCGAGGTGCATCCGGGCAATCTGAACGCCACCCCGGCGATCGTGTACAGCGTGATCATCTATGTGCTGCGGCTGTTACTGAAGGAGCCACTGCCGCTGAACGAGGGCTTGCTGCGGGCGGTGCGGGTGCACCTGCCGCGCTGCCTGCTGAATCCGGATTTTCCTGACGATCCCACACGGGCGCCGGCGGTGGTGGGCGGCAACGTGGAGACGAGTCAGCGGCTGGTGGACACCCTGCTCAAGCCCCTGAACCTGGCGGCATGCAGTCAGGGCACCATGAACAACGTGCTGTTCGGCAACGACCGGTTTGGCTATTACGAGACCGTATGCGGCGGCTGCGGCGCCGGTCCGGATTTCCACGGCGCGTCGGCGGTGCACAGCCACATGACCAACACGCGCATCACCGATCCCGAAATTTTAGAGCAACGCTATCCCGTGCGCATCGAGCGGTTCGCCATCCGGCGCGGCTCCGGCGGCAATGGCCGCTTTCGCGGCGGGGATGGGGTTATCCGCGAGTTCGTCTTTCTGGAGCCGATGGCCCTTTCCGTGCTGACGCAGCACCGCATCGAGCGCCCGTACGGCCTGCAGGGCGGTGAGACCGGCCGGCCGGGACGGCAGCGTGTTGTTCGGCACAACGGCGAAACTCTCGAGCTCGCCCCGGTGGATGGCTGCGAGGTCCACCCCGGCGACCGGCTGATTCTGGAAACGCCGGGCGGCGGCGGCTGGGGTACGGCGGACGGCCATTGAGCTGACTGTGCTTGGAGGAGGCGAAAATCACAACGGAGAAGAGTACCGGGACAGTGATTGCGCTTAAAACGCAAAGGTTGATGCAAAGCCCTTCCC
>WFVT01000209.1 GCA_015491485.1 Candidatus Zhuqueibacterota bacterium
TCGTCATTTTCGACGGCAGCGGCAATGCGGAAAATGGCGTCATGAGCTGGCAGGAATTCCTGCAAAAGGGCAGCGCCATTTCAGATGAGGAATTTGAAGAACGCGCCAACAACATCCAGCGCGATGATCTGGCGGCGATTGTTTATACCTCCGGTACCACCGGCGTGCCCAAGGGAGCCATGCTGACGCACGGCAATTTCGTATTCACCTCATGGTCAGCGGCGGAGTGCCTTTATCTCAAGCCTGAATTTGAAACCCTGCTGTTTCTGCCGCTGGCGCACGTGTTTGCACGGCTGATCGTGCATTTTTGTATGCGCAATGCTCTTACCATCAATATTGCAGAAAGTATCGAGAAAGTGGCGGACAACCTCAAGGAAACACGGCCGCACTTTTTTGCCAGCGTGCCGCGCATTTATGAAAAAGTGTACGAAAAGATCACCCAGGGCGTGGAAGATGCCGGCGGGTTGAAAGCCAAACTGTTCAACTGGGCGCTCGGTGTGGGTTATCAGGTGAGTGAATTGAAGCAGAAAAAGCAGCCTATTCCCGGCGGACTGGCGTTCAAGTACAAACTGGCCACCAAGCTGGTGTTTGGTAAAATCCAGGCGGCACTGGGCGGCCGGATCGTCTGGACGGTATCCGGCGCCGCGCCGCTGAATGTGGATGTGGCCAAATTCTTCCATGCCTGTGGCATCCTGATTCTCGAAGGCATCGGCATGACTGAAAACACCTCCTTCACCAACGTGAACCGTTACGACAACTACAAGTTCGGCACCGTTGGCCCGCCCGGACCCGGCATCGAGCAGAAAATCGCGCCGGACGGCGAAATCCTGTTCCGCGGCAAAAATGTGATGAAAGGCTATTACAAGAATCCCGAGGCCACCAAAGAGACCATCGATAAAGACGGCTGGCTGTACACCGGCGACGTGGGCGAGATCGATGAAGACGGCTTTCTGCGCATCACCGATCGCAAAAAGGATTTGATCATCACCGCCGGAGGCAAAAACATCGCACCGCAGCACGTGGAAAAAACCATCGCCTCGTCGCGCTACATCAGCCAGTGTATGGCGTACGGCGATCGCAAAAAATATTTAGTGGCACTGATCACCCTGGATCAGGAACAGGTGGAAGCCTGGGCCACGGAACAGGGCATCCAGTACAATTCCTGGGAAGAACTGGCCAACCATCCGAAGGTGCGCGATCTCATCGGAAAGGAAATTGAAGAACAAAACAAACATCTGGCTTCCTTTGAAACCATCAAAAAATTCATCATACTGCCGAAAGACTTTTCGATTGAGGGTGGCGAATTGACCCCCACGCTCAAAGTCAAGCGTAAGGCGGTCACAGAACGCTTCCGCAAGGAATTGGAGGCGCTTTACGAGGAAGATTGAAGCCAATGCCTCGATATATAGCTGTGGAGGAAGCGATGGAAGAGAAAAACATTTTTGAGCTTTTCAAAAAAATCTGTGACAGTCATCCGGAACGGGTGGCATACCGGTTTAAGAAACATGGGCAGTGGCACTCGCTGACATGGCAGGAGCATTTCGATGCGTGCAAGCGTATCTCCAAAAGCCTCATGGCTCTCGGCGTTCAAAAGGGGGATAAAGTCAACATTTTGAGCCAGACCCGGCTGGAATGGGTGCAATGCGATTTCGCCACCGAAAACATCGGTTCGGTGACGGTGGGCATTTATCCTTCCAATCTGGCGGACGACTGCGCTTATATCATCAATCACAGTGAGGCCGTGCTGCTGATTGTGGAAAACCAGGAGCAACTGGATAAGATTCAATCTGTGCGCCAGCAATTGCAAAATTTGAAGCACATCGTCATTTTCGATGCCCCGGCCAGCCTGCCGGACGGGGTGATCACCTGGGATGAATTTCTTGCACGCGGAGACGGTGTATCGGATGATGAATTTTACCAGCGCACCCAGTCCGTGGAATCCGACGATCTGGCCTCTATCGTATATACTTCCGGCACCACCGGTGTGCCCAAAGGCGCCATGCTGACGCACGGCAATTTCCTGTTTACGTCCTGGTCGGTGCTGGAATGTCTGCACATCGAGGAGCATTTTGAAACCCTGCTGTTTTTGCCGCTGGCGCATGTGTTTGCCCGAATCATCGTGTTCACTTCTATGCGCGCAGGGTTTACTCTGGCTTTTGCGGAAAGTATCGAAAAAGTCGCGGAAAATCTCCGGGAAGTCCGGCCGCATTTCTTTGCCAGCGTGCCCCGGATCTATGAGAAAGTGTACGAGCGCATCACCTCGCAGGTCGCCGATGCCGGCGGCGTCAAGCAGAAGCTGTTCAACTGGGCGCTGGAGGTCGGTACGCGGGTGAGTGAGCTGAAGGAAAAGCGGCAGCCGGTACCGGCGGGGCTGGCGATGAAATACAAACTGGCCGACAAGCTGGTGTTTCACAAAATCCGCGAGGCCCTTGGCGGCCGGGTGGTGTTCACGATTTCCGGTGCGGCGCCGCTGAATGTCACCATCGCGCGCTTTTTCCATGCCTGCGGCATTCTCATTCTGGAAGGCCTCGGCATGACCGAAAACACCTCATTCACCAATGTGAACCGGTTTGAGCACTACAAATTCGGCACGGTGGGTCCTCCCGGACCCGGCATCGAACAGAAAATCGCCGACGATGGCGAAATTCTGTTTCGGGGGCCCAACGTGATGAAGGGCTATTACAAAAATCCTGAAGCCACCAAGGAAACCATCGATAAGGACGGCTGGCTATATACCGGCGATATTGGCGAGATCGATGAGGACAACTTTCTCCGCGTAACTGACCGCAAGAAGGACCTGATCATTACCGCCGGCGGCAAAAATATCGCGCCGCAACGGGTGGAGCGAATCATCCGGACGTCGCGTTACATCAGTCAGGTGGTGGCCTACGGGGATCAGAAAAAATTTCTTGTGGCGCTCATCACCCTTGACCGGCCTCAGGTGGAAACCTGGGCCACGAAAGAGGGCATCGAGTTCAGCTCCTGGGAAGAGCTGACGCAACACCCGAAAGTACGCGCGCTGATCGAAAAGGAGGTTGAAGAACGCAATAAACAGTTGGCATCGTTTGAAACCATCAAGCGGTTTGCCATTCTCCCCGAGGATTTCAGCATCGAGTCCGGCGAGCTGACCCCAACGCTGAAGCTGAAACGCAAAGTCATCACCGAGCGGTACAAAGATAAAATCGAAGCTTTGTATGCCGAAGCCGAGGCAACGGCGTAGGAAACCAAAGCGGAAACTGCAGCCCCTGTCAGCATGCTTCTTTCTGACAGGGGCTTTTTTATGGCAAAAAGCCTGCTAAAACAGGATGTTCATGGAGTTACCGGCATCCGTGCACCAGCCCTGACACGGCGCGCCCTGCCCGGCGCACCAATAAAAAAGCCGAACCCGGAAGTGGGCTCGGCTCTGGAACAGGGTTCTTTTCCTATTTCAGATTAACGATTTAAAAGCACCGCCTCGAATTTCTTTTTACGATAAGCCTGAAAATGCTTATCGGTCGTATAGACCTTTTTGATTTCTTTAACAAGGAACCCGGCTAAAATCAGGGCGCTAACAGCAGGCATCCCAAGACCGTGGGACAACCGCGAGCTTTGCTCAATAATCTCGGGATCATCGATCCAGATCAGCTCGCAATTTTCTTTGATTGCCGCGTTAACGACATTCACTGCTTCCTTGTCAATCATGGCTTTTAATCCGAGGCGTTCCAGCTCAAACAAAGTAAGACAGGAAACGTATGCTTCCTCCTTTTTGCGAAGAACCTGTTCCCAAACCTCCGCAGCTGCTTCATCCCCCTGGAGCAGCTTAATAAAAAACCCCGAATCCAGTCCAATCATGCTTCGCGCCTTCCTTTTTCTAATTCATTCAGCACATATGGATTCATCTTGGTTTTGCCCGCAAGCTGCAATACACGTTTCCCCAGATTCTTTTTTTGAGCTTCGGTCATGTAATACACAATCGCTTCTGCGAAAAGGGAGGCAAGCGTCTTGTTCTCCTTTTTCGCGAATTCCTTAATCTCTTCCTCCAACTCTTCGGAAACATTTACCGTAACCCGCATTCAAACCTCCATTGTATGTTCAATCCATATTTCATAAGTTAATGATTATTCAAAGAAAAGTCAAGTTTCAATGGAAAAATCGGTATTGCCATATTGATTTTATTCAGTTTTTTTAATATTCTTGCTGTTCTTTTTCCGTCCCATTCTGTGACCCGGAACTCCGTTTTTGGCAAACCGATTCGCTTTCAAGAATGCAATACAATACGATCTAAACCGTTCAATGCGAGTGTTTGCGCTCCGGAAACGCTGTATGAATTTCCGGCGCAGCATACGGCAAACCGAACATCATCCATTTCCCGCACACTTAAAACGCATTGATGAGGCTTAAATGCACCTTGCCCTGCAACAGCGAATCCCCTTCCCCCAGGCCGTAATCCATGCCCACCAGCCCTATGCCCGTTTCCAAACGCACCCCAAACCCCAGGCTTTGTTTGACCGCCTGAATCAGCCGCCGATCCCGTTCCCGGCGAGAAAAATATCCCAAATCATAAAACAGGAAAGCCCGGCTCCGGCGTCCCAATAAATAGCGGTACTCCAGCGTGGCCCA
This sequence comes from Candidatus Zhuqueibacterota bacterium, assembly GCA_015491485.1. Lineage (GTDB taxonomy): Bacteria > Zhuqueibacterota > Zhuqueibacteria > Zhuqueibacterales > Geothermadaptataceae > Hydrothermovivens. The sequence continues at coordinate 4,600 of WFVT01000209.1, forward strand.
GGCGACGCGGGAGCCGCGAAACTGCTCCTCACGATATCCCCGCAACGTGGTGGCGCCGCCAAACCGGAACTGATCGCTGATGGATACGAACGGCTCATTGGTCGTGATTTGCCGCCAGTGCAAGCCGACGTGCACAACCTGCCAGCGCCAGAGCGGCACATTCCAGGTGGCATCCACCTGAACTCGCTTTTGTCGGTACACTGCGCCGCCAGCATCGTCCAGGCGCTTGCTGATCGTCTCCAGCAGCGTCGAAAAGCTGGCTCCCCGGCTCGGGTTGACAGGCTCGTCCAGCGAGCTGTAATCGATGCCAAATCCGGCGGAGGTGGACCGGCTTGGCGGAATGCCCAGCGCCAGCCCCACCGAATCCGGCAGCACGGCGCTGCGGGACAGCCGGGCCACCAATTCCATATTTTCCAGAAACGGCCATTCCAATTTGAACTGCCAGTTGCGGCGCACATACGATGTATCCTGAATCAACTGCTGAAACCCGCCTTCCAGATGGAGCGGCCATCCCAGGACCCAGGGCTCTCTGAAAAACAACGCCAGATCCTGGGTTTGCGGACCGCGTTTTTCCCAGCGGGCGCGCACCTGTCTGCCGGTTCCCAGCAGATTATCAAATTGCACATCGATCAGACCAGAAAGAAATCCGGGTTGCGATCCCGTGCCGGGATTGTACCCCAGGACGCCGTTAAAAAAATTGCTTCGGCCCTCTTCGACTTCAATCTCAAGAATTCCCGACCGGTGCGGCGTCACATACAATCGCGGCTCATCCACAACGTGCAGGAAGCGCAGGCGCTGAAGACGGGACGGGATCGCTTCAATCAAAGATTCCTGGTAGGGCATCCCCGGGCGAATGGGCAGTTCCCGCAAAATAACCTGATTGCGCGTCAACTGATTGCCAATAATGCGAATACTATCAATCACCACAGGAGGACCGGGCTCAATGGTGTACACCAGGGTGTACTGTTCCTGCCGCCCGTGTTCATTTTCCGCAATAATGGAATCCAGTTGCGCCCGGGCAAACGGATAGCCCTGATCGCCGAATTGCCGGAGCACGGCATTGACCTGCTGCTCGATGGCTTCAAACGATGCGATCCGCTTCTCTTCCAGGAAAGGGATTTCCACATCGCTGCCGGTGCGGAAGCGGATCATCCGCAGGCGCGCGGGGGCGCCTTCATCAATTTGCATCCAGAGATGGGTTGAGGGCGCCTCCCGAAGCTCCATTCGTACCAGGCGAGCGTTCCAGAAACCGCGCCGTTGCAACCATCGCAACGCCGTGACGGCAACCGTGTCCGGAGTTACGCGATCCGTCTTGAGCAGCCCCTGCCGCCGGATCGCGTCAAGAATGCGCTGCGGTTTTACATGGCCCGCGGTTTCGATGACCAGAGAATCCAGCCAGGCAGGACGAGCCGCCGGCTGCGATTGCACCGAACCGGCTGCCGTTACGAGAACCGTGCTGATCCAAATCAGCCAATATTTCAAAAGCCGTGTATTCACTTTGCCCGTATTTTTTCAAACGTGCGTTCAGGCATTCTATCGTTTTTATTCCGAAAATGCACCGGATGCCGGGGCATGCGTTTTCCAGCCGATTCAGAAAAACGCGCGCATTTCCACTTTGGCGAGATGCAGTGTTTTCGGCCGCCCCGGTTCATCGCGCCCCTGATAACTCAGCGACGCATTTAAATTGGATGCCATTCGGTATTCAAACCGGAGATTCCAGCGTAGGGTGTTGCCGACCCGGTTGCCCTGCGCCAGTTCATACGGGATAATCCGGTTTGACGGTCTGGCGGCGACATAGGTCCACTCCAATTCCGCACGCAGGCGTCCCCGGCTGCGGAACGAGTACGTGGTACGCGGTTTAAACGAAAACTGCGTGACTTCAGTCGCCGGAGCATACGCCAGATCGCGGTCGCGACCGAAAACCAGGCGACCGGCGATTTCCCACCGAGGTTGCGGCCGATATGAAAGATCACTTTCCAACCGCACACTCCGAATGCGCCGGTCACGACGTCCCGGAATATCGAACAGCTTATCTTCCCGGGTGCGAAAAATTTCCAGCCGGCCGTTCAGCTTTTGGGACAGCGCCACGTTCATCCGAACCGAATGTTGAAGAAAATCCCGGTTTTGGCCTCCTTCTAAAAATTGATTGTTGAGGCTGCGCCCGGACAGCAGCCGGTAACGCAACGAAAACGAGCGCCGGTTTTGAAATACGTAAATATCCTGGCGCAGACTGATATTGCCGAAAAGCGTGAATTCCGGATTCTGGAATTCGGATAGCTTGAAAAAATAAATGTCGTTCACCTGAGGATTCTGCGTTTTCTCATCGATGCGCAATACGGTTTCCGACGACAGCGCCTTGAGTACTTTTTGCACTGCGGTCAACTTTTTTTTCCGGCGCAAGATATATTCCGGCCGTAACCTCAACTGCCAGCGACTGCGTAATTCCACCACCGGTAAAAATTCGTTGGTCGGAATCAGCCGCAAAACGTAATCGCCGAACGGGTCCTGAATGTACTCATTGAGGTCGGGATCATAGCGGTAATTGCCCTCGCCTTCGCGCACTTTGAAATATACCCGTTGCAGCCGGTTCACCTGCGTGCTGGAGATCTGATAATCGGTGTCCATTTGCAGGGAGCGTTTCCAGGCGGCATAGCCAAGTCGCAGCTCGGCCAGGTCGGTGCGGCTGTCGGCGGTTTGCGGATCTGCCCAATCCCGACGGCGGTGGATGAAACTGGCGCTCGCCACCAGGTTGTGCCAGCGGCGGACCCCCAATTTGGCCGAAAACGTGCGCGCCAGGCTTTTTCGGCGGAAGCGCTGCTCGATGCGGTCATCATCGATGCGCTGGCCGTAATGCAATTCCAGCTCCAGCCGTTTCTGCCCGGCCAGCCCGATACCGGCGCTCCAGTCGGTAAACCGGAATCCGCTTCGCACCGAATCGGTCACCGCCTCTTTTTTCTGTTCACTTTCAAACCGGAACATGGGCCGCAGAAAGCCGATGCGGCGCGAGACCTCGCCTTTTTGCCGCAGCCAATCTCCGGGCTCTGCATCGGCTATGGTTTTGCGGCGGATGCGCTCCACCCGGTAATTCAGCTCCAACAATCGGGGCCGCTGCCAGCGGGTGCCGAACTGCCATCGCGCCGAGGATAACCCGCGAGCCTGTAAATCCAGTATCCCCAATTCGCCGAAAAACTGCATCTGCCGCCACGGCTCGTAATTCACCTGCGCTTCGGTGACGGCTTCGCGGCCGGTGGGATTGTCCTGCCCGATATCCCAGCGCCGGCCGTATTCAATCACATTGATGCGGTCGATGTCGCGAAAGGTTGAATTGCGCAGCCGCCGGCGAATACGGACGTCACCCCGCCCCAGATTCAGCGAACCGATTCGCCAACGTTCCGGCCGGAACTGCAGTTCCAATAAATACGCCTGTCCCTGATTGTCGTCATCATGCAGGGCGCTGTAGGTGTTTTGATCGAACCGACTGACGGCGAACTCGCCCACCATTTGTACGCCCGGTGCCGGTGAGTATTCCATCCGCAGGTCCGCCAGCGATTGACTCTGCGCCCGCGGCAGCACCACCACCGGCTCATAGCGGCCCTGTCCCGGCCCCACATAGCTGAAATTGCCGAATCCGGAGAACCGGTAGCTGCCGCGTCCTTCGCCCACATCTGAGAACCGGACGCGATAATCGCCGGAATCGGGACCGACATACACAAAGATGGAATCCTGTTTGATGTATTGCCCCCGGCCCGGGCCGACATAGGTGGCGCCGTCCACCGTGGCGAGGCTGTCGCCGGCGTTTTCCAGCGCCGCCAGATAGGTTTCGTTCAATGGCAGCGATAATGGATTATTTTTGTCGTCGCTTTCACGCAGCAGAGTAGTGGTCAGTCGCAACCGGTCACCTGCTGCAGTCACACTCGCCTCGGCGCCGAACAGATTGCGCTGAAACCGCTCGTCCGAATACTGGAAATCCACCGTGATCCGCGAATCGGCCGTGATCAGCCGGCGGCGAGTGAAGGTGATCTGACCGTTGGCGTATTCAATCACATAATCGTTGTTCTCGCCGCGCACCATCAGCTCGCCGTCCACCCACACACGTTCGGTGCCGGCCAGCACGATGATATCGATCTGGCCGCGATCGCCGGTGAGCTGATACGGCCCCTGTTTGCCTTCCACGCCCATGAATTGCTGGGTGCGGAATTTCCCCTTGCTGACCGCACCAAATACGGATAGGCGGGTGTTTTTTTGGGTGTATGTGGCCATGGCGCCCTGCAATTTGCGCTGATAGCGCGCAAATTCCGTCCCGGTGTATTGGAGCTCATAATCGCCCAATGTTGCGCCAAAACGCTTGCTTTTCAGCCGAATAAACACCCGGTCGATTTCCTGCAAAGTCTGTGTGTTGCCTTCCGGCTGAATGGGCAAATTCTGATCGGTGAGTGCGGCAATCACTTCAACGTCTTCCGATATTTTGCCGGAAATCTGCAGCCGCAGGCCGGAATCGACTTTCAGGCCCTGTCCGGTGCCGATGGACACGCCCCGGATAAGGCTGCCGCTTTTGCGCAGTTGGGCACCGAACGCATCCTCCCTGCGCAGCCGTCCGGCCGGGCGGATACGTTCAGCCAGCCGTTCCCCTGCCGGCTTGCGGCTACTATCCGGGGGCAGCGCCTGAATTCGTCGCCGCGCCATTTGCCGCGGCACCGGACGGGGAAGCACACGGTAAGCCAGATAAAGCGTATCCCGTCCGTTGGGCGCAAACATCAACCGCACCTGTGCTGCAGCATAGTCAATTTGATAATGTTGATTGCGTTTCAAGGCCCGGCCGCCGTAGCGGATCCGGTCGCTCAAAGCGATCATTAGAGAATCCGGCAGAGAGATGATGCGCCGGGAAGAATCCGGGACGAGGAACCATTGCCGCCAGGCAAGCGATAAGGGGAACCGGACGGGAGACAGACCATCCTGTCCTTTCACCGCCGGAGACAGTATCACGCCGGAGAGGAACAGGACCCATCGGAGAGTTCGAATTTTGGAGGCACCGCCCATCATGGCGATTTCAACTGATAGCGATAAACGGTTTTGGTGCGATCTTCAAGGACGTACAGGCTGTTGCGGGACACAGCGATACTGTAAGTACCGCCTCCCGGGCTATCGCCTGTAGGCGGCGCTGCGGGAAGGTCCAACAGGTACGCTCCTCTTGTATCAAAGAAGAAAAGCCGGCTCCGGCTGCCATCCAGAACGATGATCACCCCCCGCGCAGCCGCCACCTGCACAGGAGCGGTCATGGCATCATGCTGGATCGGCTGCAGGAAATTGCCGTAATAGTCAAACCGCATAACGCCCTGAAGACCGGTATCGGCAACAAGCACGTCGTCGTTTTCGTTCAGGCATATATCCACCGGCTCTTCGAGGCGGCCGTCGCCCCAGTCCCAATCGCCGAAGCTCTGCTCGGGTTCGCCGTTGGAGTTGAACCGCAGAATGCGCAGATTCTCGCCATCCACCACAAACAGTTCGCCGAAACGCGAAAAGGTTACGGCCTGAGGCAGGCCGAACTGCAGCCGCTGATCCAAACCGTCGTCGTTTTCATACACGCCCACGAAATTGAGTTTGCGGTCAAATCGCTGGATGCGGTTGTTGTTGTAATCGGCCACGAACACATCCAGCGAGTTTTCCGCCCAGATATCCAACGGCCGGTCAAACTGCTCGGTTTCCCAGCCAAAACCGCCGACTTCGCGTTTCAAGCCGCCTTCGGCATCGAACCAGAGGATCCGGTTCAATCCCTGATCGAGCACATAGATTTCACCCTGCTGGTTCACGGATATCCGGACGAATTTGCTTTTGGGGCGATTTTCGGGGATGGTGAGATCAATGGTTTCGGCCAGGCGCAGAGTAAAAGACTGCGCCGGCACATTGCGGACGGCAAGCAGAATAAACGCCAGAAAATATATAAAGCGGAAGGTCCTCATGATGATCCAATTTCCACAATTCGCGATTGATTCGAAATGGCCTCAATCGTATCAATATGCGATAGAATCCCTCCTTTCCTGCGTTTTTAACGTGAAACTTTCGGCAGCACGATTAAGATGTTAACAGGTGAAACGGCTGATTGCGACGAAAATTTTCTAAAGCTGACGGGCTTGCCACCATCGGTATAGCGATACGGCGACTGGTTTCTTTTCTCGATTCACCGGTATTGAGCGACCACCCTGCACATCCAAAACGAAAAAGCCTGCATTTTCAATCTGAAAATGGCAGGCTAATAGAGAACGGCGAAACGGAAATCACACCTCCATGATTTCCGCTTCTTTGTGTTTCATAATTTCATCGAGTTGCTTGATGTGCTGATCGGTGATCTCCTGAATCTGATCCAGCAGCCGGTGGGCTTCATCTTCGGAAATTTCGTGATTTTTTTCCAGTTTTTTGATGTGCTCATTCGCATCGCGGCGGATGTTGCGTACGGCCACGCGGCCTTCTTCGGTGATTTTACGACAGATGCGAACGTATTCCTGGCGGCGCTCCTCGTTGAGCGGCGGGATGGGCACGCGAATAACCTGGCCATCGTTGGACGGATTGAAGCCCAGATCGGCCTTCAAAATCGCTTTTTCGATTTCACCAATGAGACTTTTGTCCCACGGCTGAATGACAATCAGCCGGGCTTCGGGGGTGGAGATGGTCGCGACCTGATTCAGCGGCATGCTGCTGCCATAGGCTTCCACGCGCACCGGATCCAGCATGGCTGGAGAGGCTTTTCCCGTGCGAATTTTAGCCAATTCTTCGCGAGTGGCTTCTACGGATTTGGCCATCCGCTTTTCAGCATCCTTGACGATTTCATGCTTCATGGGAAACCCCTGTGACTTTGGTTCCTATGTTTTCGCCCAGCACGATGCGGCGTAAATTTCCGGGAACGGTTATATTGTACACAATAATGGGCAGGGAATTGTCCATGCACAGGGTCGCCGCTGTGGCATCCATCACTTTCAGGCCCTGTCGCACGATATCCATGTAAGTCAGGGTTTCGTAGCGTTTGGCGTTTTTGTTCAATGCGGGATCCGAGTCGTACACGCCATCCACTTTGGTGCCTTTGAGAATGACATCGGCTTCGATTTCGATGGCGCGCAGCGAGGCGGCCGTATCGGTGGTAAAGTACGGGTTGCCCGTGCCGGCGGCAAAAATCACCACGCGGCCCTTTTCCAGATGCCGGATGGCGCGGCGGCGGATAAACGGCTCGGCCACCTCTTCCATCTTGATGGCCGATTGCACGCGCGTGTACACGTTGTAGCGCTCCAGATAATCCTGCAGCGCCAGCGCGTTGATCACCGTGGCCAACATGCCCATGTAATCGGCCTGCACCCGATCCATGCCTCGCGCGCTGGCCGACAGGCCGCGAAAAATATTCCCGCCACCGATCACCACACCCACTTGCACGCCGAGATCCACCACCGATTTGATCTCGCGCGCCAGGCGATCCACCACATTCGGATCAATGCCGAGACCCTGTTCGCCCATCAGGGCCTCGCCGCTCAACTTCAGCAAAATGCGCTTATAGGCCGGTTTTTCCATGCACTCTCAAACCTTCTTACTCGGCGCCTAATTCAAACCGAACAAACCGGCGCACGCCAATGTTTTCGCCGAGCTTGGCGATGGCGTCGGTGATGAGTTCTTTCACCGTTTTATCAGGGTTCTTGACAAAATGCTGCTCCAGCAGCACGTTTTCCTGATAAAACTTCTCCAACTTGCCTTCGACAATTTTTTCGATGATATGATCGGGCTTGTTCTGGTTCTTCATTTGCTCACGGTAAATCTCTTTTTCCCGCTCGATGACCTCTTCGGGGACATCCTCGCGCCGCACGGCGATGGGATTGGTCGCCGCGATCTGCATGGCGATATCGCGGGCGAGCTGACGGAAATCGTCGGTCTTGGCCACGAAATCAGTCTCGCAATTCACTTCCACCAGCACGCCGAGACGGCTTCCCGGGTGGATGTAGGCCTCGATCAGCCCTTCATTGGTAGCCCGGCCCTGCTTTTTCTGCGCCAAGGCGGCGCCTTTCTTTCGTAAATATTCAACAGCTTTTTCCACATCGCCATTGGTTTCGGCCAGGGCTTTTTTGCAATCCATAATTCCGGCACCGGTTCTCTCACGCAGTGCTTTCACATCGGCTGCTGAAATGCTCATGCGTCTATGCCTCCATACAACTTGATTTCAGGTTCAGGTTATTCCGTTACAGGAGTCTCTTCCTTTGCCTCAACGCCGGCATCGCCGCCTTCTTTCTGCGCTTCGGCTGCGGCCGCCGTTTCCGCGGCTTCGGCTCCGCCTTCCACCTGGGCCTGTTCGGCCTCGGCCATACCGCTCTTGGCTTCCAGCACCGCATCAGAAATCGCCCGGGTGATCAGCGCGATCGACTTGAAGGCGTCGTCATTGCAGGGAATTGGATAATCGACGGGCGTCGGATCGGCATTGGTATCGACCATACCGATGACCGGGATACCCAGTCGGTTGGCCTCTGCAACGGCAATTTGTTCTTTTTTCGTATCCACCACAAACAACGCACCGGGCAACCGGTTCATATCCTGAATACCGCCGAGCACCTTGGTCAGCTTGGCCAGTTCGCGCTCGCGGCTCAAAATTTCTTTCTTGGTCAGTTTTTCATAGGTGCCGTCGGTGGCCATTTTCTGCAGGTTTTTCATGCGCTTGATGCTTTTCTTGATGGTCGAGAAGTTGGTCAGCGTGCCACCCAGCCAGCGCTCGGTGATGTAAAATTGCCCGCAACGCTCGGCTTCAACCTTGATGATGTCTTTGGCCTGATTCTTTGTCCCCACGAACAGAATGTTGTCGCCCTCGCGCACGATGTCGATCACGGCTTTTTGGGCTTCTTTGAGCAGCTCGAGGGTTTTTTTCAGGTCAATGATATGGATGCCGTTGCGTTCCATGAAGATGTACTTTTTCATCTTCGGATTCCAACGGCGGGTGAGGTGGCCAAAATGCGCACCTGCAACGAGCAAATCGTTAATGGTGATTTCTTGCATTACCTGCTCCTTACTGCTTTTGGGTTCGTCCGCCATCAGGCCGCCACCGCCGGCCAAATCCCGAATTTCCGGGACACCCGGGCCGGTCCAGACCTGATGTGTGTGATAATAGTTTGGATTAACTGCAAAAAACCCATTCCGGCCAGGCGGAATGGGTTTCGATGCTGTTGTCGAAAACGATTAGCGCTTGGAAAACTGGAAGCGCTTGCGCGCGCCCGCAAGACCGTATTTTTTGCGCTCTTTCATCCGCGGATCGCGCGTCAAAAAGCCGTTCTTCTTCAAAATCGGCCGCAGGTCTTCATCGAACTTCAGCAAAGCGCGGGCAATGCCCAGACGCATGGCGCCCGCCTGACCGCTCAGGCCGCCGCCGTCCACATTGGCATAAATATCAAACTTGCCCATGGTCTCGGTGGCTTCCAGCGGCTGTTCGATGATCATTTTCAGGGTTTCCCGTTTGAAGTATTCCAGAATGGGCTTTTTGTTGACGATGATATTTCCCGTTCCGGGCACCAAACGCACCCGGGCAACCGATTCTTTCCGACGGCCAGTGGCTGCGAAAACTGTCCCTTTCATCGACTCTCCTTCAACCGATTATGTATTGATCTCAAGAGGTTCCGGCTTCTGCGCCTGATGCGGATGATCCGGCCCGGCGTACACTTTCAACTTTTTCAGGAGCTTGCGTCCCAACCGATTGTGCGGCAACATGCCCCACACCGCATGCGTGATGATCCGGTCCGGATGCCGGCGCAGCATGTCATCAAAGCGGATCAGCTTAGCTCCGCCCGGATAGCCGGTATGGCGG
>WFVT01000210.1 GCA_015491485.1 Candidatus Zhuqueibacterota bacterium
GCGCCAGCAATCCGGCAACGGCAGCCGTGATGATATCAATTTTAACGATATCAAAAAATCGCGTGCCCACGATAGCCGCGGATTTGTAATCATGCCCGGCATCCCCGGAAACCGCGCTGGCGACGCTCACGAACGCCACAATCAAAAACGACGCCAGCATGGTGAGCTCTAGAGACAACTGACTATAGACAAACGCGATCACCAGGCCCACGAAAATTCCGAACTGCTCCAACGGATTGATGTTGGTTTCTCCGGTCATCCGCGCCGCCACGGTAACCATCAGCCAGACGCCCAACAAAGTAAGAATGCCGGCCGCAAGCGGCACCTTTTGCCACCACAAGACGACGGCGCCGCCCAGCATCAACACCGGGAACAGGCGGAAAAGCCGGGTAGTGCCCCGCAACATGGGGAGAAAAATTTTGCCCAGACGCGGGATCACGTAAATGATAAAAAAACCAATGCCTGATCCCAACACCATCCCCATGCCGAGATTTTGCACCCAGCTTCGCGCTGAAGCGACCTCCAGTGAACCGCCAAGCAAAACCGGCATAATGCCCATCCAGCCGACCACTGCTCCTGCCAACCAGGAAAACCCGGCGCGCCCTCCCAGAATATAACCGCCACTGACCGCCAGCGGCATGGGCAAAAGCGTGAGAAAAATTCCGGCGGCGGCGAGCGCCTGTATGGTGAATCCAGCAGGGAAATACAGATCCCGCAGTAAAGCAAACACGCCGGCAAAGCTGCCGACCAGTATGATCAGAAACAAAGGACGGCCGCCGGTTTTGCCCAGCTTCAGCAGCTCGGCCCCGGCCATACCCGCCGGAAACGGCAATTTCTCTTCGTCGATAAACGTGTATTTCAGAGGCACCGAGAGAAGTACGCCAAGGATGGCGGCTATGGCCAGCGCCGGCGCCAGCAAAAACGGATCCGGCCAGGGGATGCTTAAACTCTGGCTTTTGGTGAGATAGAGAATCCCGGGCAACGTAAACACCACGCCGGCGGCGATAAGTCCGCCGATGCTCGCACCGGCCTGCGCCACGTTGATTTCATGAACATTGACCGGCCGCCCGCGATTGGTGATCTTAATCAATCCACCGGCAATAATAACCGAAAAAATGATGGGCCAGGGCAACGCGCCCAGCTTCAATGCGATATAGGATGAGCTGGTAAGCAGAAAAACCGACATGGCAACAGCAATAAGCACAGCCCGCAATGTAAAGCCGGGCTTTCCGTCGTCAACCTTTAGAGGTTCCTTCTCCGTTTCCACAAAACTTTCCCTCCCTTACCATGCTAAAAATCATTCCGCCAATCGGCCGCCTTTGGGAGCGGCTAAATCGTATGCTCATTCTCGCCCTCGATGTTAAACAGGGCTATTTTGAACGATGTGAATGATATCTTGTGGACTCTCAGCGATGAAATCGGGTTGTAGGGCCTTCAATTCATCCAGAGGCCGGTACCCCCAACTCACCGCACAGGTTTTCACCCCCAGTGCTTTGCCCACATGAATATCGTTGCCACTATCGCCGATCATGATGGCTTTTTCGGCAGGGACCTCCAATGTGCTGAGAATGGCTTGCAGTCCCTGCGGATCAGGCTTGGCGGGATAACCGGCATTGCCGCCGATGACCTTGACAAAATACCGGTCCAGTCCGATTTGCCGCAGCAACGGCTCGGTGAATTCTTGCGATTTATTGGTCAGCACGGCCATCTTAAAGCCTTTCAGGGTGTCGAGCATTTCGATGATTCCCGGATACGGCCGGGTATGATCGGCAAGATGCTGCGAATAATATTCAATAAAATAGTCGCGGCCTTTGGCTCGCAAGGCATCGTCTTCGATTTGCAAAGTGCGTAATAGCAGCATACGCACGCCGTCACCCACATTGCGGGTAACAGTATCCACATCCAGCGGCGGCTTGCCGAGCCGCTTTAATGCGTAGTTTACGGCATCGGTCAAATCCTGCCGTGTGTCCACCAGGGTGCCATCGAGATCAAATACAATCAGATCTATATCCACCGTGGGATACTCCCAATTAAAGAAATTCAGGCATTGGACTCATGAAATGAAGAGTATAAAAAAACTCTGCTTGAATGTCAATGAATAGAAATCAAAGCATCTGAATGTTTCATGTTTTCATACCTATGTCAGGTGCGGTTGCTTTTTGCTCAGCCACGAATGCACCGGGTGATTA
>WFVT01000211.1 GCA_015491485.1 Candidatus Zhuqueibacterota bacterium
GGGCCAGGTCTCCTGTTTGGTCTTTCAGAGTATCCGTCCGGTGAAATACAGGTTGATTTTCAGAGCACGAAGACATCCTCAACGGTAATATAGTGCGAAGGTGTTCTCGCCAAAAGCACCATCAAAAGCGAGAGCGTCTCCACCGAAATGACAAACTAACCTGAGGCGTCCCCGTCGAGCATCCCCTCGGCCAGAGGCCTCGGGCTAACATAAAAAGATGCAGTTTACCAGACGGATACGAATGATCGCCTGCCCGGATAGTGCACCAAAGACCAATTTCTGGGTGTTTTGAGAATCTCGCCGGGATCGCCATAGGCCGGTTGTCTCCATCCTTGCACAGCGTTTTTCAGATCCCATCCGTGTGATTCCATGGCTAAAAAATCGCTCATCAGGTTGGAGCGGTATCTCCGCGATGTGGGCGATGCCAATCATGATTCACTTTGGGCGCCAATAAAAAAGCGAGGCCCTGCCTCTCCAGCCTGAAACAGGGCCTCTTGTCTGGACGGAAGGATTACGAAAAGGTCCGTCAATCCTTGTATGGGGAGTCGTCACTGTGGAAGTTGTAGAGCATGTTTTGCCGTATCGGATCCGGGGACTGGATACCGATTTCGGAACCACTGGCTACGTTCCGGGACCGATCGATACCACCATCCATGTCCGCATCCAAAGCGGAAAACGTGTTCCATTTTGGCTGCCTTGATGATGCGCTCGGCCTGAAACCACCCTTGCCGTTGGCTGATCCAGCATGCACATGCCATGAAGACCATTCGCACCCGGGCCGTTATCATAGAACAATTGAAACATTTTACCCCCAAGATTACAATCACAGAAACATTTGTTTCCAGAAAAATCAAAAATTTTTCAAGACATGTCAAGAAAATTTTGACAATTTATCGTTTTTTTGCACGGAATGTTCACGCCGCACATATTCAATTTTTTCAATAGTTTGCAAGGTCTTATCTTTCATTTCGTGACCGATCTGACCGATCAGGGCGTAAAGCAGTGCCATGACCGACACCATAGAATTGGAAATGGTCAGGCTATCCACCCCCACCTGTAACACCACCTCACTATAAGGGACGATTTTGCTGGTGGCTTTATCGGTAAAAGCGATCACCGGCATTCCTTTTTCATGTGCAAAACTGGCCGCCTCGACGGTTTCCTGCGAATAAGGAAGGAACGAAAAAGCCATGACCACATCGCGAGAAGACAGGTGAACCAGCTGTTCAGCGAAAGTAAATCCCCCCACTCGCAGCGCCGTAGCACGGACGGAAACGCGGTTTAACAAATAGGCGGCGATATCCGCCATGTAGTAGGAAATACCAAGCCCGATGGTATAAACATGCTGTGCGCTTTCCAGCAAAGACACCGCTTTTTTAAATTGATCTTTATCAAGCAACCGCAAGGTGGTTTGTAAATTGGTTGACGACTCTTCAAAAATGAGTTGCAGATAATCGGTATCTGGAATGGGGCCCGAATAAAGGGATTTGAATCGCCTTAACGGATCAAGCTCGGAACGGATGACGTTGAGGAATTCGGTTTTCATCTCTAAAAATCCGTTGTAGCCCAGCGCTTGCGCCAGGCGAACGATGGTGGACTTACTGACATTGAGTTCTTGCTCGAGTTCGCGGACCGAGCTCAGGGCGAATTTTTGCGGATTTTCGACAATGAAATTGGCGATGAGCTTTTGAGAGTCGGTGAGGCTGCTGATGCGCGATCGGATACGTTGCTTGAGTGCTTTGATCTTTTTTTCCATTCGGGCTCTCCTTCATTTTCCACGAATATGGATGAAAATATGGAATCGAACCGGTGAATGCAATAAAGAATTTTGTATTTTCCAAATCTATCGCATGCTTTGAAAAAGAGGGATAAAATTCACATTGCAATCAACGGTGGATTGGTTTAAATTTTGGCACCATGGCAGAATCGATCTGCGCCCAATGGAACACAAACAGCCCGTAACCCCGGTTCTTATCCAAAAGAGGAAATGCTATGTTTCTGCGATCATTGACTTTTCCGGGATTTCTTGCTGCATCGCTGCTTGCACTCGCCGCCTGCCGCAACAGTGCTGAAACCGACCGCCTGAATGAGCCGTTTTTGCAGATTACCAACGGCCGTTTTGAAGTTCAGCCCGTGGTGTTGTATAATGACACAACATACGCAGGGATGCCCATGGGCTCCGGTTCCCTTGAATTCGACTACGACGGGGATTTGAAAGGCCGATTCACCGCCAATGGAGCTTTGTTTGTAGCCCAAAAAGATAGCCAGGGAGTGGCAGCCATAATTGCGAAACTGTTCAGCATCGATTTTCAGGAATATCGGGAGGGACTGAGTTTAGTGGGCTTTCGGCCCCGCGGCGATGGCGCAGCGGATATTTTCGTGCTGGGAACCAAAGTCGGGGTTGCCCTGGATTCCATCCAGACCGGCTTCAGCTATGGCATCGGACCACTCCAGCCTTTCAACGGCTTATTTCTTGTGGGATTGGATATCAATGAATTCTGGGCGGGTGAAAAAAATTTTATCGAGATTGCAGAAAATGCCTTTGTGCTGTCTGCCGGCATCATCACCATTGATTCACGAGATAGTTTGCGGGTTTCGGGGCAGTTCGCCGGTACGACCGATATCAACCGTACGCCGAAAGTCAGTCTGCGGGAATAATGCGATTTATCTTTCCGGCCATTCAATCACCTGGCACCTTCGAAGTGCCAGGTGATTCCGGCCATCGGCCGTTTTTCACACCACAAACGGTACAAACCGCTTTGTACGGCGGGCATATTCCGCATAAGCTTCTCCAAACTCTTTGGCCACCTGCGCTTCTTCGTATTTCGCCAGCCAGACATAAAACACCACCAGAATCGGCCACAGGATCAGCGTCAGCAGCGTCGGCCAGTGCACCAGCCAGCCAAACGTGAACAGAAAAATGCCGGTGTACTGTGGATGCCGCATCCAGCGGTAAACGCCATCGGTCACCAGGCCTTCGAAACGGTGAATCTTGCGCCAGCCGGCGGCAATCAGCACGACGCCCAGCAGGCTCAGCAACGTGCCTATGATCGCCGGCCAGTGTCCCAGGGCGCTAAAATATCCCGGGGCGATGCGTGGCACATCCACAATCGGCGCGAGCAAAAACAATAACAGCGGGATGCCGAACATCTCGGTCATCAACGCAATGATGAAGGCAATGAATACGCCTTTGGTTTTCCACACATGTTTGGTGGGCCAGCGAAATGGAAACAGCGCCAGGAAGCCCAGCACCACGAGCACATTAAATAAAATCAGGCCGGCCTGACCAAACGTTTCGCGCAACCATTTGATGGTAATCGGCGGGCCGTGGTGTGGCAGCAGCTCCACACTGTACATCAAAATGAAAAATGCGATGGATAGCCACCCCACCACACTTTTCCAGCTTATGGAACGGTTTTCCGTGGCCATGCTCCCTCCTTCATGTTTGATTTCACTACACTTTATGCCGGGTCCCGAAGGTTCTCGGCGTGATCGGTGTTATTAATTTTAGCAGTCACCGTGCCAACGACACCGGCAATCCACCATAGTCTATTCATCCAGATCCAAAATTCCAAATAAAATCCGGCGAACCGATGTTGCGAGATACTCAATCTTCCAGTTTACGCCATGCCTCAGAATTTGCATCAGCTAATGATGCATTTGTTTAATTTTGTGTGAATGAAGTGATTGTTTCTCTTTATAGATCACTTCCGTGGGTATGGCGATTTTGGAGCATTTCTTCTGTATTTGGGCAGGCCCATGGTAATCCCTTTGTCTTGTTCAAGGATTGTTTCCTTTGGCTCACCATGGCTGGGCGAGGTGAATGGACCAAGTATTTCAATCATAAGTATCCGTGTTTCATCCGCGTTCATCCGCGGCTGATAAAGCAGATGTAGGAATGACGGTGATCCGAGTGCGCCGGATCACAAATCAACGAAAACGCTCTGCAGACTCTGCGAGAAAAAACAAAAGCGAACACAGATGAAACGGATAACGCGGATGGTCACGGATATCAATCGGAAATCACAACCGTCATAATTAAAACTGCTTTGGGGGATATGAATTCAATCAATGTTTTCCTGTATTGTTTGGAACAGGTAAATCCGTGTTTCAACCGCTAACCACCACAAAGGACACGAAGATCACGAAGGTGTTTGAATTTTTGCTTTTCTTCGTGTTCTTCATGCACTTTGTGGTTGGAAAAATGTTTTGGCAAAGTGAGCTGATTCCATTTTTCAACCAGGTCCTCGTGAGTGCTCGTCAGGTGATGAACGTGTGGTGATCGGTTGATCAATCTCCTTTTAGATTGCGTCGCTTCGCTCGCAATGACCCCAGGCAGGGGCTGATTTTGAAAATGAAAGTCCCCTGCTTCCGGCTTTGCCCAAATGCCGATGCTGGAACGGCTTGTAAATACGTCTAAATCGATATGTTTTCCTCTGCGACTTTGCGTCTTTGCGAGGGAAAATCATCAAACCTTATCCATTGCAGCCACAAGCTGGAAGCTTGTGAGTAGCGCAAGCATCCTTGCTTGCGATCAGGTCGAAGACCGAAAAGAATCGCAAACCGATATCACTCCGCAACAGTCACAAGCTGGAAGCTTGTGCTACAACGCATGCGTGTTTCATCCGCGTTCATCCGTGGCGGATTTCGAAATCATCGTATGCTAAATTTGAA
>WFVT01000212.1 GCA_015491485.1 Candidatus Zhuqueibacterota bacterium
GTATTGCACGGAGCCTGGAGAGCTTGCATCCATTATCGGGCATCAAGAAAAAAGAATGGCGTGAATTTATTGAATTTCTTGATTCCGAGGAAAGAAGAAAGCTCAAGCTGGCTTTACGGCATTATGAAAATACCATCAAAATGAAGCCGAACACCAAACGAATTCTGAACACGCTACTAAATGCGAGGTTCCCTGAATCGGCACGAAAGCGGCTGGCAAAAAAATACATCGAAAGAATGCTACGAGAACCATCGAAAGAGCCGGCGCCGAGCGATTAGATTAAATTCACTATGGCATCATGATGGATTATTTTTTATATTGACTTACTCCCTCCCCAATCCTCACGCGTCGCTCACGCGAGATGCGGACACAAGCAAAAAGCCCACCGGATGCAGGTGGGTTTTTTGTTGAATCCTGAAAATGTTATAACATTTTACTTGACAAGAAAGAATGGATTTCTTACATTGTTCCTGCCACTCAGTTAACCTGCGACAAATCCGGTTAACTGAGATGGCAAAAATTTGTGTCGCTGGATGGTTAACTCAGTAGCAGAACCATCGTTGAGGATTGGGATATGGAGAAACAACTCACAACCAACGGTCACTGGGAAATAAATCCAGAGACCGGTCACCACTTCTATGTGCGGCTGAGATGGCCGCATCCCTTGCAACCGCGCGTGGATGTGTTTGGCTGGGTCGTTCAAGACCCGCAGACACGCCTTTATCACGCTGGTTATCCAAAGCCTTACGATCCTGCCACAGACAGTGATGCCGTTGATCTCGGCTCCTTCCCATCTCTTGACCAGGCGAAGAAAGCTGTCGTTAAAGCAAATCCAATTCCAACCGGCCATTTTATTTAAGGGGACAGTCATGGGGAAAACTCAATGGATTTTCGATGTCATGGGAGGAAAGCATGTCCTCATCCATGAGCAAAAGCAGGATTCATATTTAAAGGTGCGCGTTATTGGCTGGGTTGATTTGCCTGCCAATACGCAATCCGGCTTCTATGAAGCCTGCAAGATTATTGGTGGGCAGCGCGTTGTGGTAGGGCAGCATAAAACATTGCAAGAGGCTCAGAAAACAGTGGAAATGGGGCTATGACCGAAAGACAGAGGAAAATTGTCGCTATCATCCAGGGACTGGATCAGCCGTTTCGGCTGAAAGACGTTGCTGAAATGGCGCAAAAGCGTTTCGGCATGCAGTATCGCAACGTTCAGGCTGCCATCAGGGAGCTTGAACATAGCGGTATTATTGAATGTGGCACAAATTCATGGGAAAAACATATTTCATCTACGTGGTCGGACATCCTTGGAAAAGAGGCTGAATATGAAGAAAATTCCCAATGATACCAATTTACTTGCCGATTTGGATGGAACGCTATCAGAACTGATTGCTACATCAAAGAAGCAGCTCGATTTGATCGCCAAAGCGAATAAAAAAATTCGCGAGCTTTCCGGCCAGGAAAACATCGGCATGAATGCGGAGGCTTTGCGAATCCAGAAAAATATAAATGGATTCTCAGAGCTCCGGAGAATGGTTCATATTCTGCGTGAGGGCAATCATGAAACAGCAACATCCTGATCGAGACCCGCGCAAAATCGGTTCCAGCGATGTGGTGGCCATTTGTGGTCTCTCCCGGTTCAGCTCGGCGTTTGATGTGTTCCTGCGCATCACCGGCAAAACCGGCTGGAATGGCAAAAGCAATCCAGTGGCCGAATGGGGCCGAGAAGTCGAAGACTCCATCCTTGACAACTTCGAGCGCATCCGGAAAGTAAAGTTAATTCGTCAGGTGACCTACCAACATCCGGATATTGACTGGGCGGTGGCTACGCCGGATGGCGTTGATCGCGATTTCCCCGTATGTGTTGATGCAAAGAATCTGGATTGGGAACGGGCCGAAGACCTGGCAGGCGGGAACCTCCCCGATTACTACCGTGCCCAGGGAATATGGCAAATCGGCATTTACAATGCCTGGGCCGAGAAGCATGGCCTTCCACTCCTTACAGAATCAGTATTCCACGTCTGTATCGCCGGGCGACCGCCACAGTCATTTATCTGCGCATGGGACAAGAATGTCTTTGAGAAGATGATGCAAATCGTCCACGACTTCCATGCGAAGACTATGCGGGGGATCCCACCGGATATGCGAGCGACTGAGAACGTCAAACAATCCCTCATGGAATACTTTCAGCCAGATGATGAAGCAATCACCGAAAAGACGCTCGTCCCAGCGGATGAAGACACAATCCGCAATGTTACCATTCTGAAGCAGTTAAAAGCCTGGGAAAAAGAATTAGGGGAAGCCATTGCTTTTTACGAGGCCCAGGTCTGCCGGAAGATTGGCAATGCTTATGGACTTGACCTTGGCGACGGTCGCCGGGTTATTTGGCCGTATTCTAAGGGCGCGGTAAAGAACAAAGCCCTGTTAGATGAGATCGTGAAGCGAACGAAATTCCCACTTCACGAGCTTGAAGAACTGAAAGAAAAATTCCGCGGAAAACCATCGAGGAAGCTCGATCTACGAAAAGCATAAAAAAAGGGAGGTGTGGATCATGAGTAAACAAACGAAAGCTGTTTCTGAACGGTCGAAAGACAGAGTCATCCGTTATGTCCCATTTATGGCGGATGATGCAATCGAACTAAGCATTAGCATTGTGAGGAAGTTTATCGCGGTCCCAACAAAGAGCGGTAAACTCCCGTCTGATGCCGACTGCGTCAAATTCATGATGCTGTGCAAAGCAAGAGCTTTAAACCCATGGGAAGGTGATGCTTTCTTAGTCGGCTATGATACACAGCGCGGCCCGCAATTTTCGTTGATCACGGCTCATCAGGCCTTACTAAAGCGGGCAGAAGCCTGTGAAACCTATGAAGGAATGGAGAGCGGAATTACTGTCCGGTTGAAGGATGGAACAATTGAGGATATTCAAGGCGACCTTGTACCACCGGAAACCGATCTGATCGGTGGATGGGCCAGAGTTTATCGGAGTGACCGAAGAATTCCTACGTACCGGCGTGTTGACCTTGCTGTATTCAATACTGGCCGTAGCCGGTGGGAAAAAGACCCGGCCGGTATGATTGTGAAGTGCGCCGAAGCTGATGCGCTTCGCAGTACGTTCCCGAATAAAATCGGTGGCATGTACACAGAGGCCGAAGGCGGTCGCCAGCAACGCGAGGATGACTCAGAAAACCATGACTTGCAGACAAAACTGGATGAGAAAATCGCTACATCACCGGCATCACCGCCAGAAGTGGACGAAGCTCCCTATGCAGAAATTGTAGAAGACCACCAGGACGATAACGGTGCGGATCAGCCGATTGATCCTAACGCTTTTGATGTTTTCTGCGCTGATCGTGAAGGGGCTGAAGACCAGCATTTAATCCAGGAATACATGAAGCTGAAAGCCAACGTTTCGGTCTCAGTGAAGGGCTTCGCGCAGAAACATAACGTCAAGGTTGGGAATAAATTGCCCACCACCTTCGCTGAACTTCTGAAAGCCCACCGGCGTACCGCCTTGCTCCTCCTCTACGAAATGTACCAGCAGGCCAAAGGTCAAAAGGCTGCCGCTGGTGAGGAGGTCGCTGTATGAGCAGTAAGATTATTCTCCGGAGCTGGCAGAAGGCTTCCTACCGATTATGGGCTGAAACGCGTGAGACGAAACGATACTTCGTGAACGTAGCCTGCCCTGGGGCAGGAAAAACCTACGACGCGCTCGCGAAGTTTGCGCTTGACCGCGAGAAATACTTCGACAAGCTCATTGTAGTCTCCCCCACTCAGAAGGTTCGGAAGCAATGGCAACAGGAGGCCAAGCTGTTCGGCCTCCAGGTTGCCATCCTTGAGCGCAACCTGCGACT
Organism: Candidatus Zhuqueibacterota bacterium; assembly: GCA_015491485.1. Taxonomy (GTDB): domain Bacteria; phylum Zhuqueibacterota; class Zhuqueibacteria; order Zhuqueibacterales; family Geothermadaptataceae; genus Hydrothermovivens. Next base: position 3,852 of record WFVT01000212.1, read on the forward strand.
GGATATGTTCGACGGCTTCAGCATGACCTACCAGCAGCTTTCTGGATTCTTACCAACCATCCGGCAATATTGCCTGGCCCGGCGCGTGATGGTGGTACTGGATGAGCCGCACCACCTTGCGGATGAGCGGACGTGGGGGGATAAAGCGCAGGAGGCGTTTGTCGGAGCGACGCGTATTTTGCTGGCCACCGGAACCCCATTCCGTTCCGACAATGCAAAAATCCCGTTCCTCACCTACAACCAGGCCGGTGAAGGCATGGCCGATTTCATCTACGGCTATGCTGAGGCCATCATGGACGGATATTGCCGGGTAGTCCAGTTCCATGCGCTGGATGGTTTAATTCGGTGGAAATACTCCAGGAATGGCAATGAGGAAATCCAGCAAGCTTATTTTCTTGAAGAACTCCCATTTATTCAGGAATCCCGTCGGCTCCGCGCAGCTCTGTCCCCCGACACAGATTTCATGCAGGATATGCTGCAGCAGGCCATTAACAAGCTGAACGATCTACGTCTGACGCAGCCGGATGCGGGTGGTCTCGTGGTCTGCATGGACATCAAACATGCGAAAGCGATCGCGAATTTGCTTCTGCGTCTTACTGGCCGCCAACCAGTCCTTGTCCATTCGGATGACGATCGATCCATCCAGAAAATCGACGAATTCGCGCGGTCGAAAGAAGCATGGATTGTCTCAATTGGAATGATTTCGGAAGGTGTGGACATCAAGCGGCTGCGCGTGCTGGTATTTGCTACCAATGTGAAGACGGCGATGGCGTTCCGGCAGATTATTGGCCGGATCGTCCGCCGACGCCCCAATGAGACGGGCGAAAAGGCTTTCTGTTACCTGCCGGCTGATCCCCGCCTTTTAAAGCACGTGCGTGAAATCGAGGAAGAGATTAAC
>WFVT01000213.1 GCA_015491485.1 Candidatus Zhuqueibacterota bacterium
CGTGCATCCGTGGCTCATTTAAAAAACCATCGCATCCCAGATTCAGAAATGACGGTCGTTCAGGTGTACCGTATCATAAATCAACAAAAACTCTCCGCGTGCTCTGCGCCTCGGCGAGAGCACAAAATCAATGCGACCCGGCATTCCTCTCATAACCGGGGGCCCTTTGCCTACCACTTTTCCCTTGCCTTCATGCCCCGTTTCTTCATAACTTAATAAATAATATTCGGGAGCGCATGCATGCCTGGTGGCGGCCGCGGACTTCAAATCCGTTGTGTCCTGACGTTTGTCAGGGCAGGTGGGTTCGATTCCCACACGCTCCCGCTATGGAGAGCCATTTTGCCGGCATTCTGGCGTCCACTCCTTTCAGCGGATGCTGGTTTCCGACATGACCGAAAAAGATAATCGCTGAACCGCTGCCTTCTTCATCGATCGAAGATTAAAACAACCGTTCAACCATAGCCGCCAGATCCACATTCAGATCATTTGTTTTCAACCTGCGTTCATCCGTGGCTACAAAATTTCCTTACCAATCGGTGAAATCTGCGGTTTGATGAAAGCGATTCCATATCGGCCGCGCTTCATTCCATCAGTGGGCAGATTTTTGCTGTTCTTTCAGCAATCCTGTGAAGATGTGGGGGCAATTCAAAATTCAACATGAACCAATTTCGTTTATGCACGATACATCCTGGCTTCCCAAAACCAAATTGATGCCGCCGCAGACCGCGGAACGGCTGCTGCCGAGGCCGCATCTGATATCCCGCGTGACGCAGGCGCTGCTCAATCACCGTCTCACCTTACTTTCAGCTCCCGCAGGCTACGGCAAAACCACCCTGGCGGTTCAGGCGCTTCAGGAATTGCAGGCTGTCCCCCAGGCCTGGCTGCGTCTCAGTGAGGACGATAACGACCTGCATGCCTTTCTTTATGCCATGGCGGCGGCCTGGGATCAACTACTGCCCCAATCGGTATTCGAGCGCATCCCGTTTCTTGCTGCTTCCTCCCCCTCCGGTGCCGTTGTCCGGTCCATACTCGCCGCCCTGATCAATGAATTGCACGACGCACGGTCTTCACAGGCGGTGTTGGTGCTGGACGATTATCACTTGATCACCCATCAGGCCGTCCATGACGCGCTGATGTATCTATTGGAACATTCGCCGGATCACCTGCACATTTTATTGACCTCCCGCGAAAAACCACCGCTGCCCCTGGCCCGGCTGCGAGTGCATGGGCGTGTTGCCGAAATGCCCCTGACCGATCTGAAATTCGGCCCGGAAGAAATCCACGCGTATTTTCGGCAGCTATGGCACATCGACCTGTCCCGGGAAGATGCCGAAAGGCTTCATCAACGCACCGAAGGCTGGATCGCCTCGCTGCACCTATTTGCGCTGGCTCTCAGCCAGCAGCCCGATTTGCATCAAAAACAGATGTTCTTCGAACAATTCAATCACCCCGAAAGGCTCATATACCAGTTGATGGCTGAGGAAGTGCTGGAGCGGCAGCCCGACGAACTGCAGCGGTTTTTGCTGGAAACCGCCGTTCTTACAGAACTATCGCCCCGCCTGTGCCGGGCGGTCACCCTCAACGACCATGCGCCGGTACTGCTGGAAGAAGCGTACCGCCGAAATCTCTTTCTGACCCCGGTCAAGGACGGCGGTACGTACCGGTATCATGATCTGTTTGCGGAATTTCTGCGACATCAACTGGCGCAAAAATTTCCGGAGCGGCTGCCAGACCTGCATTACCGGGCCGCGAAGGCGCATGCCGAACCGGCCGAAAAAATCCGCCATTACCTCGCCGCCCGGCGCTGGGATGAGGCCGCTGGCGTACTGGAAAGAGAAGGGCAAACGCTGCTGACCCACGGATATATCCAGGCGTTACAGCGCTGGATTACGGGGCTTCCGGAAGAACAGCAGCAAAACCGACCGCATTTGCAATATCTTCTGGGCACCTGCGCCCTGCAAATGGGCGATTTTACTACCGCCGAACACCATCTCCGGCAGTCGCTGCAGGGCTTTCAATTGCGGAAAAACGATGCAGCCGAAGGGCAGGTTTTGCTCATGCTGGCCAACCTGGGTTCCGCTTTACATGATCCTCAGAAAACCATTGTATATTTAAACCAGGCGCTTGCCAAACCGTTGCAGCCGCATCAGAGGGTGCAGGCGCACATCACCTCCGTCTGGATGCATGTCTATACCGGAAAGCTCAATGAAAACGGCCGGGATGATATCTTGCAGGCCATGCGCATCACCAAAATGAGCGGCGACCCCATCGCCTATAATATTTTGGGCCATCAACTGCGTGCGCCGCTGCTGTTCAGCGGGCTTGGGGTTTCCACTTTTGAACAATATTGTAGGGAGGTGTTGCAGCGCTTCGGTGAAACCGCCACACCGGCCAGCGTCGGAGCGCTGTGCCTGCTGAATGTGATTCTGTTCCTGAAAGGCAACATCGAAGAAGCACGAAAGCTGCGCCATCGGGCGATGCAATTGAACCAGCAGTTGGGTCAGTTGGTGTACATCACCATCGGGTTGGACATGACCGAACTCTGGGATCGGCTGGTATCCAAACAGAACGGAGCGTTTGAAACATACTGGGCCCAACGGCGTCCGTTTTATGAGCAAAACGAAGGACCCCGGCAATGGCTGGTATCCTTTTTGTCCCTGCACGGTTTGCAACTCTTTTTGAATGATGGTTTTGAACAGGCCCGGGACATCCTGGAGCAAGTGAACCAGGAACTGCTCTCCCGTGATATGCCGGAAAATCACATCGCGGCAGAGACATTAAGCGGGCTTCTGCAAATGCAGCAGAAGAAATGGGCAGAGGCGGAAGCGTCGTTCCAGCAGGCCATCCACCGGCTTGATTCGGCGCCCCACGGTCTTTTATTTGCCAATCCGCACATTTGGCTGGCCCATCTGTATCAGAAACGGGGCTGCGAACGGCAGGCCCGCGCCGCGATGGAGGATCTGTTTTCTCAATTCCGGATGCAAGAGATTGGCGGCATTCTTTTGCGCGAAGGCAACGTCGTCGGGTCTCTGCTGGAAAAAATCAACCATCTGCCGGAGGCGCGTCACATTTGGAAGCGGTGGAGCCGCATACACACACCACGCGCGATCCCGATCCCGCAATCTCCTGAAG
>WFVT01000214.1 GCA_015491485.1 Candidatus Zhuqueibacterota bacterium
CATCGCCAATCCTTTTTTCGTGCCTTTGATGCGGATCACTGCGGCATCGGCGCCGGGCGCCACCACCGTGTTGGTACGCACGGTATGATCATACTGATGATAAACCCAGCCCTTATTAGCGATATTTGGTGATTCCAGCAGCTTCAGTAACGTTTCGCTCAAATCCAGCGGATGGGGTAAGGCGTTTAAATCCTCCGCCTGCAGCCGATCGATATATTTCGGCCGCCGGCTCTTGCGCTGGTACTGTGGCGCACCCCCTCCCACCACCAGTGAATCCGCCGGAATATCGACTACTTTTTTGCCGTGCCAGAAAATCTGCAACTGTCGGTTCTTTTCGGTTACGCGGCCGATTTCAGCGGCATGCAAATCCCATTTCTCGCAAATTTGTTTGATGGTATCTTCCTTGCCGGGTTTCGCCACCACCAGCATGCGCTCCTGCGACTCGGACAGTAAGATTTCGTACGGGATCATATCCTTTTCGCGCAGCGGGACCTTATCCAGTTCGATGATCATGCCGACATTTCCGGCCGCCGACATCTCGCTGGTGCTGCAGGTGATTCCCGCCGCCCCCATATCCTGAATGCCGATCACGCAATCCTCTTTCACCATTTCCAGAGTCGCCTCCAAAAGCAGCTTTTCGGTAAATGGATCGCCGACCTGCACTTGTGGCCGTTTGGCTTCGGAGGCTTCGCTCAAATCCTCGCTGGCGAAGGTCGCGCCATGAATGCCGTCCCGCCCGGTCGAAGCGCCGATCAGAAACACCCGGGCGCCTTCGGTGTGCGCCACCGCTCGTACAATCCGGTCGTGCTTGACGATGCCGACAGCCATGGCGTTGACCAGTGGATTGCCGCGGTAACTCGGATCAAAATACACCTCACCGGCCACCGTGGGTACGCCGAAGCAGTTGCCGTAATCGCCGATGCCATGCACCACGCCGCGGAACAGATAGCGCACGTGCGGATCATCGAGACTGCCGAAGCGCAGGGAGTTGAGCGCGGCAACGGGACGCGCCCCCATGGAAAAAATATCGCGCAAAATCCCTCCCACGCCGGTGGCTGCTCCCTGGTAGGGTTCCACCGCCGATGGATGGTTGTGGCTCTCGATTTTAAACGCTACCGCCAGACCATCGCCGATATCAATCAGTCCGGCATTCTCCTCACCGGCTTTAGCCAGCAGGTATTCGCCTTCCCGTGGCAGGGTTTTCAAAAGCAGAATACTGTTTTTGTAGCTGCAATGCTCCGACCACATCACCGAGAACATGCCCAGTTCGGTGTAATTCGGCTTTCGACCGATAAGGTCGCAGATCCGCTCATATTCTTCTTCATTCAGCCCGTGCTGTAAAGCGAGTTCCAGGGTAACTTCCGGTTCTTGCATAAGCCTCTTTCCGTTAATCACGTTACCGCGCGACAAACGGCTTTGTCACGGTTTTTTTGAAATATTTATAACTTGAGTAGGTGGCTGTGATGGTCAGCCGAACCTGATAGGTTCCGGGCAAAAGTTTTGGATAACCGCGAATCATTTCGGCTGGATAGCGCTTTTCTCCATCAACCACACGGTATGGCAACAGGTGCCAATTCCCGGCCAGTCGCTCCACATGTTGCCCGGCAGGACGGCGCGCTTTTTTCAAAACCGTCGCCAGGGGTTTCTTCTTATCGTCGAGAATTTCCAGAGTAACAAAACTGGGCTCGGTTAAAAAATAACGGATGGTCAAAAAATTCTGACTGTCCGCAACCGCCGTGAACTGTTTGACATCGGTGCCGATCCAATAATACTGCGCCGCCTCTTTCTCTGCGATCAACACCTGGCCGAATCGCTTATAAATCGTGATTCCGCGCGGCTCGACAAACTCCTTATCTCCTTTACCTTTTCTACCGAAACTATCCAAATAACGTAGATTTTTATCAAATTTATGAATACAATGATTCGTTTTGTCGGTCACCCAGATTTGATTGTAAAAATCGATGGCGACGTACTGCAAATCGGCATTGGGATAGCCAAAATCACGGCTGTGCACGGCGCCTGCAAACGTGCCATCCGGCAAAAATTTTTGAATGCGTTTACCGTTCCGGTCCACCACCACGACAAAGTCTTCCCGATAGAACGTCCAACGATCACGGGCACTGGTGGCCGCCACCCCGGTGGGTTTCCACACCCGACCGTCTTCCTTCCCCGGACCGGCGATCACGCGTGTCAGGGTATCCTGCCGGAACAGCAGCAATCGCGAATGCCCTGTATCCGTAACATATAACGAGCTGTCGCCGGCGATGGCCACCCCCACCGGCTGCAACAAGCCATCCCCATGGATGGCGCGCACATACTGTAGCTTTTTGGCTGGATTGTACAAATGCACCACACGGTTGTTGCCCGTATCAGCGACATACACATCTCCCCACGGGGCAGCCGTGATACCGTGCGGAGCGTTCAGTCGGCGGACGCCGCGTTCATTCAAACCATAAATATCGATGGTGGTCATCGATGTATTGTAAATGATCACATTTTCGCCGGAATTGACGCCATAAATGGTGATCTCGTCATCATCCTTTTCGCTGTCGGGATCATCCCAGCTATCCAGCCGCGTAGCCGCAATTCCCTGAGGATTTTTGACTTTGACCCGGTTTTGCACATAAAGAAACAAATGAAATTTCGTCGCTTTACGGACGCCATACGTATGTAAAAAAGTCGGGAAAACCAAGGTGGTCGGATCGTACTTGCCATCACCGGGAGGAAAAAGCAACGGCAAAACGACCAACCATGCGCCAACGCCATGCCGGTATCGCCGCGCATGCGGCCGGCCGTCCGGTATCTGCGTTCTCTTTCTCACGACTCTGCCTTCACCGCATGAAAATAATCCCAGATCGCGCGGGCCAGCTCTTCGTTGATTCCATCCACCAGCAGCAAATCGTCCACCGAGGCTTCGCGAATGGCCTGCACCGAACCGTAATATTTCAGCAGCGCTCGCCGACGCGCCGGACCGATGCCCGGGATGTTTTCCAGCTCGGATACGGCCGTGCGTTTTTTGCGCAGCTCACGGTGAAAGGTGTTGGCAAATCGGTGGGATTCGTCGCGCAACCGCTGCAGCAGTTTCAACCCGCTGGATGTGCGCGGAATGTTTTGCGGCTCCGACTGACCGGGCACAAACACCTCATCGAGGCGCTTGGCCAATGCCACCACCGGGATATCGGCTTTGCCGACGTCCTTCAGCGCCTGCAGTGCAGCACTGAGCTGCCCTTTTCCGCCGTCCACCAGGATGAGGTCCGGCAAAGGCAGTTTTTCCGCCAATGACCCGCCATAGCGCCTCGCAATGGCTTCCCGCATCATGGCAAAATCATCGGGCGTTTGCTTGCTACGAATTTTGAAACGGCGGTAGTCCGATTTCTTCGCCACGCCGTCCACAAAACAGACCATGGAAGCGACCGGATCGGTTCCCTGAATGTTCGAAATATCGAATGCCTCGATACGTCGCGGCGGATGCTTGAGGTGTAGATCTCGTTGGAGCGCCTGGACTGAATGCGGCGGACGATCTTTGGCCCTGGCTTTTTGTAA
>WFVT01000215.1 GCA_015491485.1 Candidatus Zhuqueibacterota bacterium
GACTGGGAGTTAATAAGGGAGGATACGATGCTAAAAAAATGGATAGTCTTATTCCTCGTTGTCATGATCCCAGGCGCCGCACTGTTTGCCGGTACCACAGGCAAAATTGCCGGAGTGGTCAAGGACAAGGAAACCGGCGAACCCCTGCCTGGTGCGAATGTCGTGATTGTGGGGACAACTCTCGGTGCTGCGACTAACGTTAATGGTGAATTCGTCATCCTGAATGTTCCCGCAGGCACGTATGATGTGAAAGCCAGCTTCATCGGCTACCGCGATGTGACCATCCGCAATGTTCGAGTCCACATTGATCTCACCACCGAATTGACGTTTGAACTTCCCAGCGAGGCCATCGAGTTGGGGGCGGTTGAAGTGATCGCGGAACGGCCTTTAGTGAATAAAAACGCCACCAACGAAGTGCATATCCGGACGGCGGAAGACATTGAAAGCCTGCCGGTTCGTGGATATGCGGAAATCGCCGCACTGGAGGCGGGGGTGGTACAGTCCGGCGGCAATCTTTATGTCCGCGGTGGTCGCCGTGAAGAGATTGCCTATTATATCGACGGCGTGTATCAGAACAACCCCCTCACCCTGGGGCGTGCTGGCGAAATCAGCAACAACTCCATCGAGGAAATTCAGTATCAAGCGGGTGGTATGGGCGCTGAGTACGGTTTCGCCAACTCCGGCGTGATTAATGTCACCACCAAAACCGGTGGCAACCAATACCGCCTCGGAGGAGAGCTCATCAGCGATGAGTTTCTGAAAGAGCGCGAAACGCTGCTCGGCACCTATTCCTACGGCTACAACCTTTACAATCTGAATTTCAGCGGTCCCGTTCCCGGAACCGACAACAAAATCAAATTCTACATCGGAGGTGAACGGCGTTTCTTCCGTGATCAAAGCCCGACCAACGCTGCTTTCCCGGCCATGGTCAAAGTGGGCACCAATGAAATTGTTTATCCCATGCCCTGGATCTGGCCGGATGAAAACGGCGATAATGCTCCGGATGAACCCATTTGGAAAAGCCACATTAAACTGGTTGATGAAGACAATCTGATTTATCGCTTCCCGGTGGCTACGGGCTATTTCCCCGAAACGGATAGTGCAAAAATTGATACGGTTGAAGCGCAATTCAAAATGGTGCGCGGACCAAAACCGAACAACGAGTCGTCTCAATGGCACTGGAACGGCAATTTGACGTTCGACTGGAAAACTCTGAAGTTTAAACTGGGCGGAAACTCCTCTCGAATTGTCAGACGCAGCTACAGCAATTATTTCTCGTTGTTCAATGGTTTGCGCAACCGCAAAACCATTTCGTTTTCTGATGCTTATTATTTGAAGATTACCCACACGCCGGGCCCGAACACCTTCTGGACGGCTACGCTCAGCTATTTCCGAACGGGAGGTGAATCCGGGGACCCGTACTGGTGGGATGATCTGCTCAATGCCGGCGACCGAACCGATTTCAATAATGACGGCAAAGCCAATCCCTGGATGCTGAAAAACGGTCAGGATATGAGCGATCCCGATTTCTTCGCCCGCTTTGCCGCTCCCGGAAACATTGTGGGCGATTTCAGCAAACAGGAAATCGGCTATATCGGAGTCAAAGCCGATTTAACCCACCAAATCGGCCGTACGCATGAGCTGAAAGCCGGTATTGAATATCGTTATAATACGGTACGTTCTTATGCCATTAATACGCATCGCCTTGCTCTGAACACCGTGGCCCAGGGACTGACTGAGCCGGGCGATAATGAATTCCGCGCCTCGTACACCGATAATATTGGTTATGATTTCTGGGGACGGAAGAAAATCGATGAAGGACCTTTCGCCGCCAAACATCCGGTCGTGTTCTCGGTGTACGGCGAAGACAAAATGGAGTTCCGGGATCTGGTGCTGAAGCTGGGGCTCCGCCTGGATTATTTCAATCCGGCTGAAAAACGGTTTGCCAATCCGGACAATATTAAAATCGTCAACGGCCAGATTGATGAAAAACAACTGGTGGATCCGGTCACTCACCTGAACATCAATCCGCGAATCGGTATTTCTTTCCCGGTGACCGATCGGACGGTCTTCCATGCTCAGTACGGCAAATATACGCAGACCCCCGAGCTGAACCGTCTGTTCGTGCCGCTGATTGGCTTTGCTAATGATTTGCAGGCCGGTAACTTCACGATTTCCGGTAATCCGGAGCTGAAACCGGTCAAGACGACGTCCTACGAAATCGGCTTCCGTCAGCAAATTGGCGACAATATGGCTCTTGAAATTACCGCCTATTTCAAAGAGCAACGGGATCTTGTGCAGGTGCGGAACCTGTTCCCGGAAGAAGGGGCGCAGCACGGTGTGTATGCCCGCTACGTCAATGGCGATTACGGAACGGTGAAAGGTCTGTCGTTCAGCTTTGACCTGCGGCGCACCAACCGGGTGGCAGCACGTGCCAGCTATACGCTGCAGTACGCCGGAGCCACCGGTTCCAACGCAACCAGCGGTTTCGCCGCGGCCTGGCTCGGTACGCAGACCATTACGTTCGTGTCGCCCACGGACTTCGATCAGCGGCATACCGGTACCGTGAATATCGATTTCAGGACGCTTCCTGATGATGGTCCCGAATTTCTGGGCGGACATCCGTTCGGTCGCCTCGGGCTGAACCTGCTGTTCACCTTCGGCAGCGGTCTTGCCTACACCCCGATCGAGGTGCGTTCGTTCATTTTCGGTGGTTCTTTGCGGCCGATTCCCCGAGCGGCGGTCAATTCCGCGTACATGCCCTGGCAATACAGCCTGGATGTGCGACTCGACAAACGCTTTGAGATCGCCAATGTGGACCTGAACGCCTATATCTGGATCATCAACCTGTTCAACACTGAAAACGTGCAGAATGTGTTCCCTGCTACGGGTAACCCGGATGACGATGGCTGGCTGCGCACCCTGGAAGGGCGTTCTTATCAGAAAGAGCAACCGCACGCGGCTAAATATTATCTGCCGCGGATCGTCAGCCCGTATAACTGGGGCGCTCCACGACAAATTCGTCTCGGTTTGCGCTTCGATATCAAAGCGCTGTAAGTCATTCGGGCCCGGAAACCGCCTGCGTTCAGGGCGGTTCCACAGGCACCTATAAACATGTGGGTAGATGAATGCATCAGAAATCAATGCAAGGAGGGAACTTACCTATGAGGAAGGTCCTATCGATCCTTTCCCTGGGCATGCTGGCCATGTTTTTAGTGGCCGCAGTCACCCCCGGCTATGCAGGGTTGCCCGGGAATAAACAACCGGTATTGAGCAAACCCGATGTAGTGGAACTGCGATATTTTCAACCCAACCGGATCAAAACCGACGTGTTGAATGAAGGCCAATGGGTGAGCTGGCGTCGCACCGGTGACGCCGGTATGGAATGGCCTGCCGGATCCGGTAAAACCATTCACTTCGCAGCCGGTATCTGGATCGCCGGTATGGTGGACGGCGCCGTGCGTACGGCCGCAGCCGAGTTCTCGGTGGAATTCGTGCCCGGTCCTATCGCCCCCGACGGCTCCATCGATCCGGACAATCCCCGGTACAAACTGTAC
>WFVT01000216.1 GCA_015491485.1 Candidatus Zhuqueibacterota bacterium
AAATTGCCCTACCATGAGAACGAAAACGGGATACTTTCAGCAAATTTTTACAAATGTTTGAATTTATTCAAAATTTCATTATATTATCGGTTTAAGATAAACATTTAAATGCGAGCCAACACGGATACCCATGGTTTTATCCATCGACCGCGCCAGGTTTTTTAAATTTTTCAACAAAGCCAATATCCGCTCTCTCGCGGATGAAGTGATCTATGAACGGGGCCGCCGCTACTTCCTTGCGGACCGGGTGGAAATCCTGTCCATCGATGACAGCGGCGTCCGCGCGGAAGTGGTCGGACAGGAGATATATTCCGTCAGCATCCGGCTAAAAGACAACACCGCGGATTATTTTTGCGACTGTCCTTATCCTGATTTTTGCAAGCATCTGGTTGCCACCATGCTGAAGGTGGAATCGATACTGCACCAAATGCCCAAGGAATCCCCCAGGCCCAAACGCGCCCGCGTCCGCCGCCTGTCCGACTGGGAAGATTTCATCCTGAAATTTCAAATCGATGGGGCTTCAAAGGACAGCCATCCTCAATGGGTACTGGCATTTACGCTTAAACTCACCAAACTGCACGCCACCCTTGTCGTCGAAAAAGCCTATGTTCGCAAAGACGGCAGCCTGGGCCGACGGACTTCGTTTTCGCTGACCAACTGGGCCGATGAAAATGTGCGCGTAACAGAAAAAGAGAAACTGGTGCTGGGATTTTTTGTGGCTCAGAGCGAATGGAGTGCTTATCGAAATCGCTATCGGCATTTTTATGGCTCAGACATTGACAAAATCCATTTTGCCCTGGGCGAAGAATATGGTTACCTCCTTTCTTTGCTGCAGGACAGCGTCATTGAACAGGAAACGGCCAACGGCCTTTACCGTCCATTGCATTTTGCCAAAGAAAAGGCACGTATTCTGTTCAACATGGAGAAAGGCCGCAGCGGATGGATTTGCCGGCCGTATCTTCATTTTGCGGACGAGCAAGAGCCGCTGGGAGAAGAGCATTTTGTTTTAACGTCGAATCCGGTCTGGATTTTGCGGGACGATCGCCTGATCGAAATTGAAAATGTGCAAAACGGCCGTATTTTGCACGCCTTTACCATGCCGAACTTCTCCCTGTCCATCCCGCAGAAGGATTTTATAAAATTCCTGCGTAAAATCTCGCGGCTGGATGATATTTCTCAAAATTTGCAGATTCCGGATACTCTTTCTCTTGAAGAAACCGAGTTGCCTCCGGTCCCGCGGCTCTATCTGAAAGAACAGGGCGAAAACTTGATCATAGAACTCAAATTTGCCTATGGGGACCACGAAATCGTGCCCCAGAGTCCTTCGCCGCATCTATTTGCCGCCTCGCGGGAAAATCAGCACATCCTAAAAATCCCGCGCGATTTTGACCGGGAATCCGAATTCCGTGAGTTGTTGCTGCAAAGCGGAGTGACCGAAATTGACAGCAACAGTTTTATGCCCGCCGCTGAAAATATCCTGGACTGGTTGCTGGAAAAAATTCCGGAGCTGGCGCAACACGGGTTTGAAATTTACGGTGAGGACAAACTCAACAAGCTGCGCGTGCGCCGGGCCCGGCCGCAGGCCAAAATCACCGTGTCCAGCGGCATCGATTGGTTTGATCTGCAATTGGTCGTGGATGTGGAAGGGCTGCAGGTGTCCATCGCTGAAATTCAGAAGGCGCTCGAGGAAAACCGGCGCTTCATCAAACTGGCCGACGGCAGCTTCGTCAAAATCCCGGATAGCTGGCTGCGCCAGTTCAGCCACCTGCTAAAAATCGGAGAGCGTGTGCAGGACGATACCCTGCGCTTATCGCGAGTGCATGTTTCCCTGATTGATACGCTGGCGGAACAGGTGGATGAAATACACGCCGATCCCGATTTTCTGGGGATGCTGGACCGGCTGCGGGATTTTAAAGGCATCGCCGAGATTGAACCGCCGAAAGGTCTGCGCGGAGAACTGCGCGAATACCAGCGCGCCGGACTGAACTGGCTGGTGTTTTTGCAGGAGTTTCACTTCGGCGGCTGCCTCGCCGACGATATGGGGCTCGGCAAAACGATCCAGGCACTGGCGCTGCTGCTCCACGAGAAGGAGCGCGGCAACACCCTGCCTTCGCTGGTGGTGGTGCCGAAATCGCTGGTATTCAACTGGCAGCGCGAGGCGGAACGGTTCACGCCGGATTTGAAAATCTATGTCCAAACCGGCCCCGAACGAACGCGCGATCCGGCGGCATTCGAGGGCCATGATATCGTGCTCACCACCTATGGCACCCTGCGCCGCGATATCGGCTTTCTGCGGGAAGTGCAGTTCCACTATGTGATCCTGGATGAATCGCAAAACATCAAAAATCCGGCATCGCAAACGGCCAAGGCGGCGCGACTGCTCAGGGCGAACCACCGGTTGGCGCTCACCGGCACGCCGGTGGAGAACAACACCCTCGAGCTGTGGTCGCTGATGGCGTTTTTGAATCCGGGAATGCTCGGCAACCGGCGCTATTTTCAGAGCGCCTTTGCCACGCCGATCGAACGCAAAGGCGATGTGCAAACGGCCGGGTTTCTGCACCGGCTGGTGTATCCGTTCATTTTGCGGCGCACCAAAGATCAGGTGGAAAAAGACCTGCCGCCGAAAACCGAAACGGTGATTTACACCACCATGGAGCCGGAGCAGGAAGAGCTATACAATCAATGGCGGGATTTCTACCGCGCGGCCATTCTGAAAGAGATCGATCAAAAGGGATTGAATCAGAGCCGGATGAAGGTGCTGGAAGGCCTGATGAAATTGCGGCAGATCGCCTGCCATCCGGCCCTCATCGAACCGGGTACGGACCGGCCTTCGGGCAAATTCACCGCGCTCATCGAGCACATTGAAGAAATTCTGTCTGAGGGGCACAAAATTCTGCTGTTTTCGCAGTTTGTCAAAATGCTCACCATCATCCGAAACCATCTCGATAAAACCGGCATTCCGTACGAGTATCTCGACGGGCGCACACGCAATCGCGAGGCACGGGTGAAAAATTTCCAGGAAAACGATGCTGTCAAACTGTTTCTCATCAGTTTGCGGGCGGGCGGCACCGGCCTGAACCTGACCGCCGCCGATTACGTCATTCATTACGATCCATGGTGGAATCCGGCGGTAGAGGCGCAGGCGTCGGACCGGTCGCACCGCATCGGACAGGAAAAGCACGTGTTTGTGTACAAATTTATTGCACGCAACACGGTGGAAGAGAAGGTGCTGCAATTGCAGGAACGAAAACGGGAACTGGTGGAAAAACTGATCACCACCGATCGTGCCTTCTTCAAACAGCTTTCCAAACAGGATATTGAAACGCTGTTTTCATAGCCGCCCACGCCCGGGAACACACCGTAGCCATCGCGGGGCATTCACAGCCGCGGTTTCAAGCGGCATACACACCATCACCAACCAAGAGGCCTTATGACTCAACTTTATTTGAAACCCGGACGGCAAAAATCCGTCAAACAACGGCATCCGTGGGTGTTTTCCGGCGCCATCGAGCGCATCGAAGGCGAGCCGGCATCCGGGGATGAAGTGCGCGTGCTGGACGCCGCCGGCCGGTTTCTGGCCCGAGGTTTTTATTCGCAGCACCACTCCATCCGCTGCCGGCTGCTGCGCTGGGAAGACGAGCCCATCGATGCGGCGTTTTTGCAGGAACAGATCCGCAGCGCCATCCGGTTGCGCCGGCGCTGGATCACCGGAGACACCGACGCCTATCGCCTGGTGAACGGCGAGGGCGACGGCCTGCCCGGCCTGATTGTGGATCAGTACGGCGACATTCTGGTGATGCAAATCAGCCATGCCGGCATGGACCGCCGCCGGGATGAGATTGTGCAGACGCTGGAAGAGGAACTCGATCCGCTGGCTATTTACGAAAAGTCCGACGTGCCTTCGCGCAAGGCCGAGGGATTGCCCGCCAGTGTGGGCACACGGCTGGGCGATTTCAATTCCGGCGCGGTGCGCATTACCGAAAACGGGTTGATTTTTTATGTGGATATTGTCGGCGGGCAAAAGACCGGCTTTTATCTGGATCAGCGGGACAACCGGCATTTCATTCGTCAGCTTGCACACGGCCGCCGCGTGTTGAATTGCTTTGCTTATACCGGCGGGTTCACGGTGGCCGCCATGGCCGGTGGCGCCGAGACGGTGGTGAGTGTGGATCGGTCAAAACAGGCGCTGGAGCTGGCGCAGAAAAACGTGCGCGAAAACGGGTTTCAACTGCCGGCGGATCATTTTGTCGCGGCTGACGTCGGCGATTATTTGCGCACGGTCAACGATCCGTTTGATATCATCATTCTCGATCCGCCGGCATTTGCGCGCCACCGGCAGGATGTGAAACGGGCGTCCCGGGCATACAAGGATATCAATTTGCAGGCTATGAAACGGCTGCCGGCCGGCGGGCTGCTGTTTACATGTTCGTGTTCGCAGCACATTTCGCCGGACTTGTTTCAGAAAATCTTGTTCGCGGCGGCGCATGATGCGAAGCGATCGGTGCGGGTGTTATCCGAGCATGCGCATCCGGTGGATCATCCGTTCAGTTTGTATCATCCCGAGGGGCGGTATTTGCATGCGTTCCTGCTGGAGATCGAATAGCCGCCACTGGTTCCTTCCGGCTTGCGTTTTTCCGGCAACAGGAGCATATTGGAGCGTGGAATGGTAAGATTGGGATAGGCGGGCATGCTGGTGATACGGGGTGTGATGCCTAAAATCACAAGCAAGGATGCTTGTGCTACAGGGGGGCTTGCGCTACGATAGATGCTTGTGTTACAATTTGCACGTTTAAATCTAAAGCATTTGTCTGTTTAAGGCCGCTTGTGAAATTGGCCGTTAATTGAACTATTCATGCTTTCTGTATTATAACAAGATACAGCCGTTAAAGACATTGACAAAAAGCCAATGAAATAATTGATAATCACCAGGAAGTAGTCACCATGAATCCTCGAATTGTCATTGATCCCAATATATGTCACGGTCAGGCGTGCATTAAGGGGACTCGCATCCCGGTGCACCAAATCCTTCGTATGCTGGCCAACGGCGACACCATTGAAGCGCTTCTGAAAGAGTATCCTTCTCTGACGCGTGAGGACATTCTTGCCTGTTTTGATTATGCGGCATCCCTTGCTGAAGAACAAATCACGCCATTGGAAATTCTGGCTGAGGAGAAATGAATATTCGTGTGGATGAAAACATTCCACTCATGACGGTGAAAGCGCTCCGTCGCATGGGGCATGACGTCAGAGACATTCGAGGGACTCAACAGGAGGGGATGACGGACAGCGCTTTATGGAATCTGGTCAGCAGGAAAAGCGGCTGCTAATGACAACGGACAAAGGATTCGCACAATATCGAATGGAATCTCATCACGGCATCCTCATTATACAGCTTCACCGGCCGAATCGAAAGAAGATTCATGAGCGGATTATCAAGGCGTTGGAGCAATTTTCTGAGAATGCATGGCCCGGCCTGTTGGTGGTTATGCGTGATACCGCACAAAGCATTTGGCGTGCGAAGTAGCGCGATCCATCCCGGCATCTGAAACACAAGGCATCCCGATGGTCATTTACATCTGTGCACAGGTTTTGCGTTATTTGTATTCGCTTTTTGAGCCGTAGGCCTGAGATCACAAGCAAGGATGCTTGTGCTACAGGAATGCTTGTGCTACAATATTGTGCTGTGTTGATTGGGGAGAATGTGCATGCTATTGAATTTGTTCTGGCTGATTCTCGGTGTGGTGATGGTCATTCTCGCGGCGGAGGCCGTGGTGCGTGGCGCCGCATCGTTGGCCAAACGTCTGCGCGTGTCGGATTTGTTCATCGGCCTCACCATCGTCGCTTTTGGCACGTCTCTCCCCGAACTCATGGTCAACGTCATCGCGTCCGTTGACAACAACGAAGGCATCGTGGTCGGCAATATCATAGGCAGCAATCTGTTCAACTTGCTGCTGATTCTGGGCATCGGCGCCCTGATCCGCGAAATGACGGTTGAGCGAAATACGGTGATTCATGAGATTTCGTTCTCTCTTATTGCTGTGGCCATGATCGGCTTCGCCGCCAACGATTACCTCCCCTCGCTCAACCAGGATGGCCTCATCACCCGCAGCGACGCGCTGCAAATGCTGACGGTTTTTGGCTTATTCAGCTATTTCGTGTTTCTGCGCGGCTTCCGCGTCACGGTTGATATTGACCTCGATTTCAAAATTCTGCCTGTCTGGCAAATCGTGTTCTATCTTTCTGGGGGATTTATCGCGTTGTTCTGGGGCGGCCGGCTGGTAGTCAATGAGGCCGTCTTTTTTGCCGAGTACTTCGGCGTCACACAGACGTTCATCGGCCTGACCCTGGTTTCCGGCGCCACTTCGCTGCCCGAGCTGGCCACGTCGGTGGTGGCAGCCCTGCGCCACCGGGACAACATCGCCATTGGCAACGTGGTGGGCTCCAACATTTTTAACTCGCTATTCATTTTGCCGGTCAGTGCGCTGGTGCGCGATATTCCGTTTGAAGCGCGCATCAATGTGGATCTGGGGGTGCTCATCATCGCCTCCTTGGCACTGATCGGCTTTATGCGCTATCGACGCCGCTGCAAAATCAGCCGGGGCAATGGGCTGGTGCTATTGATCATGTACGTGGCGTATATGGTGTTCATCTTCAATCGGGGATAAAAGGGGATTGGAGCAAAGCCCGTTTCAAACCGTGCGCGCATCTTCCGGCCCCATCGGTTTGGTACGTCCCCACGCAAGCAAGGAGCAACCAAAACCGGGGAGGAAACCCAACATCTCAAAACCACTTCATTCAAATCCACAAATCCATATTCACCATTAATGACAAGGGTAGGGACTATGTACAAAGGCGTTTTGCGATTTCTGGTTGTTTGGACGGCACTCGGCGCGTTCTCACAGGCCGCCCTGGCGCAAAATGTGAAACCGCGGGTGCATATTCTCAAAAACGGGCTCCGGCTCATCATGCTCAAACGCGGCGACGAACCGCGCATCGCCTGCGGGCTCGCCTTCCGAGTCGGCTCGGTCAACGAACGGCCGGGGATCACCGGCATTTCGCATTTATTTGAGCACATGATGTTCAAAGGCACCAAGACCATCGGCACGAAGGACTACGAAGCCGACAAACGTATCATCGCCCAGCTCGATAGCGTCAAAGCGCTGATGCGGGTGGAAGAAAGCAAAATGCGTGATATGATGCGTCGCGGCCTCATCGACGACATGCGCAAACGCGAAAACTGGACCGAACGCTACAAAGAGCTGGAAAAAGTGTTCGATCAACTCATCCAGAAACAGCGCGAAATCATCATCAAAGATGAGCTGGACCGCATTTATACCAAACACGGCGCCACCGGGCTGAATGCCTTCACCGGCGAGGACATGACGGTGTACATCATCAATGTGCCCAGCAACAAGCTGGAACTGTTTATGTGGCTCGAGTCCGACCGGCTGCTCAATCCGGTGTTCCGCGAATTTTACGCCGAGCGCGACGTGGTGTACGAGGAACGCCGCCTGCGCATCGAAAGCACCCCCACCGGCCGCTATGATGTGCAGTTCGAGACCATGTTCTGGCAGTCATCGCCGTACAACTGGCCGGTCATCGGCTGGCCGTCGGACCTGATTGCCATCACGCGCGAACAGGCCCATGAGTATTTCAACACCTATTACGCACCCAACAATTGCTCGGTGGTGCTGGTCGGCGATCTCGATTACGATGAGACCATCCGGCTGGCGGAAAAATACTTCGGCCGTCTGCCGCGGGGCCGCAAAGAGCCGCCCGAGGTGATCACCATGGAAGTGCCGCAACTGGCCGAAAAACGCATGGCCGCCGAGGCCGAAACCACCCCACAGGTGCGAATCTGGTACCATGGCGTGGCGCACGACCATGTGGATCAGCCCGCGCTGGACATCCTCACCAGCATTCTTTCCGGCAAAACCGGCCGGCTGTATAAATCGCTGGTGCTCGAAAAGGGCATCGCCACCAACGCCTATGCCGGCATCGACGCGCGCAAATACGAGGGCGTCATTCAGGTGGTAGGCATCGCCAAAGAGGGGCACAGTCCGCTGGAAGTGGAACAGGCAATTTACGAGGAGATCGGAAAACTGAAGAAGGAGCCGGTGAGCGATTACGAACTGCAAAAAGTGAAGAATCAGTACGCCGCCTCCAATTTCCGCCGGCTGCAAAGCAACTTTTTCCTGATGATCCAGCTCGCCATTTACGATGTCATGAGCGACTGGAGCTACATCAACACCTATCCGCCGAAAGTGCAGGCCGTTACCGCCGAGGACGTTCAGCGGGTGGCCAAAAAATATCTGACTCGGGAAAACCGCAACGTGCTGATCTACACGCGCAAGGAATCGGCCGAGCCGGAGGACCCGGCCATTGCCGCACTGCCGGAACAGGCGCGACAGATGGTCAAAATGATGATCGGCCGGATTCAACAGGTGAACGACCAGAACCAGCTGCAAATGATGATTTCACAAATGGAAAGCCGCATGGGCCAGGTGCAGAATGACGATCAGCGCAAGGCCATGGAAGTCGTGCTGCAAAAAGCCCGGCAGCGGTTGCAGGAATTGCAGCAGAAGCAATAATTCGATTTCAGGGTGATACACAAAAAATGGAAATCATCATTTTCATTGAAAATCCAACGTAGAAATAAAAGGAGTTTTGCGATGCGAAAATGTGCCACACTTTGGCTGCTGTTGCTGGCGGTTCTGACCAGCGGGGTGCTGGCTCAGGGCATTCCGCCTCATCCCGATCAGTTGACGTTCAAGCCGCTCAAATACGATCCGCCGAAAGCCAAAGATTTCCGCCACACCCTGAAAAACGGGGCGGTGGTGTATATTGCCGAGGATCGCGAGCTGCCGCTCATTAATATTTCGATCATCATCCGCACCGGCAGCTATCTCGATCCCGAAGGCAAAGAAGGTCTCGCGGCCATGGTCGGCTCGCTGCTGCGCGACGGCGGCACGCAATCCCTCACCCCCGATTCCCTCGACGAACGGCTGGATTTTCTCGCCGCCAGCGTCAGTACGTCCATCGGCGGGACGCAGGGATCGGCCACTCTGAACGTGCTGACGCAAAATCTGGACGATGGGCTGGCGCTGTTCGTGGATATCCTCAAACATCCGCGTTTCGATGAAGAGCGCATGCGGCTGTACAAAGAACGCACCCTGCAACGGATGAAACGCCGAAACGACCACACGGCCAGCATCGAAAGGCGCGAATGGAACCGGCTGATGTACGGCGAGGATTTCTTTATCAATCGCCTGCCCACGAAAAAAAGCATCGAAAGCATCACACGTGAAGACTTGATTGAATTCCACCGCAAATATTTTTATCCGGCCAATTTCATCTTTGCGGTGTCCGGCGATTTCAAGAAAAAAGACATGCTGAAAAAGCTGGAAAAGGCATTCGCCAACTGGCCCAACCGGGGCACGAAAATTCCGCCGGTGCCGCGGCCCAAACGGGAGCCCGAGCCCGGCATTTATATGGTGCACAAAGACGTCAATCAGGGGCGGATCAGCATCGGGCACTGGGCCATCGAGCGCGGCAATCCGGATGAATTCGCCCTGCGGGTGATGAACGACATTCTCGGCGGCGGTGGGTTCACCTCGCGCATCATGTCGCGCGTGCGGTCCGATGAAGGCCTGGCCTACAGCGCCGGCAGCCGGTTCGGCATCGGAGTGTACTATCCGGGGGTGTTCCGGGCGTATTTTCAGAGCAAAACCCCGACGTGCGCCTATGCCACATCCATCGTGCTGGAAGAAATCAACCGCATCCGCACGGAAAAAGTGAGCGAAGAGGAATTGCAAACGTCGATCAATTCCTTCATCGAGACGTTTCCGCAGAACTTCGGCACGGCGGCACGTACAGTGCGCACGTTTGCGCAGGACGAATACACCGGACGCGATCCCGATTACTGGCAAAACTACCGGGACAATTTCCGCAAAGTCACGGCCGACGATGTGCTTCGCGTGGCGAAAAAATATCTTCATCCGGAAAAGCTGGTGATTCTGGGCGTGGGCAATGTGGATGACATGCTCAAAGGTTATGACAAGCATCCGGTGAAATTTACCGATTTCGGCCTGGGCGAAGTGAAGCGATTGCCGCTGCGCGATCCGCTGACGCTGGAGCCGATTGCAGAAGAAAAATAGCAAGACCCTCTCGCCGAAAAAATTTGCTATGAAAAAAGGGCATCTGCCGTTGAGCGGATGCCCTTTTTTCGTTCACCTGAAGGCTTGGCGGATTTAACGGAAAATCGCCTGCACTTCGCGTGCCGCGATCAGAGCCAGCTCACGCGATGCGGTCGGAACATACTGGCCCTTAAACTGTGCTGTATCGATGCGCGGGATGTTCAGGCCGAATGCCTGATTGATCGCCTCGATGAATTTGTTGGCCACGATGGCATAACCGCCGTTATTGGGATGGACGCCATCGAGGCTGAAAGCCGTATTCGCCGGATCCAGCAGCACGAAGCGGCCGGAATATCCGTCAATGCCGGAGGTATTCAATTGCGTCAACATGCTGTTCATATCCACCAGCACGGCTTTGTATTTGGCGGCAAGGCTGGCCAGGGTATTGTTAAAACCATCCACCGCTTCGCGGATCGCCTGCTCTTCTTCGGCGGTGATGGTTACACTACCCGGCAACGGTTTCCCGGTGGGATTGAGTCCGGCCTGCTTCATGCCGCTGATCATGCCGGCGGCGATAGGCGGAGGAAAGCCGTACTCCACCAGTTTGGCGGAATCCGGCACACCGATGCCCTGCAGATACAACTGCAGCGCCGGGATGGTCAGGTGCTTCACGTTGGTTTCTTCGGTCACCAACGGCACAAACACGCCGCCGCTGCCGATGACGCTGAAGTCCACCGGCTGCAGGTTTTGATCGAAGATCACCGGCACTGAATCGGTAACGCCGATGGCGGGATTGGCGCGGAACACCTGATCCAGCGTATTGATGAACGGGATGTCCGTCACGTACGGAATGTTGGCCATGACGATCTGTGCGCGGGTCTTACTGCGCAGCTCGCTCAGCAACTGGTCGAATTTCGATGCAAATTCGGTCTGCGGGGTGATGCTGGCCAGATTGCCGCCGGCGAGCGCTGCACCGAGCACGTCGTTATTGCCGATCCACAGGATGATCAGCGTCGGGTTGAGCAGAATGGCCTGCTGCAATTGCGTGGTGTTGCCAAAGTTGGGATTGCGGAGCACGATATCGAAGAATGGATTGTTGCCGCCTTCGGCTTGTGAGCCAACCGCGGTGTTCAGCACATCACCCACCCGTGCTCCGGGCACGCCCAGGTTGTCGTACGGTCGCGGCAACAGCGCATTTTTCAGCAGGGACACCGGATCGACGGTCAGATCATCGGCCACCAGGTTGCCGTTGACGAATTTGAGCGGCGTTTTGCCCGGGGTGCTGCCGATTCCCGGCGCCGCGATCAGCGGCTGCTGAAACTCATCGCCCTTGCCCATTTGTTTGGCAATCAGATAGGGATAACTGTGCATTTGAAAATCTTCCACCATGCCGGCGGACTGAAAGCCGGCTGTTAGGCTGTTGCCCACGGCCACGAATTTGCTTAAAACGAGCTGATTTTTCGAAATATTGAGCGACGGCTGAGAGGGATTTTTCGCCTCGCAGCCCCAGAGGCCTATGCCAATGCCAAAGACCAACACATATTTCCAGACCTGTCTCATCGTTCCCTCCACATGAATTAAAATTGGATTCCAAAACTGACTGCGAACAGATTGGCCCGGGAGCTATACGTACCATTGAATCCCTCAGGATTCTTGCCAACACCATTTTCAACCGTGCTGCGCTCCCCTGCATCCACCAACATATAACTGAGATCGAGCTGATATTTGCCAAAGTTGTATCCCACACCGAAAGAATAATCGTTTCGGTTGTTATCGGGTAACAGCGGGCTCACCGATTCAATTGGCTGCGGCGTGCGGTCATAGATGTAACCGGCGCGCAACGAGAGCCGCTCGCTGAGGTCGTAATGGGCGCCGATCCGGATTTGCCAGGCATCCCGGTAGTTTTCATCGATGGTCAGGTCCAGAGCATCGTTCTCGAAATCCAGATTGATTTGATCGAAGACTGACCAGCCGAACCACAGATAATCGAATTCAACGCCGAATTTTGGTGTGACCTTGTAATACACGCCGGCGACGAAAATATTTGGATATGCGATTTCCGTGCTGGCTTTTTGATCCTGAAGCACATTTTGCGCCACGGCGGCAACATTGGGAACAGAAAGATTGTCAAAAATGGTAAAGTCGGCGGTGCCGTCTTTGAATTGATTATTCACTTTGTGGCGGTACATCAAGCCGAGGCCCAGCCGGTCCCCTCGATACATGGCGCTCAAAGTGAATCCCATGGCCATCCGGGAGTTTGCCTCCAAATTCACTTTGCCGACCTCGTAACCCGGTGAGCCTTCGCTGTCAAAAATGTACACGTTGCGTTCGAGCATCACCGATGACAGCACGATGTCCAGCCCGACACCGAGGCTGAGGTTCGGAGAAACTTTATAGGCAACGACCGGAGAGATGTAAAACGATTGCAGCAACACGTTCCGTGAAATGCCTCGACCGGGGAAATCTTCCGTCCATTCAATCCCCAGACCGAACGGGTTGGTTACACTGATGCCCGCGCCGAGCGCATCGGAAAATTTGTGGGAAAAATAAATCCCGATGGGCGTGAAAATGGCGTCTTTGGTGCTATACACCGTGTTGTTGAAAATGGGAGCTGCGCCCACGAATTTTGCCGTCGGCAAAATCAGAGTGGTTCCACCATAAAACCGGGTTCCGTCCAGAAAAGCCACGCCGGAAGGATTGTAAAACAGCGTGGAAGCATCCCAGGGCCGTGCGGCCACGGCGCCGCCCATCCCTGTAGCCCTGCCGCCGAACTCGTAAATGTTAAATCCCCCGGCAAACGCAGGGCTGCCAAGCAAGACCAATGCCAGACACAAAACCGCTGATCGTTTCATAGGACCTCCACATTCGTTAACCGCTTAATCCACACTTAACTTATTTTTTACAAAGCCTTAAAATTTAGAAAAATTCTCCAACAAATGAAATCGATTTTTTCAAAATCTGGATCATGAGGTGTGGATCCGGCGGCGCCATGCCTTCGTCCTGAATTTGCCATGGAGGCAAGCAGCCATCCCGAAAGCCTCCCGGATGGAATGAAGCGGCTCTTCCACCAATCAGTCCCCCCCTCCTTTCGTTTCTGCGTATGATGCGTTTTGAGGCTTTGTGTCGGCCGGGATCGGGGAGACCCGGGCTTTGCCGTCTGGCCGGTGTACGTGACGGATGCTCCGCCCGGGCATGCGCCGGAGCAGGCCGGCAGCCGGTCCGGTCTATTATCCGGCCGGTCATGCTGGCTTATGTCTTCAACTTTTCGGCGACCCGTTGCAGCGTTTGAGCAAAAACACCGTAAGCGTCTTTGCCCCACAAACAAAACCGCACTTCTTTGAGGCCGGTTTCGCCCTGCAGGTAATCCGCTACGGTATGCAGCATGATATCGGCGCAGCGATCCATGGGATAGCCGAAAATACCGGTACTGATGGCGGGAAACGTCAGGGACTGCATCTGGTGTTTATCAGCGAGGCGAAGGGCGCTCAGGGTGGCCGAGCGCAGTTTGTTATCCTCATCCCCCTCTCCCATCCGCGGGCCCACAGCGTGGATCACCCATTTGGCTTTCAAATTGCCTCCGGAGGTCAGAACGGCTGTCCCCACCGGCGTGCCGCCGATGCGGTTGCATTCTTCCTGAATCCGGGGGCCGCCTTTGCGGCGGATGGCGCCGGCCACACCGCCCCCGAGAATCAATTGACTGTTGGCCGGATTGACAATGGCATCCGTGTCCTGCTCGGTAATGTCGCCCTCAACGAGGCGAATGACAGCATCCTTGACGTGCAAACGATCCATCGTGTTCCTCCCTGTTTGATGCGCCATCCATTGGATCGGTGTCAGCGGTCAATACCCTAAAGCCGCTCCATCAGGGCTGCGCGTATCGGCCGCGCCCATCAGCAGGCCTTTTTCATGATCGATCCAGATGCCCATGGCCCGGCCCTGAAAACCGCGGCGAATGCGCACCCGATGGCCCATCATTTCCACCAGCCGCTGCGAATCGAGTGTGGTTGCTCCTTTTTCAATAAAGAGGACGTCCGGGAGCCACTGGTGGTGAATGCGACCGGCTTCCACCGCCTCACCCACGTTCATGCCGTGATCGATCACATTCAAAATCACCTGCAGCACGGTGTTGATGATGGTGCGTCCGCCCGGACTGCCGATGACCAGCACCGGCTTACCGTCTTTGGCGACAATGGTCGGCGTCATGCTCGACAGCATGCGCTTTTCCGGCGCGATCAGATTTGGCGGCGTGCCGATGAGGCCGGTGGTATCGGTCCGTCCCGGAATCGGATTAAAATCGCCCATTTCATTATTCAGCAAGAAGCCCGCTCCTTCCACGACAATCTTCGATCCATAACTTTGCTCCAGCGTATAGGTTAACGAGACCGCATTGCCCTCGCGATCCACCACCGAAAGATGGGTGGTTTCCGTGCTTTCATAGGCGTCGTTAAATTTGATGGGATCGCTCTTCGAGGCTCGAAACAGATCGATGGTGTGCCGCAGTTCACGCGCATAGGCTTTGGACGTGAGCCGCTCGATCGGCATGTCCGGATTGAAGTCCGGATCGCCCAGATACCGGGCGCGGTCGGCAAACGCCCGGCGCATCGCTTCGGCGAGAATGTGCATGTACATGCCGGAATTGTGTCCCATGGCGGCGAGATTGAATCCTTCCAGAATGTTCAACATTTCCACCAGCGCCACGCCCCCGGATGACGGCGGACACATGGCATACACGTCGTAGCCGCGATACGTGCCGTGGATCGGCTGCCGTTCTTTGGCCTCGTATCGCGCCAGGTCTTCTTCGGTGATGATGCCGCCGTTTTCTCGCATGAACTCGGCGATGAGTTTGGCGGTTTTGCCTTTGTAAAAACCATCGGGACCGTATTTTTTGATCCGTTTCAACGTCTTCGCCAGGTCCGGCTGTTTCCAGACCTCGCCCGGTTCATACGGCTCCCGGCCGTTTTTGAGAAACACGTTCAGGGTCGAAGGATATTCCGCAGCCACGCGCTGTAGATACCGCATGCCGTCATGCAAGCCCCAGGTCACGCGGATACCCTTTTCGGCCAGCTCAATGGCAGGTTGCACCACCGCCTCCCAGGGCAACCGACCCAGCCGCTGATGCGCCAGAAACAGTCCGGCCACGGTGCCCGGCACGCCCACGGCCAGCAACCCGCGGTGATTGCTGCGATCGCGGATTTCGCCGTTCTCATCGAGATACATGGTTTCTGTGGCGGCCAGAGGCGCTTTCTCGCGGAAATCAAACGCGGTCACAAAACCATCGGCACCGTGATACACCAGAAAGCCGCCGCCGCCGAGATTACCCGCCGACGGCCAGGTAACGGCCAGCGCAAACGCCGTGGCCACGGCGGCATCCACCGCATTGCCGCCTTTCTTTAAAATTTTCACTCCCACTTCGGAGGCATAATGCGATGCACTGACCACCATCCCGTGTTTGGCCCGCACCGGAATCCGGCCGGCCGCCTGAGCCTGAAATTGCACCGCCACGAATTGCAATGCCACAACAGTTGCGAAAATCTTGAATCCTTTGTACATGCGCTTCTCCCTGTACCTCGAGTTCAGTTCTGTATGATTCCATCGGAATTCGGATTTGGCTATCCCTGAATGAACCGGCCGATGAGTGGCTTTCGCCGGCGGATACGATGCCGGAGACGCCGTCATCCTGCATCACCGCGGTTTTGCAAGCTGTGCCAATCGGGCCTGCATGCGCTGCTCATCCCGCGGAAAGGTGCGCACCATCCATAGCAAAAACAGTCCGCAGATCAGCCAGAACAGCGTGGCGATGTTCAGCGCCATGGTGCGGCCAAAGATCGCGATAAACACACTGATCAGCGCCGGCCCGAGGCCCTTGCCCAGATCGTCGGACAGATTGAACAGTGAAAAAATCGAACCGCGCGTCTCGGGCGTATTCACATTCAAAAGGATGGCGCGCACGTTCGGCCCGGTGAGCGCCACGGTGAAACCGGAAAGAAATCCAAAAAACAGCGGCAGCGCCAGGCCCGCGCCGCCCGGTCCCGCAGGCTCATAATTGATAAGCAGCAGCGTCGGCACCACCCCGGCCGTACTGGTGATTGCACAGAACAGCGGCAGATATCTCGGATGACGATTGTACAGCGCATTGCCGATCAGTCCGCCCGCCAGCCCGCCGATGATCGCCGCCAGGCCGATAAACATCACAATCAGTGTGGCTGTTTCCACCGAGAAGCCCTTTTCCTGCGCATAAAAATCATTCAAATAAATAAAAAACACGCCCCACGGCACGGTACCGAACATGGCCTGCACAAACGCCAGCCGGTTGGTGGGGACGGCAAATAATCGGCGGTAATCGTTCCACGAGATTTTACGATGGTATCCCAGTCCTTGTTCATGCAGCCACCGCAGACTTTCTTCGGTCTGCCCCCGGGAGGGTTCTTTGACCCATTTCCAGAAAACCGCCGCCAGGATGAAATTAGGGACAGCCACCACAATGAAAGGCAGCCGCCAGCCGTAGGTCGGGCCGATGAAACCGGCAATCAGTTGTCCCACGGCGACGCCCAGCGCCATAGCCAGGCCGATGTACGCAGATGCAGCGGCGCGGCGGTTGGCCGGGTAATAATCGCCGAGCAGCGAGAAAATCAGAGGCATGGCGCCGCCGATGCCGATGCCGGTCAGAGTTCGGAGCCAGAAAAGCTGTGCATACGTTTGTGCAAATCCGGTGAGCAAACAGGGGATTTCTCCGAGCAAAATCACCCACAAAAACAGGGTTTTTCGGGAAGTGACATCGCTTAAATAACCAATTGCCAGCGATACCAGCCCTCCCAGGATCCAAAAGCCGAGGGAAATTTGGCCGCCAAGTTTCACATCCCGTTCCAGTGCATCAAAACCAAAATCACGGGCAATGGCGGTCAGATTCGGAGCCAGCAGGTTCTGGTCGGCAAACAGGAATAAAGCCATCATGGCAAGCAAGAAAACAGCCGGGCGGCGATTCGATAGCTCTCTCGGTTGCATTCCGTCGGTACTCTATCCCGGTAACGTCGATGCGGCACTCTCATCGGATTTTTTGAAAAATACAGCCGTTCGTGAGCATTGTCAAGGAAAATGTCCTGGACAAAAAGCAGAAAGTATTTGATTTTTAAGGGGTTTCCTTTTTACATTTTGTAAACAGAGGAGGACCGACCATGCAATTGCGTTTCGAACATGTCCACTATCGCTGCTCCGATCTCGATGAAACACGCCGGTTTTATTGCGATGTCATGGGCGCCGAGTATCTCGATACGGTAGAGCTCTCCAACGGCCGGCGCATCATGAAACTCAACCTCGGAGGTGTCTTGCTGTTTTTTTCACCGGCGGCCGAAGCTCGTTCTGCGGAACCGGCAAGTGAAAGGATGGGTGCCTACCACATCGCTTTTTTCGTGGATGATCTTGAACAGGCGGTCGCTTATTACAAAAAACGCGGCGCCCGCTTTGCCGTTGAGAGCTATATGGCCAGCCCGACATTGAAAGTGGCT
>WFVT01000217.1 GCA_015491485.1 Candidatus Zhuqueibacterota bacterium
CAGATAAAGTCATATCCTGAAGCCAACGTTTTGTCTTCAGATTGATTTTCCTTATACCTGCTGCGGCAGCATTCCCCCTGGAGAAGCTCGATTCGTTACTCCTGGTTATATGTGTGCGCGAATGGACAGGGGGTATTCAATCGTGGAGGCCGGATATTGGTTGTTTGACAGCGAATTCGCCGTCATGCCTGACCATATTCCTGGAATTATCTGGATCGTGGCCGGTGCAGGGGCACGGCGGTACCGCGCCCCCACGGGATGCCATGCCACCGTGTGTGAGATCTTTTTACCGAATCAACACCATCCGCCGGACCTGCGTGATGCCGGAAGCAGAGAGACGGTAAAGATAAATGCCCGATGCCACCGGTTGCCCGGTCTCATCCCGGCCGTCCCAGATGACGGCATGGTCTCCGGCTCTTTGAAATTCCCGCACCAGCGTGCGGATACGCCGGCCCTGAAGGCTGTAAATCGACAGTTGCACGAAAGCCATGCCGCGCACCGCAGCCGGGAGGGTGTACCGAATCGTGGTTTCTGGATTAAACGGATTCGGATGGTTCTGTTCGAGCAGCAGGGTTTGCGGCAGCGCCGGCGACGCCTCTTCGATGGCTGTGAGGGTGGTATCCGGCCGGCAGTTCCGGTCGCGGATGATCTGGCGCGCCGTTTTGCGCTGCGTGTTCTGCACAAACCGGAACCAGTCCACCACATAGTTCGAATCCGCCGCGAAATTGAACACGTGGGTGACCGCGCCGACCACATCGATCTCGGACATCTGGTTGTACAGCTCTTTCAGGATATCCACATCCTCCTGATTTTCAAGGAAGGAATAATCGATCTGACAGATCGAATAGGAGCCCATACCGACAATGCGCGGCGAGGAAAAGGCGCGCTGCGGCTGGCGGCCGCCGCCGGTTCGGTAAATGAAATCCGGCTGCCAGTCCACTGACGAATCGGGATCCACTCGACCGGGCCCGCCCATGGTCAGCATAAGCGAATCGCCGCCGATCGGCTCCAGAATGGCGCGAAAATCCTCCATGGTGCCGCGATACGCATTCATTTTCCCCAGGGATTGAATGACGGAGGCGGGATAATTGGTAAAGCCGTCCCAGTAGGGATGATAAAGGCTATGATGCTGGGCGGCAATCTCGTGCCCCTGCGATTGCCATTCCCGCACGCGCTTGATTTTATTGCTGTCGGCCATGATCATTTCCACCCATTGCGGTGTAAATTCGATGGTCAGAGGCACGCCATAGCGGTTGGCCGTTTCAACCAGATGAATCAATTGTGGAAACAGGTGAGTGGTTTGCGGTTCACAGTGTATGGCAAAAAAGGTCTCATGCCGGCTGCCAGGCCGGCCGGCGACCGGCGCGCTTTTGCGTTTCTGAAAATACAATTTATCGTTACCGGCGCTGTCTTTGAGCGAGTACACCAGCCGGGGAATGCCGTCGGTACCCATGCCAAAGGCCGGAAATTTGGTACCGCCTTTTTCCAGGGCGGTCAGCCGTTCCACCTCGCTCCAGGTCTGTCCGCCATCGGTGGAGTAGCGCACACCGAGATCCGAAGTCATGACCGGACCGGGCGGGGATTCGATGCGCAGAAAATACCATAGCACATCCCGGATAGCATCATAGCTGAATACCGGAAATACGGTGCGAGCCTCGCGAATGGTCTGCGGCTCGCTCCAGGTGGCGCCGCCGTCGGCGGATTTCATGTACCACACAAAAACATCGATCCTGCGTTGCGGCGGATATTCCATCACTCCAAGATGAAAGACGCCGTGTTTGTCGATCTGCACCATTGGATCCCACTGCCAACCCGGACCACCGGCAAGAAACTGTTCTTGCCAGGTAGCACCGCCGTCGTAACTGATTGCGCCGTAAATGTCCCAATCATCGCCCTGCGGGCGGGCGTCCCGCCAGGCGACCAGCAGGGTGTCGCTGCGGGTGAAGCCAAAATCAGCCCGCGGGAAGGCGGAATGGGCGCCGTCATCGCGGCTCAGCATGCGGGGCGTTTCCCAGGTATCGCCGCCGTCGATTGAGCGGGTGTACATGACCTCGGCGGGCTTCGTATCATCCTTATGATCCCCGTCGTGCCAGAACACATGCAGCCGGTTCCGGCCGTCGGTGGTGATGAAATGGTAGTCCAGCTTGTAACGCACCGCCCCGGAAATGCGTTTCGGCGCGGACCAGGTATTGCCGCCGTCCTCAGAGCGCGTATAGTATAGACCAAACTCCGGCGCCCGCGCCATAAACACGGCATGCACAACGTCCTGCTGGTCCATAGCCATGGTGACGCAGCAGGCACCGATGAGACCGTCCGTGGGCGCAAAACGGGCCGGTGCCGACCAGGTCTGGCCGTCATCATCCGAAACGGTCTGGTAAAGTTTGATGCCGCCGCCGGGACCGGTTTCATGATACACCAGCAGCAATCGTCCGCCGGTAAGCACCACGAAATTGTTACCCACATTTCCGGTGGATGAGCCGCCGTTATCCGGAATGGGCGCGGGCACGGTCCATTCCGGACTGAGCGGTTCCTGAGCAATACTGGTGGCAGAATTTAGCAGAAGCAGCAACAAAAACAGGCTGGCTCCCCTCATGATATGATCTCCTCTGTTGTTGATGGGTGCGGATGATTGGTGAAGGGTGGAACGGTTCGCCGCAGTACAAGAACGATGCCACTCTTCGGCGGATTAAACATTCAGCATGGATCGATTGGGCCGGGAGGCAAGCGATCCCGGTGCGTGTCCGGTGAGGTACAACGGGGTGTGTAATGCGGGGCAGGGAAGAAGGACGCGTTCACGCAGACGTGTCCGGCACATCACCCCGAAAGCAAACCCTATCCGTTGCCGCGGGAAGCTGTTTTCATTCACCAGCGATATGAGGGGAAAGCCATGCGGATGGAGCGAACAAGCTAATTCACAACCAAAAATTTCCGTCGGGCGATACGGTTGCGGTGCTCTAAAACCGCAAAATACACCCCGCTGCTGATCCGGACGCCGGCGGAGCTCAATCCGTTCCACGGGGTGCTATACGAACCGGGTTCCAGAAAACGGTGCTGCAGCAGTGCGGCCACTTCCTGCCCCAGCATATTAAAAATGCGAAAGTTGACCGGACCCGCCGCATCCAGAACGAAGCGGAAAGTCACTGTCGTTCCGGCACCATGCCAGCGAACCGGATTGGGGCTGACGGGTTTCAATTGAAACGAGAGCGGCACCACTTCGCAACGGCTGCTCAACATTTCAAACGGCACCTCTGCAGCGGTCTTCAAAATCCAGTCATCCGGATCCAGTAAAATTCGGCGGGGTTGCTGATCCAAACTGAGAATGTAGGTTTGGCAGCGCCGGGAATTATCCAGCCGCAATTCCTGCTGACCGTTTGGGTACTCAATGCGCAACCGGATGGGCATGGAAAATGTGGTGGTGTCTTTTTGTGCCTGTTTGATGCGCAAAGTTATTTGAAACCGAGTCCCCGATTTCATACTGCTCCAGGCATAGAGATAACGTGGCATACCCGGACTGTACACCCATTGCCGGAAGAACCGGGATAAATCGTGGCCGGATATCCGCTCGGCCACGCGCTGGAAATCTTCGGTCGTGGCAACGCCGTACTTCAGATCGGGATCGCTGGCATAAGCGCGCAATACCGCAAAAAACGTTTCGTCGCCCAATAAGCCGCGCAACATGTGCAGCACCCAGGCGCCTTTGTGATACACAATGCGAGCGAAAATCCGGCCCGGATGGGTGGTGTCGTCAACAAATAAACGGCCGGCAAAATTCGACGCCATTCGATTCATGTAATCCCGGTAAGCCGCTGCACCGCTTTTGGCTTCTACATAAAGCGCCTCCGAATAGCTGGCAAAGCCCTCATTCAACCAGATATGTTGCCAGTTGGCGCAGGTGATCATGTCACCCCACCACTGATGCGCCAGCTCATGCGCCACCAGAGAGCGGCCAAAGCAGCACAGACTCGTGGCGGTTTGATGCTCCATGCCGCCGGGCCAGGGGAATTGCGCCTGGCCGTATTTCTCCCCGGGAAACGGATACGGCCCAAATAACCGTTCAAACACGCGCAGCATTTCGGGAGTTTCACTCAGACCGGCAAGGCCGGCTTTATAGTCCTCCGGATACAGATAATACGGCACCTCTAAACTATCACCATCGCTGCTGATATACCAATCTTGATAGATCTGGTAATTGGTGATGGCAAGGGAAATCAGATAGGCGGCAATGGGAAAGCGTTCGTACCAATCAAAGGTCCGCCAGCCGTCGGATTCGGTGATTGCCATCAGCTTGCCATTGGAGACCGCGTACAAAAAGCGCGGTACGGTGATTTTGATGCGCGCGGAATCGGCTTTATCCGATGGCACATCTTTACAGGGCCACCACACCCGTGCGAAATACGGTTCGGACAGGGTGGCGATGATCGGCATGCCCTGATGTTCGCGGAAGGCAAAGGCGAGAAAACCGGTTTCCAGAGGCCGCCCCTGGTATTCTATTATAATGGAAAACGTTTCTCCGACGGCTTTTGGAGCCATCCGCACCAGTAGTTTGTTGCCGTTGTGCTGAACCTGCTTTGCGTCGCCGTTTACTGCCGTTACGGTCATATTGTTGTACAAATCCACCGGCAGGATGTCGCGCTTGCCTCCAGGCCCTTCGCCAGCCGCGGTAATGCGTCCGCGGATTTCCACCCGTCCGGTGAGAAGCCGTTCCACCGGATCGACTTTGAGTTCCAGTCCGTAAAAGCTGACGTCGTAACCGTATTGCATGTCGGCAATGCCGTACTGCCGCACCACGTTGAAGCGCTGTTCGAGCCGACGCGCTTTGGCACGGCCCAGCAAGTCATGCAGGTAGCGAGGATCATCGAGGTCGGTAGGGATGGGTTGAGCCGGGGTGCTACTGCTCCACATCAGCCACAAACTCAGCCCCAATAAGCCCGCTTTTTTCATTGAAACCTTCATCCGTTTCTCGATACCATGGCATGAACCTCATTACAGCATCCCTGCGGGGAAGCGCATCCGACAATCGCATTTCATGAACCTACACCATGCAAAGGAGTTCAACCCGCCGCACAGCCGTCGGGCTGCTTTGAATTTCATCCTTACCGGCATACCAAAAAGTCCCCAACTTTTGCAATTCGCCCGAAGGCTTCCGGCCGAGGTCAGGGCGTTCGGCGGGGACGTCTTCGCGCGGTACGACCGGCACGATTATTTGGCACCCTGAAATGCAACCTGGACTTCACCGCACGGATGCGCAGGGCAATCCTGCAATGCAGGACGATTCCGGTTTTTCTCAATACGAATTTGTGTGAAATCGCTGCCTGTCTTGTCCAGCACCTTTTTGCGCCGTGCGTCGCATGCACAGTCAAAGGAATGTAAGGTGTGCGCCCATACCAGGCAAATCTTTTAAGGCGATTGTGGCGGTTCCCAGATTTTTTCTCCCGCTAAAACGGCGACGGGGAGGCTGTTTTCAGGCGGCGGAATGGGACAGACATAATCCGTATTGCCATAAGCGCAGGCCGGATTGAAGGCGAGATTAAAATCCAGCACGTATCGGTCATCCCGGCGTAGGGGCAGGTAAAGGTACCGTCCGCCGGAATAGGTCAATTTGCCGGAAGTTGCATCCCGGAAAGGGATAAAAAGCCGTGGATTTTGGGAGGGCGCATGGTCGAGAAAAACGTAAGCGAATAGCCGGACGGGCGTCTGTTGCACCGTGAAATCAAAATATCCCCATTTCAGCGCCGGCCGATCCTGGCCATGCGTGGTCATGATCCAAACCGTGTCCGGGGGCTGAATACGGTGCAACTTCAAGCGAAATCGCATGTGAGGGTGAATCGGAAAATACGACAACCCCTGGAATTTTGCCCGCAGCGGCGCGGGGATGGGCGAATCGGCAGCGGTTTTAAACTGCTGATCGCGGTGTTCCCGGATTTGCATGACGCGTTTGAAATAGGCTTCGCCAATTGGGGATGACTTTTCTGCACGCTGGTCACACGCCGGAAGTGACATGGCCAGTAACCAGCCGAGCACAGAGAACAGGCTCTGGATGCATCTGGTCACGGGATGAATCCTTACAACTTGTTCAATGATTGAGCGGGAAAAAATGGAGGCTTCCACTGGATCCGCTTTGCCGGTTCCCGGGCAGGCGCTGCACCGCCTCCATCTATTTCAGCATGAACACAAAAATGAAAATCCCTATTCCACAAAAATCCATGTGACAAAGACCATGAAATTCATTATATTTCAATCTGGCTTTCCGTGCTGATTGCCGCACCGCTCCAATCATCGATGTTTCCGGCGCCCATTCCCGAAGCCGGGTTCAAGTCCCCGGCAGGGACAGGCGATACCAGCCGCAAAACCGGCTTTGCATGATCATAGATTTCCAACAAACGACAGGAACGGGATCCAATGGATTTGAAACAGGAAGCCCGGCGTTACCATCGGCAGGGACGTCCGGGAAAAATCGAGGTCATTGCCACCAAGCCTTTCACCACACAGCGTGATCTGAGTCTGGCCTATTCACCGGGGGTGGCTGTGCCGTGCGAAGATATCGCCGCGGATCCGGCGGCGGCGTATGACTACACGGCCAAGGGTAATCTGGTCGCTGTGGTTTCCAACGGCTCGGCGGTGTTGGGACTGGGCAATCTTGGAGCGCTGGCTTCCAAGCCGGTGATGGAAGGCAAAGGCGTGCTGTTCAAAAAATTTGCCGACATCGATGTGTTTGATCTGGAAGTCAACGCCACCGATCCGGATCAATTTATCGCGGTGGTCAGGGCGCTGGAGCCGACGTTTGGCGGCATCA
This sequence comes from Candidatus Zhuqueibacterota bacterium, assembly GCA_015491485.1. Lineage (GTDB taxonomy): Bacteria > Zhuqueibacterota > Zhuqueibacteria > Zhuqueibacterales > Geothermadaptataceae > Hydrothermovivens. Next base: position 6,794 of record WFVT01000217.1, read on the forward strand.
ATCTGGAAGACATCAAAGCGCCGGAATGCTTTTACATCGAAGAGACGCTTAAAGAAGAAATGAAGATTCCGGTGTTTCACGATGACCAACACGGGACGGCGATCATTTCCGGCGCCGCCCTGTTGAATGCACTGGAGCTGCAGGAAAAGGCCATCGATGAAGTGCGTGTGGTGGTGAACGGCGCCGGCGCCTCGGCCATTGCCTGCGCCCGCTATTATATTTCCCTGGGAG
>WFVT01000218.1 GCA_015491485.1 Candidatus Zhuqueibacterota bacterium
GTATTTGCACGCGGGTATCGTTCGCTCGCAGGCCGGGACTTGGGGCTATAAATGGAAATCCATTCGCACGCAGGATGCATGCGTTACAGAGACGGCTGCGCCACGGAGACGGTTGCCTGTTTCGAGCGTATGGGGCCAAAAGCCAAATCGCAAGTCGAGAGTCTGTGTTGTAAATCCAATCGCAAGCTGGAAGCTTGCGCTACAAATGCGGTCGGGGCTGACATGGGAATTTCTTCGCACGCAGGATGCGTGCGTTATAGAGTAGGCGCTACAATGGTTGCTTTACTTTGATTTGAATTCATACACACCGTCCCAATCGTCGGGCGGCGGATTTTCGATAAAATCCAGACAGCGTTTGATATACACCCGGGATGGACCATCGGAAGGAAAATACCGCAACACACGCTTGAACTCCTTCATCGCATCATACCAGCGGCGCTGTTTGTAATAGGAAAGCCCGCGCTCATAAACACCGATGAGCAGATTTTCTTCGATATCCGGCAGGGGCTCCATGCTCCGCAGCTCATAAATTTTGACCGGCTTCTTCTTTCCTTTTACGCGCACCAAATCCAGCTCCCGCACGCGCGCCCGATGTTCCACTTTTTTATAAGTGGATTCCGATATGATGATGGAGGTCCAATACTGTTTATTTGCCCCTTCCAGCCGCGCCGCCAGGTTTACTTCGTCGCCGATAACGGTATAGTCAAACAACTGCTGCGATCCCAGATTGCCCACGATCATGGTTCCGGTGTTAATACCGATGCCGATATGGAAATAATCGCGCGCATTCTGTGACCATTTCTTTTGCAGTTCACGCAGGTTGGTGATCATTTCGCAGGCGGTCTCACAGGCCTGAACGGCATGGTCTTCATAGTACAGCGGCGCCCCGAACAACGCCATGATTTCATCGCCGACGAATTTATCCAATGTACCTTTATGACGGAAAATAATTTCCACCATAGCGGTGAGATATTCATTGAGGGTATAAACCACGCTTTCGGCATCGTGTCGTTCGCAATAGGAGGTAAAGCTGCGAATATCCGAAAACAACACGGTCAGTTCGCGACGCTCCCCGCCAAATTTGGGCATTTCCCCTTTGGCGAGGAGATTTTCCACCACGCTGGGCGCCACATATTGCTGAAAAACCCGCTTCACGCGGCCCTTTTCCCGACGCTCCAAAACCACCCGGTAGGCTACACTGGCCACGTAGCTCAACATGATCGTTGACAGCGGCTCCACCACTTCCACCCAGAGATTGAATTGCACAAAAGCACCATAAACGAGCGTTATATACGCCGCCACTAAAAATGCCATCAGCAAGCTGGCTTTCCACGGCTTGGCGCGAACCCCCAAAAACGTAACCAAAAACGCCAAAAATAGCATGTAAAGAAGCGTTACGCGGCGGTCGAACGGCCTGATGAAATCTCCCCGCAGCAGGGTACTGAGGGCGTTGGCATGCACTTCAACGCCCGGGGTTTTCCGGCGGAGACCGCCCACGCTGAAGAAAGGCGTAAATTTGTTGTCCTGCAACTCCTCCGCGGAAGCACCGATAAACACGATTTTGTCCTGAAACGTCCCCCACTCTTTGTGCATTTCAAAAATATCGGTATCTTCTTCCGCTCCCAGGTCAAAATCGGCATCGTCGATGACATTGGCAAAACTGTAGGTCGGAAAGGTACCGGCGGGGCCGCGATAATTGATCAGCATGGTATTGGCAATCCGCGGGATGTGCAGTAAATCCAGACGGGCGGCACCATCGCTGATTTCGATGTCGCTTGTGATTCCGGTTAGCTGCCGGTAAGCCTTGACGGCGAGTGGATAATACTGCTGGTTTTGTAGCGGTATATAAAGGATATAACGGCGGGTGAAGCCGTCTATATCTTCCACTGTATTCACCAGCGCCCAGTCCGCACCGGCTTGCAAAAGCGGTTCCAGCGGTTTGAGCAGATAGGTGTTCGCGGTGATGTTCTGCCCAAGCTCTGTGACGATTTTTCCTGCAAGGATGACATTGCCTGCTTTGCGAATGGCCTCGGCCAGCCGAGCGTCTTCCTGAGGGCTGAAATGATCCGGTTCGGTAAATTCGATATCCACCACAATAAGCCGGGCTCCGGCTTCCACCAGATTTTCAATGGCTCGGGCGAACAAACTTCGGGGGTACGGGAATCGATAGGGGATGCTGGTGAAGCTCTGATCATCAATCGCAACAACCACGATGTTGTCTTGCGGATTTTCTTCGGCGCCACGCAGGCTGAAACGGACGTCGTATGATTTCAATTCCAGCACTTCAAAAGCGTTGGTCAGGCCCAGAAGCGTCGTCAACACAAACGCCGAAAGCGCCATCACCGCTATCGCGAAATACGGATTCTGATAGGCTTTTTTCAACAAACGTTGCATCCCTCTCCCCAATCAAAAAGGGCTGTCCATCACCATTCGGGAGGCTTGCAAGCAGCAATTCGGGATTTCCGCGTCCCGGGCCCGCCATCAGTCCCGAACGCCCCCCGGCCGGAATGACAGTCTGGGAACAGCCCCTCCGTGCTTCCATGCAGGCAAAGACCGGCCTGTTTTTACAGAATATATTCGTAATAAAGCCGGATGACTCGATTTTTATAAGATTTGTTAGGCACCAGGGTTCCCGTGGTGGCATCCAACGTTTTTCCAGTATCTTTGTAATCGCTCAACTCCACATCCAGCATGAGATTGTGATGCGGGTTGGGGCGATAAGTTGCCCCCAACAATATACCGGTTTGTGTGTAATTGACAATCGCCAGTGTGGTTAATGTGGTTGAAAGCTGTTGTCCTGAGGCTTTAATGTAATTGATTCCGCCATAAACCGAGAGGCGGTCATTCAGCATCCGGTAATCCGCGCGCGCCGTCACCACATCAAACTGAATCACTGATTTTCCGCCGGTACTTTCATTGCGGTTTGTAGCGAGGGTCAAAGAGGTACTCAACGGTTGATCAAATTCGGATTTTAACGACAGCATCTGCACGGTTGTCACCAGATCCTGGGCGCCAAAAGTGCTCGGCCGCGTGCTGCTGTACTGATCAATGAGCCGGGAGCTGATCATGGACAGCGTGGCGGTGTGCCGCAAATTCAATAGATTGAAATCATAAGAGACATTTAAATTGATGTCCCGGGTCAAACTTTTTTCACGGGAATCGGTCGTATCGACGGTTCCCGGAGTAAGCGTCGTGGTCAGAAGCGAGTCCACCCCGTTGTTCCGTAAATAATTGCGGATACTAAAGTTGAAATTCGGCCAGTAAGGGCCGGGATAAATTGACAATCCGATATTGACCGTGCGCAGGGTAAGCTCCGGATTATCGTCCTCCCGCCCGAAGTTATCTTTATAATCTTCGAAGCCGATGGTAGCGAAAATTTTATTGTTCAAAAAGCCGATGCGATCGTTCACGAAAAGCCCGCGAATGTTTCCGCGCAGGTAGGTATGCCCGAAGGTGACATAATCGGGACCAATTTGCTTATATCCAACCTGAAGGAAATGGCCGAAATAGTTCAAATTGACAGCAACCTGATAAGCCAGCGAGGTCATTCCCAATGGGTCCAATGGCACGGTCGATTCATTCAATACGAGAATGTTTTTGAGGCTTGCCGGATCAAAGGGCAGGCTCACGCCAAAAGTAGAATCAATTTGCGCTTTGGTGGCCGGACCGTTGGAGATGTCATTGGTGGTTAAACTGAACGCCACACTTCCTTTCAGTTCGAACCGGCGAGAGTCGAGAGCAAGCATCAAATCTGCGCCGGCGACCAGGTTATCTTTTGGCGTGGCGTTCATCAAATTTCGGTTTGAAACGGATGTCGTGCGATCTTTCCCTTTGACCGCCATCAATCCCAGTTGAAATTTCTCGCCGCTTCCAATGCTGAGGCGGCCTGCAAACAGGTCTTGCCGGAAAGTGCCGCTTCGCGTGCTATCCGGATTAACGGCGCGCAACGTTTGGCCATACGCCACCTGAAAATTGACCCAGCCGAGATTAAATCCTCCCATGAACCCGCGTACACGACGGCCCCACATGGCAAGTTCATGAAAATAAGGATAGACATCGCCGAAGCCGAAATTCAAATATTTGCTTTCCACCATGAGGGAAAAGCGATTGCGCGGCTGAAAAAACCGATCTTCCAGCGAAGTCAAATAAGCCTGGCCCCGGTAGGCGAAAGGTCCGGCCGTTCCCTCGATGTTGCCCCCCACATTTTTAATATCCAGTGACACATCGGCATACCGTTCCTGCCGGAACTCAGCAAATGCCCGTCCTTCATACGGTTTTTCCTCCAACCAGCCTTCAGCCTGCCCATCTGACGCCACCGCAAATGACCATGAAACCGGCTTGAGGGTTTTGCCAAATGTATCCTTAGCCCAGACAACGACCGTATGTTCGCCTGGCAACAGTCGCGGCGGCGATAAGTTGACGATATAAGGGGATGTTTCAGCATAATGGGTAACATCCTGTCCATCGAGGGTGATGCGAATGGTCGTGGAATCCACACCTTCTTCGGCACCGATAAAACTTGCCGCAATCACCACCTCATCAGCGGGAACAATTTCCCCCGGTTCCGGACTGAGAATAATCATTTCAACTTCGCTGGCATCCGCAGCCGTCATCGCCTGCCGGACCGAATCGGGAATTTCCGGCTTGGTTGATTGGACCGGTTCCTCCGCCGGAGGCGGGGCAATATCGCTTTCTTCCACAATCACTTCATACGGCCGGCCGTAGGGATTCATCTCAGGTAGGCTAATCACTTTCTGATTGGGATAGAGCGCCACGATAAAGTACTGAATGGCCGGAGGCTGCACATACTGTCCCGGGATTACTCCGGAATAGGTGTTCATGCTGCCACGCAAGGACACATGGCGGTAGTTTTGTTCATGCATTTGCCGGAAATACACCCGCACGTACACCGGAGTCATCGAAGACGATTGCAATTGCACGGAAATGTTCAGCGGTCGGCCCTGTTCGGCACGCGTCACCGGGAAGTGCTCCATATATCTGGATTGCTGCGCGGAGCCGGTGCCGATCCATCCCCCGAGGCTTACCACACAAATCATGCCTACGACAGTCGATAGTTTCATTGCTACAATCCCTGTCCCGAGTTATTGACGGAAACGAATCTTCAAAATCTTTTTCTCACCGTTTTCGTTTTCAAATTCAATTTGTAATTCATTGATTTCATCCTCAGCCGCCCATTTGGGTTTTTCATCTTCACGCATACGGCGCTTGGTTGGACGGTTATCGGGCAGCAATTGTCCGCGTTCACCGGCATTCAGGTCCAGGCGGCCGAGTCGGTTAATGAGTTCAATAATGCCCTCCATACAAAAGACGACCATATTTCCACTTTGATCCATTGCCACGTAGAACTCCGTCCCCTTCACCGCAGCCACACCGGAGGGAGTTTCCACTTGAAAGGGATTTCCTTTGGTGACCTTGGCCCATAGCTCGCCCAGACGCATAAACAGCGACTTTTTTACCTTCTTTTTTTCTCGGCTACCTTTAATGGTTACCTCGCTATTCGCCCGAATTTTCACCAGACTTTTGTCGTCCGTAAACACCAGTGCTGCAAGCGATTTATCGCCGGTGCGAACTACATTTCCGGAATGCAGGCGAGTTCCGCGCTTGACCGACTCCCAGGTTCCATTCTCGCCGCGATTCACGGTCACATTGCCGACGGTTTTTAGCACCACGGCAATATCTTTGCCGCTCTGTGCCCGCCCCGGCGAAGCCCAGAGCAGGAGCGAGCCGATCCATACCGCCAGACAGAACGTTATCCCTTTTCCGAGGCTGTGTTTTCGCTTTTGCAGAGAATGCATCGTTCCCTCGCTATTCAATAGATACACTCACAATTTCCGGTTTTTGAGTGAGGAAGTTCGATAGAAAGGCGTTAAGATTAGTAATTTCAATTTTCCGCCCATTCAGGAAAATGACTCCCGTGGCCTGAAAGTCTTTCAGAGGACCGCGCGGGCCCAGAAGTTGGGAAAAACGCGAGCCCGCCAACAAGCGGCGCAAACTGCTGCGCACCGACCGATCCACGATCTGACGATTCACATCATTTAACCGGGCCAGTTGGAAACACCAAATCTCGCTGGGTATATCGATAAATCCATTCGGTGTCTCGATTTGCGCGATTACCTGCCAATAATAGGTTCGTCCTTCCACCAATGGCCGCACCCCGGTTGAAGGATAAACAATGGAAGGCGCTCCTTGAAAATCTTTGCCACGCTTTAGAATGATTCGCGCATGCGGCCGGTTCTGCATCACGTCTTCAGGCGAGGTGTTGGTGGGCAGCGCTTCGCTGACCGTAAAAATAAAACGATCAGCATTGGATAACCATTGAAATTGCGGCTGCCGCGTATAAACCACTGAACAGCGCCCGCGATCGGCGATCCGCCCCGGGCTCAGCAAATCCACCCGCGTCGGATTGTTGATCACAAGTGCTTCGACAATCTGGTCCCGGTTGTTCGAATTGTTCGCTTCTTCCAACCGCACGATGATCTCATACACATCATTGGGCAATCGTCCTCGCCGCAGAATGGCGCGTCGAAGATTTTGTGCTACCTCTTCATTATACCGAAAATAACGCAGCTTGATGTTTTTCACCCGGTTACGCACTAAATCGATATTGGTGATCCGGATCGGATTATTGGGGGAAAGTGGGAACGGCAGGCTTTGTGCTTCCACGATCGGTCGATCCGGGCGTTTGCGGCTACGGACCTGAAACCCAAGCACCACCATCTTCGTCTGGGGGCCTAAATTGCGCAAAGTCACACGAAATAGGGGACGGCTTGATCCGGAACCTGTGAAATTGAAATCCGAAAGCAAAATCACCCGAGGATTCACAAAAAATTCCTTTTCGACTCGTAAGTCAGACGACTGTCCATAGAGGAAGGCGGGAGTGATCAAAATCAGGCTAAACCATTTCAAATTATTTCTCAAGCTATGCATGAAGGATACCTCCCCATTAGGCTGAGAAAGTTAAGAAATCAGCGCGCAAGCCAGTGATAAATTCAGCCTTCGCTGATGACTTATGCTTGTCCTGTCTGCCAGTATAATTATTGACGGGAAAGGTGAGCCTTTTCCCCGATTTTTTTTAGTTGATTGAACGTCCCTGCGCAGCCCCTGGTCGTGAACGAGAGATCATTCAGCATATTCCATGCCAAACGTTTCCAGGGCATGTGTGTGGATGGGTAGTCGATGGATTAATTATATCGAAGGAATTATTCATTGATAATTCAGACTTTAGGGAGTCTGCTTTGCTTTCATAGCTGCAACCATGAAAGCGGAGCGAGAAGGAAAGGGCTTCGCAAACTGTTTCAAATTGGACAGTTTTGCCCGTCCTGGATCACCATTGGTTCAAAATCGAACATGTACAAATCGGGACAATGTGCATTACAAAATTGTAAAATCATGCTGAGGTAGGGTAACTCTCTTTGTTAATTGCGAAAAAGCCGTTCCGAAATTAAAGAAATGCCCTCCGGTTATATTTTGCGAAGGCAAGCATATGAGAGAATCCCGTTTTATTGTATCAGGGAATAAGATTGAATGAGGCTTGAAGGCAGATCTTTTGTGGGAATTTAGCTACAAAGATGCATTTTCAGCGAAGAGTTCAATAGGTTTTGAGAATTTTGTAACGAAACGAGCTATTGCGCTCATCCGGATTCAATCGTATCCGCAGGGGTTCCCTTGCCGTTTGGCAGATTTCAGCATTTTGATGAGACACTTTTTTGTCTGGGTTACATCATGGTTGCGAGGGAAGAGGATGGGGATTGCTTCTTTTGAATGGTGGCTTTTGTTACCTTCCCAAGTCTCCAGTTATATTTTTATGGCAAACTTCTGGCAAATGTTAAAAAAAGCCCTGCCTCCGAAGAGACAGGGCTTAAACTAATTTCCGGCAACGACCTACTCTCCCACCCCGTCGCCAGGGCAGTACCATCGGCGCTGGAGGGCTTAACTTCCGTGTTCGGAATGGGAACGGGTGTTTCCCCTCCGCTATGGTCACCGGAATTTTTTGTCAGTGTTCAAGGAAGAATCTATATACAATTAAAATGCGTGCACCGTATTCACTGTAAGGATTGTCGAACCTATTGAGAGAATAAAATTGGCTAAGCCTCACGGCCGATTAGTACCGCTCGGCTCAACGCATTACTGCGCTTACACCTGCGGCCTATCAAC
>WFVT01000219.1 GCA_015491485.1 Candidatus Zhuqueibacterota bacterium
CCGCGAGAGCATATAATCAAACCCGCATTTCTTTTTGATGATACGATTGCGTCGTTGCTCCGCTCCTCGCGATGACGGAATAAGTATCGGTATCCTATCCGCAATAATTCGAGACACGTTATAAGTCCGTGCCTATTCCCCGCAGACACAAGCTGGAAGCTTGTGCTACAGTGCATCCGTGTTTCATCTATGGCTCATAAAAATTCATCGCTCCCCGGCATTGGAGTGAAATGCAGGGGCCATTCCGCATCTGAACTTTCGCTTGACTCTTGATCCAATTATATTTATTTTCAAAATTGTTTTGAACTCGCTGGCATGGGGTTCCCCCTGCCCTGGATGGAGAGGACCTTTGCGGACACCTTATGATTCAATGCCGACCTTTGAGGAAAAGCTTTCGGATTATAAGCATCAGATCGTAGAGCACATTGGCAAGGCGATTGGCAAGGAGACGCCGGTTTCTTTGTATGAGCCCATCAAATATACCATGCAAGGCGGGGGCAAGCGTTTGCGTCCGGTGCTGCTGCTCCTGGCCGTGGAAGCCCTGAACGGCGATGTGCAGGCGGCCATGCCGGCGGCGGTGGCGGTGGAGCTGCTGCACAATTTTACTCTGGTGCATGACGACATCATGGATAATGACGCCACGCGGCGAGGCCGAGCCACCGTACATGAAAAGTGGGATACCAGTGTGGCTTTGCTCGCCGGCGATGGCCTGGTGGCACTGGCGTATCAGAATTTGCTGAATACACGTAGTCCGCACACCCTGCGTATTTCGAAGCTGTTTACTTCGGCTCTCATCGATCTTTGTGAAGGTCAGGCACTGGACCGCGAATTTGAAACGCGCTCCGATGTCAGCATGGATGAATATCTGGATATGATCCGCAAAAAGACGGCCCGCCTGCTCAGTTTGTGCGCACAGATGGGAGCCATTCTGGCGGATGGAACCGAAGACCAGATCCAGGCCTTGAAAGTCTATGGTGAAAGCCTGGGAATGGCCTTTCAAATTCAAGACGATTTGCTGGATATTACCGCTGATCCGAAAAAGCTGGGCAAAGATTTTGGCAGCGACATACGGCAGAAGAAAAAGACCTTTTTGCTGGTTCACGCATTGCACCACGCTAATGCCCGGCAAAAGCAACAGTTGCTGAATTATCTCAATCACGAACCTGTTCAGGATGCTGAGGTGTTGCACATCCGGGACCTGTTTAACGAGATCGGGACGCTTCAAGAAGCGGTTTCTGCCGTTAAGCAGTATTTAACGCTTGCAGAAGATTCTCTGAATCCCATTGAAAAAGTGCATGCAAAGACCGATTGTTTAAAAGACCTGCTGCAATTGGTGCAGGGACGTCAGGCTTGAGATGTTATGGAGCTGAGGAGAGAGAATTAAATGCGAGAAGGACACATGAAAGAAATTAAAGTTAAAATAAAAAATAAACTGGGGTTGCATGCGCGGCCTGCTGCACAACTGGTGAAAACAGCCGCTAAATTCAAGTCCGATATTTTTATCAGTCGGGATTCGCAAATCGTCAACGGAAAAAGCATCATGGGGGTGATGATGCTGGCCGCCGAAAACGGCGCCGAATTAACCATTCAGGCCAACGGCGAGGACGAGGACGAGGCCCTGAAAGCCCTGGCCGAATTGTTTGAAAAAAAATTTGACGAGGAATGATCGAAACGAAAACACCCACAAAAAAATCCGGCTACTTTTTTAAAGGCATTCCGGTTTCTCCAGGTGTGGCGATCGGTAAGGCGTTTGTTCTCTCCGGTGAAAGCGTTAAGATTGAAGTCGAACAGATTCCCGCCAAAGACATACACAAAGAAATCAAACGATTCGAAGACGCGCTCGAGAAGACCCGAGAGGAACTAAAAGCCGCCACCAGCGCGACCCGCAGCCGCATCGGCAGTGAAAATGCCAAAATCTTCGAGATGCACAATCTCGTGCTGGACGATCCCGTCCTGAAAGAGGAAACCATCCAGAAAATCCGTGATGACAAGCTTTCCGCCGAGTACGCATTTTACACGGTCATGCAGAAATACCAGAATCAGCTTGCTGCGGTAAAAGATGAATATTTTCAAATGCGATCGGCGGACTTGCGGGATGTCAAGCGACGCGTCATCCGGAATATTCAGGGCGATCGCACCGATTTTTTGCAGAAGCTGGAAGGCGCTGCCATTATTATCGCCCGCGATTTGACGCCGTCGGATACCGTCGCGCTGGATCGCCATAAAATCCTGGGTTTTGCCACAGACCTTGGCGGAAAGACCAGCCACTCCGCCATCATGGCGCGGTCATTCCGGGTGCCGGCCGTGGTGGGACTGCGCCACCTCACCAAATATGTCAAAAACAACGACCGCATCATCCTCGACGGCAACGAGGGTGTGGTTTATGTCAATCCCGATCGCAAAACCCTGCAATATTACCAGAAGCTGCAGAAGAAGATCCACGAGATCAACCGGCAGCTTTCGGTGCTGAAAAACCTGCCGGCGCGCACACTCGACGGCCGCGAGATCGAGCTGGCGGCCAATCTGGAATTCACCGACGAGGTGGAGACGGTCATCGAATTCGGCGCGCGCGGCATCGGCCTGTACCGCACCGATTATTTGTTTCTGGCGCGAACCGATTTGCCGACCGAGGATGAGCAGTTCGAGGAATACAAGGCGGTGGTGGAGCGGATGCGGCCGTATCCGGTAATCATCCGCACGCTGGATGTGGGCGGCGATAAAAACCCGCAAAACATCAACATTCCGCCGGAAGCGAATCCCTATTTGGGCTACCGGGCGATTCGCATTTGCCTGGAGCGGCATGATGTGTTTTTGCCGCAATTGCGCGCCATTTTACGGGCCAGTGCTTACGGGAACATCAAAATTTTATTTCCCATGATTTCCAGCATCAAAGAGCTGCGCGAAGCGAAAACGCTGCTGGAAAAGGCGCGCAGAGAGTTGCGCAAGCGCAAGGTGCCGTTTTCCGATGATATCGAAATTGGTGTGATGATCGAAGTGCCGTCGGCAGCGATCATCGCGGATCTCATTTCCCGCGAGGTGGATTTTCTCAGCATCGGCACCAACGATCTGGTGCAGTATTTGCTCGCCGTGGATCGCGGCAATGAGCGTATTGCGTATTTGTACCAGGACCTGCACCCGGCGGTGCTGCGGACCATCCGTGATGTGGTTCAGGCGGCGCACCGCAACGGCACCTGGGTGGGCGTGTGCGGTGAAATGGGCGGCAATCCGCTGGCCACGCTGATTCTGCTCGGCCTCGGAATCGATGAAATCAGCGTCAGCCCGATTGTGCTGCCGGAAATCAAAAAAATCATCCGCAGCGTGAGCCATCCGGAATCGGTGCGCATTGCCGAAAAAGTGCTTTCCATGACCACCGCGGAAGAGATCGAAAAATTCATGATGCGATACATGCGCAGAAAATTCAAGGATTTGATTTTCTAAAAGCAGGAGGCGGAAAGGTGAGTTTGAAGCAGGCGATTCAAACCGTCGATCATAGCGGCATGCTGGCCAAAGTGCTGGATATGCCGTCGCATTTCGAAGCCGCCTGGCGGAGCAATCAGGAGGTGACTCTGCCATTTGATCGCGGGTCTATTCGCAATATCACCATAGCCGGCATGGGCGGTTCGGCCATCAGCGGCGATGTGGTGCGCTGCCTCTTGCAATCCCAATGCCCGGTGCCGATTTTGGTGAACCGCCACTACGAACTCGGCCGGTATGTGAATGAGCATTCGCTGGTGTTCGTGTCCAGTTATTCCGGAAATACAGAGGAGACCCTGTCCGCACTGGCCGAAGCGCGGGAGCACGGGGCAAAGGTGGTCTGCATCACCAGCAACGGCCGGGTCATGGAACAGGCGAAAGAGGCCGGTTATCCGCTTTACACGCTGCCCTCCGGATTCCCGCCGCGTTCAGCGCTGGTTTATCTGACCGTGCCGCTGCTGCAAGCCCTGCAACGTCTGGAATTGGCCGAAGACCCGTGGCCGGCGATACAGGAAACCATCCAGGTGCTGAACCGCCTCCGGGAGCTATATCAGCCGGACAATGAGACCGTCCAAAATATCCCTTTAACGGTGGCGAAGGCGGTAAAGGGAAAAATTCCTATTGTCTATTCCGCTGCCGGGCTGCTCGAAGTGGCGGGGGTGCGCTGGCGAGGGCAATTCTCCGAAAATGCCGAGATTCTGGCCTACAGCAACGTCTTTCCGGAGATGAATCACAACGAGATTGTCGGCTGGGGGCAGCAGGCTGAGTTGGACCGGCAATTGCAAGTGATTTACCTGCGCGACCGGCAGGACCATCCGCGCATCAAGCTGCGCATGGATGTGTTGCGCGAGGTGATTGAAGCGACGACCGATCCGATCCTGGAAATCTGGAGCGAGGGCGAGTCGGCTCTGGCACGGTTGTTCAGCGTCATTTTTACCGGAGATCTGGCCAGTGTGTATCTCGCAGCATTGCTCGGCGTCGATCCGACACCGGTGAAAAAGATTGATTACCTGAAAGAGACCCTGGCGAAACACCATTAAGCCGGGCCCGGTCTTTCCGGGGATGCCGCTAAGATCGGCATTGCATCGGCTGTCGCGGCCATCCAATCGATAGTTTTAATTGAAATGAGAATAAATCCTTAAAGATTCGCAGAAAGCGATCGACTTGTGAGCGTTCATCGAGAGAAAGGAGCAAAACAGAATGGCTTGGAAGCTATTTAGTTCCGAATCGGTCACCGAGGGCCATCCCGATAAAATCGCCGATCAGATTTCCGATGCGGTGCTGGATGCCATCATTGCCGACGATCCGCATGGCCGGGTGGCGTGTGAAACGTTTGTGACCACTGGCCTGGTGCTGGTGGGCGGTGAAATCACCACCGATACGTATGTGGATATCCCCACCATCGTCCGCGATACCATCAAAGAAATCGGATATGTGGATGCAACCTATGGCTTCGATTATTTGACCTGTGCGGTGTTGACCAGCATCGATCAGCAGTCGCCGGATATCGCCGCCGGCGTGGATCGTGCCGGCGCCGGCGATCAGGGCATGATGTTCGGCTATGCCACCAACGAGACCCCCGAGCTGATGCCGATGCCGATTTTGCTGGCGCACCGGCTGACGCAGCGGCTGGCGCAGGTCCGCAAGGAGGGCATTCTGCCCTATCTGCGTCCGGATGGCAAGGCCCAGGTTTCGGTGCGTTATGAGGACGGCCGGCCGGTGCGCGTGGAAACCGTAGTCGTTTCCACTCAGCACGCCCCGGATGTCAGCACCGAAAAACTGCGCTCGGATGTCATCGAGGCGGTCATCAAACCGGTCATTCCAGAAGAAATGATCATAGAAAATAAAATCACTTATCATATCAATCCCACCGGCCGATTTGTGATTGGTGGCCCCCAGGCGGACGCCGGACTTACCGGCCGTAAGGTCATCGTCGATACCTACGGCGGCATGGGACGGCACGGCGGTGGCGCTTTCTCCGGCAAGGACCCGACGAAGGTGGACCGATCGGCGGCTTACGCGGCACGTTACGTGGCCAAAAACATCGTGGCCGCAGGCCTGGCCGACCGCTGCGAGCTGCAGATCGCCTATGCCATCGGCGTGGCCGAGCCGGTCTCCATTTCGGTGGATACATACGGCACCGGCAAAATCCCTGAAGAAGAAATCGAACGGCTGGTGGTGGAAAACTTCGATCTGACCCCGGCGGGCATCATTGAAATGCTGCAATTGCGCCGTCCGATCTTCAAGCGTACGTCGGTGTATGGCCATTTCGGTCGTCAGGAACCGCAGTTTACCTGGGAATTGACCGATAAAGCAGAAGATTTAAAGAAATAGACCACATTCATACGAGGATCATCAGTAGAGGAGGCTTTCTGGTGGAGTATCATGTCAAGGATCTGGGGCTTGCACCCAAAGGAAAGAAACGCATCGAGTGGGCCGATCAGGATATGCCGGTGTTGCGGCTCATTCGCGAACGATTTGAGAAAGAAAAACCGCTGGCCGGACGCAAAATGTCCGCCTGCCTGCATATAACCGCGGAAACCGCCAATCTGGCGCGCACGCTTAAAGCCGGCGGCGCCGATCTGGTGCTGTGTGCATCCAATCCGCTATCCACTCAGGATGATGTGGCCGCGGCGCTGGTGCAGGAATACGGCATACCGGTGTACGCCATTAAAGGTGAGGACAAAGATACGTATTACGACCACATTCATGCCGCGGTGAAGCATCAGCCGGTGATCACCATGGATGACGGCGCCGATCTGGTATCGATCATCCATGCCGAATATCCGGAGATGGCTTCCAGTATTCTGGGCAGCATGGAAGAAACCACCACCGGCGTGATCCGGCTGCGGGCCATGGAACGCGACGGTGCGCTAAAGTTTCCGGTGATCGCCGTGAATGATGCGGTGACTAAAAATCTGTTCGACAACCGCTACGGCACCGGCCAGTCCACCATCGACGGTATTATTCGCGCGACGGATATTTTGCTGGCGGGTAAAACCGTGGTCGTGGCCGGCTATGGCTGGTGCGGTCGCGGTGTGGCCATGCGGGCCCGTGGCATGGGCGCAAACGTGATTGTCACTGAGGTGGACCCCATTCGCGCCCTGGAAGCAGCGATGGACGGCTATTGGGTGATGCCCATGGACAAAGCCGCTTCCCTCGGCGACCTGTTTGTGACTCTCACCGGCGATATCCACGTGCTGCGCCGCGAGCATTTCGAACAAATGAAAGACGGCGCCATGGTGGCCAACTCCGGCCATTTCAATGTCGAAATCGACATTCCGGCGCTGGAAGACATGGCCAAAGAAAAAATCGAGCAGGTGCGCGATTTTGTCGATGCGTACGTCATGCCCGACGGCCGGCGGATCTATCTGCTCGGTGAAGGTCGGCTTATCAACCTGGCCGCTGCCGAAGGCCATCCGGCCTCGGTGATGGACATGAGCTTTGCCACGCAGGCGCTGGCCAGCGAGTATGTCATTCAGAATGCCGGGAAATTGGAAGCGAAAGTTTATACCCTGCCCAGGGAGCTTGAAGACTGGATTGCACGGTTGAAACTCGAATCCATGGGAGTGGAGATCGATCAATTAACGGAAGAACAGCGCAAGTATTTGGATTCCTGGGAAATGGGGACTTGATGAGGCTCTATTTTTAACCGAACCGTCCGCAAGGCAAGGACTTCGGTTATATAATTGTAGCAACCGGGCTGTCTTGGAAGTATTGCTGTGAGCGTCAGGGGCGCTGATTGGAGGAGGAAATCGGTTGGTGAATTTTACCAATCTCCATAACGCCTTGCGCTCAGAGTATGCTTTCGGGCAGCCTTTTTTATTTCGCCGCTCGGCGGCAATTTAAATTTCCGCTAAGTATCCAACGTGATCAGCCGATGTTTAGGAGCAGGAACCATCGGTTTACTATTCTACTCTAAAGCCCCACAACCGCATGTAAAATCGAGGATTGCAATGCATCCGAAAACCTTTCTTTTGGGCATCACCAGTATTTTGATTTTGTTGTTCAATCTCCAATGCAAAATATCGCCCCCTTCTGCCCCGCAGTGGGATGTTGATGTCAATATCCCGGTGATCAATAAAACATTTTATGTCAGCGATCTTATCGACGGGATTGATGGGCTGAAGGTGGATAGCTTAAATCAGATTTTCGTTGAATTCACTGCCGAATTGGACACTTTTGACGCCCGCAATCAGCTTACATTAAACGGGCTTTCACAACAGTTTACCAAAGCGCTTGGACGTTTTAAAATTCCTTCGCCGGGAGAACGTGAACTTACGGTGCAATTGAATCAAATTTACCCGGCCGCTGATCAGCTCAATGGCGTAAAGGTCCCCGTACCGCCCTTTAATTTTCAGTTGCCGACGCAAGACCTGCCTCCTTTTGAAACCATCCAGTGGGTGGAAATTGATTCCGGGTTTGTGGACCTGACCATTGAGAATTTCTTGCCGGTGGCCCTGGGAAAGCCAATCACCATTGAGCTTCTGGATGCGGCAGCGGATACCGTCATCGCCGATTGGGTGTTTCCGGATTTTATTCAGGTGGGGAAACGTCAAACGGAACGATTGGAGCTGAAGAACAAACGGTTGTCGGCGGCACTGGCGCTGCGGGTTGCAGGCGGTTCCCCCGGCAGTGCGGATTCGGTTCTGATACAAAGTGATGACTATTTCCGGATTGGTGTGCTGCTCAGTGATTTGTATGTTTCCGGCGGCGCCGCCAAATTAGACCCTCAGCGGATTCAATTTGATGAAAAAATCCAGATCGCGGATTCCCTGATCATTGCGTCAGCGCGCATCCGGCAGGGGCAAATGCGGATCGAAGTGTCGGGCAATCTACCCATCGACGCCAGCGTGAATTTTAATCTCCCGGACTTCATCGACGAGAAGGGAGCACCGTTAACCGAAACATTTTTTCTGCTGAAAGATCAGGTGAACCAGTTGGTGCTCGATCTTTCCGGCTACCGTTTCCTCCCGGAAAACGGTGATTTTGCCGGTCAGGCGGTGCGCATTTCGGCCTCTGTGGCAACGCTGCAATCCCCGGATGAATTGATTGAGCTGTTTGCCTCCGATTCGGTTTCTGTGCTGTTCGATATCAGCCAAATTTACTTCTCTGAAATTTCCGGAAGATTTTACAGCAAACAGATCGATGTGCCGGAAAAAACCATCGAAGTGGACCTGCCCAGTCGGCTGGATAGCATCCGTCTGGATGCGGCGCAACTTCAATTGCGGCTGCTGAACAGCATCGGTTTTCCGGCGCAGGTGAATCTGCTCATCCGCGGGACCAATGATGCCGGTGGGCAGGCGGAGGTGTTGATCGACCAGACGATTCAGCCGGGCGGCGGACAGGCAGGCCCTGAATCAACGGAGATTGTATTGAATCAGGAAAACAGCGGGATTCTCGATCTGCTGAATCTGTTGCCTTCCCGGATTGAGGTGAGCGGGAAAGTCCAGGTCGGGCGTCCGGATTGGATCGGCACCATTCGAGAGACGGATTTTGTTACCGGTGAGATTACGTTTACGGCTCCGGCCGCGCTGGAATTGCCTGCGCAAAAGTTTGAATCCGATGTTTCAAACATGACCCTGGATCAGGATGTCCGCAATACCATCCAAACGCGCCTCGACGAGGGCGAACTGATGGTGAAAACCGTGAGTCATCTGCCCATCGGGGCACAGATTTACATGAACTTTGCATTGGAGGATAGTTCGGTTTTCCAGAATCCTCAGTTACGCATTGGCCCGGTCAGTATTGAAAGCGGCGTGATCGATCCGGCAACGAAAACGGTTGCCATGCCCCGAGAAAACCAAATCAATATCAAATTGTCCCGCGAAGAGATGCAGTTTTTTGCAAACTCGCCCATTTTCACCGGTGTTGAAATTGACTTTCCGGGTACGCAAGGGCAGGTGGTGCAATTGCTCAGCAGCGACTACCTCGATATCCAGGCCGTCGTGCGATTGCAGGTGAAAGTGGGCGAAACACAATCGAGCGCGAATTAAAATAAAACGGAGTATCATGATGCTAAAGCGGTTTTGTTTGACGGTCTGTTCACTGCTAACGCTTTTTTCCGTGGCAGCAGCGCAGGGCATATTCTACAACGCCCGTGAAATGGCCTTCTCCGGTGCATACGGCGCCGCGGCTTATAGGGTGGATGCCGTTAATTGGAATCCGGCGAATCTGGGACTGACATTGACTTCCGGAGTAGGTATTCAACTCCCCGGCATGGGCATGCGGGTTTTGAACTCCTCGTTTAGTCTGGCCGATTACAACCGCTACAACGGCGCTATTCTTGGCCAAGAGGATAAAGCGGAACTCTTAAACCGGATTCCGGAGCAAGGATTGCAAATCTTTGCCAATATGGGCACCCCTGTTTTCGGAATCTCGATTGCCCGCCTGGCTGTTTCAGCGCGCGTACGCGGTGTATCCGATATCACGCTGTCGCGGGATATATTCGACCTGATGCTCAATGGCAACGAATTGGGACGGACTTATGATTTCTCCACCTCTTCCGGCGGCGCCAGTGTCCTTGCGGATCTGTCGGTCAGTTACGGGCAGGCTTTTTATGTGCCTTATTTCAACGATTTTGCTGTGGGCCTGACGGTGCACTGGTTGCAGGGATTCGCAGCGGTGGAGGTGGTGGAGTCCCGGGGAACCCTGACGACCGGTTTTGAAGGAATCGCAGGGGATGGCTATATTCAGCTCCGTTCGGCAAACGGCGGCAGCGGGATGAGTTTTGATCTCGGGCTGTCAGGCATCCTGAAAAACAATCTGGTCATCAGCATGGCATTGCTCAATATCGCCGGGCAAATGCGGTGGGACAAAGAGGTTCAGGTGCTGGAATACGGTATTCAGTCCGACAGCCTTACGGTAGAAGCGCTCATCAATGAAGATGCGGATAGCCTGATCAGCGACATCCAGCGCGAATATACCGGTGATCCCTTTTCATCAGTGCTTCCTCTTCAACTGAATGTTGGTATTGCCTATCCGGTGGCCGACTGGCTGCTGTCTGCACAGTACATTCAAATCATGCAAAAAGGCACCGGAACCAACAAAGTCCCGTATTTCGCGGTGGGTGCAGAGTGGCGCCGCCTGAAATTTCTACCCTTGCGATTTGGAATGGGCTTCGGCGGTGTACACAAATTTAGCGCATCGCTGGGATTCGCACTGCGACTGGGACCTCTGACCAGCAATTTTGCATTTCAGACGATCAATCAACTGCTCCCAAATCGCGGCACAGGCTATGGCTTTGCCATGGATGTGAGTATTGGCCTGTGAGAAAACACGGTTTCCGCCTTTTCATTCCGGTCAAGCCGCTGCAAATTGGGGCAATAAAAAAAGCCCGGTTTTTCAAAAAGGGCCTCATTCTGGGTTTGTTGGAATGAGCGGCCTCGCACAACGCCCAAGCTTATCCGATAAGGAAACATCCGGCGGGCAATAGCCGGTCCGCCGGACCGTTACGTTACACCGTACCCTATTGGCGAAAGCCGACGAAAGACGCGGTCTCAACACCATTCAGCACAGACAGCATCGGCACTCTTCTTGCCCGGAACCGATGACCATCCTCGGTACGCCATCTCGCGCATTTTCTGCAGAATTTTAATTTTGCGAAACAGAAGGAAAGCCGGTATTTACCCATAAACCCGGAAATGCCCGCATCGTTTCTGCGGATGCGGCGATCCGCCGGGCCGGACGGTTGGAATACTCAAAATCCGTTTTGGGTAAGGCATGGGCATCAAGCCGTTTCATTTTATTTTTAAAATTGCATTTTAGAAAATTCGCCGTATATTTGGTGACGGAACCATAGACGCGGTTTGGGGTTTGGGATACTAGACGGCTACGCAACGATTTTATCCAGAAGAAAGTAAAAGCGCTTCCGGAACAAACCATCGTCAATACAAAGGCGCTCGGTCACTTGCCTTCCCGTGGCTGCATTGCACAGCGGTTTAGAAAAGCGCGTTTGGCATGGGGCAATCGCCAGCGGGAAATGAGCGTGGAAATTCGGGGAAAGCGCTCCGGCAAATGGCAGATAGGCAGCCAGAGGAAGCAACGTTCCGTTTAAAACCATTTGGCGAAAAATCATTTTTAAAGGGTAATTCGCAATCTCAGGGATGAATCATGATCTCAAGGGGATGGGTCGTTTTATCGGGGCTGGTCGGAATTTTTACCGGGATGCTGTTGACCGTTTCTCCTGTCCGAACTCAGGAAAAGCCTCCCAAAACCCTCGCTGTTTTGCCTGTTCAGGGTTCACACCTCTCTTCTGAGCAGCAATCGCTCATTACCGGAGCTGTCGCCGACGCTGTCCAAAAGCGTGGTGATTATGTGCTATTGGATGCAGCGTCAGTGAATGAATACATGCAAGCCCGGACCACCCCCATCCGGATGGATGTTGCCAGCTTGCGCGAGATTGGCGAAGCATTGCAGGTGGAGTATGTTTTGATTCCGGAACTGACCGAAGAAGATTCCCAGACGATTTTTAAGCTGTATTTGTTCGATGTCCGAAGGCAGAAAATCGTTAAGATCAGTCGCCAGACCTGCGAGTGTCAGCCCAATCAACCGGAGACGTTTCCGGTGCAGGCAGCGTTAAAAATCGTTTTCGATGTTCCGGAAATCATACTAACAGCAGGCATGGAGCCGGAAGCGCCTGAGCTTCCTCCTCCGCCGGTGGCTCCCAAACCGGGCGCCGAACCGGAAGAAGACACCGGACCTGCTGAGGAAGCTGCTTCGGACACCCTGAGTGTATCTCAGCAATCGCTTCCGCCTGTGCTACCTCCGAAATCCAAATTCAAGTGGAAACCCTATGCAGCCGGGGCGGTGCTTGTGGGCGGTGGCATCCTCTATATCCTTTCCCGAGGCAATCCCAAAAATGGAGGCCAGGGAGGCCGCCTCCCCGATCCGCCGGGCACACCGGACTCGAAGTAGCGAATCGCTCATCCGAGGAATTCCCAATGAAGCGCTACCGACGTCTATCATTATCGCTGTTCGTTTGCGTGATGCTGGCTGTGGCGATCTCGGCCGCCGGCCAGGTCCCCTACAACATTCCTTTAACAGAAGAAGAGGGCATGCAGTTTGCTCCTCAGGTGGTGGCATCCGAACAGGCAAGGGGATATTTCATCTTCTGGATGAACAACTTGACAGGCCTGAATGAAATTTATGTTCAGATGCTCTCCGAGGACGGGTATCCGCAATGGGGAGCCAACGGGCAAAAGCTGGTTACAAGTACCACCACTATTCTGGATTACTCGGTAGCACCGGATGGACAGGGGGGCGTGTATCTTGCCTGGCTTGAAAAAGCCGCCTCGGGTTCCGGGACAGAGCTGCATCTGAATCGGCTGAATATGAATGGGGATTGGCACTGGGGCACGCCAATCAATATCGGGCACGCAGGCGTGACCAAATTGCGTGTCCGATGCGTTGCTGATTTAAATCAGGGCGTGTATGTGATATGGGAACAAAGCACCGGCCCGTTGGATGTGGATATCTTTGCCCAGCATGTGAATGCGGAAGGCAAAAAATACTGGCTGACCAACGGCGTCCCCGTCATAGATATGGATGACATTCAAGTCTTTGAGGATGCAGTGGCTCTCCCGGAGGGGCTTGCGGTGACCTGGCAGGCGCGCTCCGCGGTTCTCTTTCAAATTCTGGAGTTCGGAACCGGAAAATGGGTGAAATCGTCACCCATTCGTCCGAGCATCATCAGTTTGGGTCAATCGCGTCCCCGTTTGGCTCGGCGGCGGTCGTCATCGGAAACAAGCGTGTTCATGGTGTGGGAAGATGGCACGAACATTCGTGCTCAGCGATTTTCCGCCAGCGGTGAACGGCTGTGGGGCAGCATCGGCGTGGACGTTATCCGCGCAACCGGGAGTCAGGCAAAACACGAAATCCTCGCGGATGGCCGTGGGGGGCTGGTGGTTGTCTGGCAGGACAGCCGGGATTCCAGAACCGGGGTGGATTTGCGCACGCAGCGACTCAATAAAAACGGCGTTCCTCAGTGGAGCAGCAACGGTGTTATCTTGAATAATGCGGTGGAAGCTCAAGTAGGCCAAAAACTGATTTTGGATCCCAATGATGGTTTTGTCTGTTTGTGGGAGGATACCCGTTTTTCTGATCAGGACATCTTCGGCCAGCGAGTCAATCGCAACGGGCGGTTGAAATGGCCTACCTCCGGGGTCGAAGTTTCCCGACATCCCAATGTGCAAGGGAACATCCAACTGGCTACTCTGGGAAGCAAAGTGCTGGCGGTCTGGGAAGACCGGCGGCTCGATGGCGGCGATATTTTTGCCCAATTCGTGAACTTCGATGGCAAACTATACAATGTCCCTCCTTTTTTCACTTCCACGCCCATCGATACAGCCTACGTTGGCAGCTATTATGAATATCAGCTTCAAGCGGATGATGTGGACCGGGATTTTCCACTGACGTACAATCCGGTTTTATTGCCGGATTGGATGGAATTCGATGAAGAGAGCCGTACGCTCAGCGGCATCGTGGCGAACATTGCGGGAGAGGTCTCGCTGGTGTCGGTGGAAGTAATCGATGCACGCGGTGCTGCGAGCAAGCAGGCTTTCGAAGTCCGGATCGTGGATGCCAATCATCCTCCGCAAATTATCAGTCAGCCGGATACGGTTGTCTTTGAAGACAGTCTGTATGTCTATCAAATCGTGGTGGATGATCCGGATAGCAATGATGTCCATACGCTGGAGATCAACGAACTGCCCGATTGGCTTGGCGTGGAAGAAGAAAGTTTCCGCCTGGTCGGTGTCCCGGAAAACGAGGACGTGGGGCTACACCAGGTGTCTTTGACGGTCAAAGACCTTGCCGGAGAATCCGACCAACAGGATTTTACGATCCGAGTTCTGAATACCAACGATCCGCCGCAATTCCTCACCGCTTCCACCGCCGATACGGCCATTGAGGATGAGGAGTATCAATTTGAGGTTCAATGGATCGATCCGGATGTGGGCGACACAGTCACAGTGGATTTTGCGATTCGCCCGGGATGGCTTCAGCTCGATGTAGAAAATCGGCTGCTCCGGGGAATCCCGACCAACGATGATTTGGGAGACACCGTGGCCGTCCTCATCGCCAAAGATGCGGAAGGCGCCACCGATACCCTGACTTTGCAATTGTACGTGAAAAACACCAATGATCCGCCGTTTTTCGTGAGCACGCCAAAAACAGAGGCCGTGGTGGATTCTCTTTATGAGTATGCTGTGGTGGTTGATGACGTGGACCCCGATGATCAATTGCAACTGTTTTACCGGATCGGTCCGAATTGGCTGAATTTGAACCCTACGCATTTTGTCCTTTCCGGCATTCCGCCGGAAACGGCGGCAAATGATAGTTTTGAAGTGCTGTTGGAGGTGGTGGATGCGGCGGGCGCTACCGATGAACAGGCGTTTTTTGTGCATGTTCGGGAACAAGCTATCGCTGATTCAACTCCCCCATCCTCGCCCATCAATCCTGTGGTTTCGCCGGAGGGATGGACATCCAGTGATACACTCACATTGCGCTGGATCACCCCGGCGGATGAGTCCGGTGTGTCACGCATATTTTTGAAATTTGTTACTCCGCCTGAAAGCAATGAAGATTTCGATTATTCAAATCCCATCCGTACCGTTGCCGGTGCCATGGATAGCCTGCGCTTCCTGCCGTTGTATGAAGGCGATCATCGTGTATATGTATGGCTGGGCGACCGAAAAGGCAATGCCGATTTCCGGACCGCCGTTCCGGTTCGGTACCGCAGCGACCGCTCTGCACCGGTGCCGCCGCAACCGCTTTATCCGCAGGAGTGGAGCCGCGGTGATACCGTACGGTTTGTCTGGATCGCCGCGGAAGACAGTATTTCCGGAATAGCCGCCTATTTTATCGCGCTGCAACAGGGAAAGCAAAAAATCGAGCTTGATGCCTTCCAGCCGGAGGCAGATACCGTTCAGGTGGTTCTGCCATTACATTTGAGCGAAAAAATCGTGGACTGGTTTGTGGTTGCCGTCGATAGTGCCAACAATGAAGCCCGCAGTCCCGTCAGGAGCTTTTCCGTGGATAACGTGGTTCCGTTGGTCATTCATACCCCGGTGGATACGGTACAAGTCGGCACTCCGGTCACTTTTCGTGCGCGAGTCACCGATATCGGCTCGGGAGTGCAGCGGGTCAACTTGCGGTATCGATCGCCGATCGACGGCTTCTGGAACCAGCAACCGATGCAGCCCGCGAACAACGATGTTTACGAAGCCACCCTGTCTGCAGAAAATATTTCGCCTTTTGGATTGGAATATATTCTGGAGGCGATGGACTATGCGGGCAACCGGAAAGTGTGGCGGGCGGCCGATCAAACGACCGTGTACCGCAGTCCCGTGGTCATGGGGGCATCTGTCCCTTTTCCGATGATGACGCGTCCGCTGACCTATCACATGTTTGGTGTGCCATTTTACCTGAGCCAAAACAGTCCAAAAGCATTTTTTGAAGAGCAGCTCGGGTCGTACGATGATACGCAGTGGCGGCTGCTGCGTTATCAAAATGGCCAGTACGTGGAACTTCATGAAGCCGAACTCGATAGCCTGATGCCGGGCCGGGCCTATTGGCTGATCACTCGCCAGGCCCGACAGTTGCAAATCAGTGAGGCGGCTACCGTACGGTCTGACCGTCCCTTTACGCTGGAATTACAGCCGGGATGGAACATGGTGGCATCTCCGTTTATTTTTGACATCCGTTTCGATCCGTCCTCTCTCCCGGACGGCGTTGAGCCGGTGTTGTGGGGATTTGACGGCAGCCGGTACCGGATGGAAACCCAAAAGATGGTGGCGTGGAAAGGTTATTTTATCAAAAACAACCAGACGGAACCCGTTCTGTGGGAACTGGCGCCCGAGAAGACCGGTATGAGCAAGTACAGCGATCCCTGGGCGAAAACCGGCTGGTATGCCAAAATTCGCGTACAGCAAAACCGGCATTCCGATGAAGATAATTTCTTTGGGCAGGTGCAGCCTCCCCATGCTGCGTTTTCCAGCTCCGACCCGCCGGCAATCGGTGAGGTGCCACGGCTGTTTTTCTGGAAAGACGATGCCGGCGGCGAAGCGTTGGCAATGCATTTTATTGCTATGGATGTTCCTGAGCCGGCCTGGTCGTTCCGGGTAGAAAATCTATCGGAAGGTTGGGTGAATTTGGAGCTTGAGGTCGGGAAACTCTGGCCGGATTCCCTGTCATTGCGGATCATCGATCACACGACCGGCATTGAACAGGAATTTCGGCCGGACCGGCCGATACGGTTCTGGAATGCCAAAGCCGGTGGAAGTCGGGATTTTGAGCTGAGATTATTGTCTAAAACCCGAGGATCCGGTCACCGTGCCGTTCCCACGCAGTTGCAATTGTATCCGATCCGTCCCAATCCGTTTCGGGTAGGGAGCTACGATCATGTCACGATCCGGTTCTCTCTGGTTGAACCGGTGCGCATACGGATTGCTGTGTATAATGTGCTGGGTCAGGAAATCTGGTCCACGCCGGAGCTGCCGTACCGTGCGGGAGAGCACGCCGTCACCTGGGATGGCCGCACGCAAAGCCGAAAACTCGCGCCCAATGGAATCTATTTTGTGCATTTGCAGGTGTTGGGCAAGCCGCTGCGCTTGCGCCGTAAGGTTGTTTTATTGCGCTAAAGCCGTCGAAGTACGGAGCCGTTTGAACAGGGGATTGGCCTCGAACAGGGCGACGATGGGAGTGGGAAAACCACTTTTCTGCTTGCGAATGTGCTGCGAAATCGTTTATTTACATAAATATTTTTATCAACTCTAATCAGCAGGTGAAAGTTGGACAGGGGAATCGCAAAAATTGTATGCCTTATTTGGGTAAGCGCCGTTTTGGGGAGCGCGCCGGCAAAGGCTCAGTCTGAAGCAGCCGATTCCCTGCGGCTTTACGAAGCCGCACTTGCTGAAACCAACCCCGATTCCCGCCTGGAACAATTGTCCTTACTTGTCAAAAAGTACCCCATGTTTAAAGAAGCGCAATATGCCCTGGCGGCGGAGTATTACCGGCGGAAACAATATGAACAAGCCATTCCCCCATTTCAGGCGGTCATCCGCCTGGACGCCGATTTCGCCCGCAACGTATCGGCACATAAATACTTGCTCAATGCCTATCTTCAATGGGCTGTTCAGCTCATTGCCGCCGGCTTACCGGAAAAAGCCGTGAAGGTTTTGAAAGAAGCGGAGCAGATCGATAGCAATCACGCTTTGCTGCAATACCATCTCGGCAATGCCTACTATCAGCTTAACCGGTTTGAAGAAGCCATTGCGGCCTACCAAAAGGCGATTGCCGCCGGA
The DNA here is from genome assembly GCA_015491485.1 of Candidatus Zhuqueibacterota bacterium. Classification (GTDB taxonomy): domain Bacteria; phylum Zhuqueibacterota; class Zhuqueibacteria; order Zhuqueibacterales; family Geothermadaptataceae; genus Hydrothermovivens. The sequence continues at coordinate 17,778 of WFVT01000219.1, forward strand.
GTCATGGACGCTGATATCAAATCGGTACTCTGGTTTAATCTGGCCGGCGCTTACTATGCACTTGAAAATTTCGCCGCGGCGGCACAGGCTTATGAACGCGCTTTGCAGTGGAATCCCGATCTGGCCGAAGCCGAGACCAATCTGCAAAAGGCGAGACTGAAGGTGCAGTTGCAATCGCGACTGTTACAGGCCGATTCTGCACTGGCGGCGAACAACCCGCGGCTGGCGCGCCGTCTCGCCGGAGCGATCCTGGCTCAGGATTCGAGCTTCGTGCAGGCACAATCGATTTATGCCGAAGCCAATAGACGCATTCTTTATGATCAGGCGCTCAGCGCTGTGGATGCCCGGCAATGGCGTCAGGCATTGAATAGATTACAGCAGTTGCCAGAGGGTTATCTGGACGTCAGCGAACTGATTCAGCTGGTGCGCCGGCAGATGCAATTGCAAAGGCAGCGTGAGATTCAGAAAGAATTGGATCGGGTGCTGGAACTGATGGCATCCGGCAGCATCACGCAAGCCCAGACCTTGCTGGAAAAACTCGCACAAGAGCTTCCGGATGATCCGCGCGTGACGGCATACCAGGCGCACCTGGACTCCCTGCAGGCCGCCTCCAGAGCACCATCAGGCGCTGCCTCAAATCCTGCTGGTACCGGTATGGAGGAGACAGACGAGCCGACCTTCGCGGATAAATCACCGGTCGTATCGAGCCGGACTTTCGAAAGCGGGACGCCGCGTAATGGCGCCCGTTTGGGTAGCTCAGCCATGCCGTTGCGCGTGTTCAAGCAGCCCCTGATCTGGCTGGTCCTTGGAAGCCTGATTCTTGCCTTTGTTGGCTATGTTGTGTTCCGGCAGCGACAGCGTTTGGTGCGTCGGAAAGAAATGGATGCCGCGCTGTTTCAAAGTGGAGTGGGCAAACAGGCCGGTAGTGAGACGGCAGCCAATACCACCGCCCCGGCTTCCGGCGCATCGGGCCCGAAAGAGGATACAGAAGCCGTGGAAAAAGAGATGCTTGATCTGGTTGCGGGGGGAGAGGCATTAGATGAGGCGCAAGACGCCGTCAAGGAAAAAGCGGAATCGGAACGAGTGGATCAGCCGGAAATGGCTGAAGTGAGTGAAAGTGATTTTCTGGCGATCTTGCAGGATGAAGAAATGCCCGGGACGTGGCTGCAGGAAGAAACTGAAACCGGTGAGATGGCGCCGGCCGGCGATGTCACCCGGACGGTGGACATGTCGCAATTTCGGATCCGTAAAATCGGCCGGTATGTGCTGGAAAAAGAGATCGGGCGAGGCGCCGCCGGACGCATTTACAAAGCATGGGATCCCAAACTCGATCGCACCGTGGTTATCAAAACCGTGTCATACAGCCTGACAGCGTCTGAGGATGAAATCAGCCGGCTGAAGGCGCGTGTCTATCGCGAAGCGAAAACCGCCGCCAAGCTCAATCACCCCCATATCGTGGTAGTCTATGACGTTGAGGACGAAAAGCATTTTTCCTACATCGTGATGGAATATGTGGAAGGCCCCAATTTGCGTGAATTGCTGAATCAGGAGCACCGGCTTGAACCGGGACGGGCCATCCGCCTGGTGAAGCAGGTTTGCCAGGCGCTGGAATTTGCGCACGAGTCGGGGGTGGTTCATCGCGATATCAAACCGTCGAATATTTTGATTGTCGATGAAGATAAGGTGAAGGTGACCGATTTTGGCATCGCCAAGGTGATCAATCACCTGACGTTGACGCAAACGGGACGGGTCGTCGGAACGCCAGGCTATATGGCGCCGGAACAGATTGAAGGCGGTCGGGTGGATTCACGGTCGGATATCTTTTCTCTGGGAGTGGTGTTTTACGAATTGATTACCGGCAAACGCCCGTTTGAAGGCGAGAGCCTGGCCTCTCTGGCGTACAAAATTGTGCATGTGGATCCGGTGCCGCCCAGCCTGGTCAACGTTGAGCTTTCGGAAGTCTATGATGAAATCATCAACCGGGCGATGGCCAAAGATCCGCAACACCGATTTCAGTCTGCCGCGGAATTCTATCAGGCGTTGTCAAAAATCGAAGCCGCCATTACCTCCTGACGACCAGGTTTGAAACACCGCCTTCCTTGCCAAAACTATCTTTCGGGGCATTCCAAAACGAACGACCAGATAGGACGTTTTAGAGATCATGACCTGCGAACGCTGTGGAAAGCAAAGCGCCAGTGTCTTGTATTGCAAAAATTGCGGCGAACGGCGCTTTAAGGCCAAATTGCGCATCGTGGATCAGCACGGCATGGACCACGGTCTGTATCTGTTTCCGCAGGACTACATCATTGGCCGTGACCCACAGTGCGATATCCTCATCTCGGATGCTGCCGTGTCGCGGCGGCATGCACGGATTGCCTACGAACAGGGGCGGTTTTTTATCGAAGACCTGGGGAGCAAAAACGGCATCCTGATTAACGGGCAAAAGCAAACTCGCGCCTGGCTGGATAACTTTGATTTTATCCAGATCGGCCCGGCCACCTTGCATTTTTATTTTCCGGACAGCGATTTTCCGGAAGAAAAAGTCCATGCTCAAACCGGCATTTTCCTGCAAGAAACATTGCTGAAAATCAGCCGGGAAATGCAAAACAAACAGGTGTTGGATGATATTCTCAACACCATCGCCGATGCAGTCACCTCCATCACCGGGGCGCGGGAGCTGGCGATTTTTCTGCCGCACCCGAAACACGGCTGGGTACAAAAGGTATCCCGCAAACTGCGTAATCCAGACCCCGGGGAGGCGGAATTTGAGAAAACCCGGCAAATACTGGAACACGTTTCTCAGCAACGCCGCCATTTCCTGATCGACAGCCGGGGGAAACGGTATGCGTTCCAGGCGCTGAGCAAAATTATCGGTCAAGATTTTCGCAGCCTGGCGCTGGTACTGCATTCGTCCAAACTGAAGACAACCGCGAATCAATCGGGACAGCCGCTGGGCGTTGTTCTGATTCGGATGCCGGCGCAGAACTATCCGATGGACACCAGAACGGCGATGTTGCTGGAAAGTCTGCTGAACCAGGCGACGGTCGTGCTGGAAAACAAACATCTGCACCGGGAAGCCATGGAGAAGCGCCGCATCGATCATGAATTGGAGCTGGCACGGTCGATTCAAAGCGGATTGCTGCCCCGGGAAATCGTCCGGGTTCCCAACACAGATATTGCGGCATACTCCATGCCCTGCCACTATGTCGGCGGCGATTATTACGATCTTTTGCCGCTCCCGGATTCCCGACTGGCAATCGCGATTGCGGATATTTCGGGAAAAGGCATAGGCGCCGCCCTGTTGATGTCCAGTTTGCAGGGCAGTTTGCGCGCACAGATTCAATACGAACAGCGTCCTGCTTCGATTGTTCAGCACCTGAACCGGTTTATTGGCAATAGCAATCCAGGACACCTCTTCGCTACATTATTTTATGCTTTATACCACTATGAGGAGGGACAATTCGTTTATGCCAATGCAGGCCATAATCCCCCGATTCTCCTTCGCAGCGACGGCACGGATCAATTGCTGAAAAGCAGCGCCACTGCTCTGGGAGTTTTGGAAAAAATGGATCCCGAAGAACGCACGATTCAATTGGACCGCGGAGATGTGCTGCTGATGTACACCGACGGAGTGAGCGAAGCCATGAATCAGGACGTTCGCCCTCTCGGCATTCAGCCGGTGGTTCAGGCTGCCCGGAACGCCCTGAGGCAAAATCCGGATATCACGGCTGCGGAGCTGCAACAGGTGATTTTGCATTGCGTACAGCGCCACGTGGGCGAGCAGCCCGTGCACGATGATCTGACGATCATTGTTATGAAGCGGCTGTAATATTGTTGCAATAATGCAACGCTAAAACCCTGTGTATGTGTTAAAAAAGCAACATGGGCTGATTTGAGGCTGTTCCGCAGCGTACAATTAATCCTTAAAAAATAATAAGATATCGATTTTGGATGGTTCTGGCATAAAAATTGTAAAGTTCTGCTGCAAACTGTGTGATTAGGGGGCTGGACCAATCGCACCGGGCCTCGTCATCGCTAACCGGATGGCGAGGCATTTTTATTTCCACCACCGGGGATCAGTTTTCCCGGCCGCAAACCGGGTTTCAGGTCGCAACATCATCGCCGATCCCCATTGCCTCAACAGCCTCCAGCCATGTCGAGTTCGCCGTCCCTTTCAGCCCTCGCCTCATGAACTCGGAGTGCACCTGCGTTATGAATTCCCATCTGTGCGTTCGGCGTATGGATTCCCGCACCCTCCAAAGAAATCGATTGCATTTTATCAAAAAGTTTTGTTAAATCAATTCACCTCAATTCGTAACGGCGATGGGAAACATGTTTACATTTGATAAAGGCATTCGCCTGGATGCCCATCCGATCTGGATTGATGCATCCAATGTGGTGCAGCAGTGCTGTGTCAGCCACGGCCATGCCGATCATATCCGGCGACATAAGTTAACGTATGCCACTCCGGCAACCGCCGCGTTCATTCGGAGGCGACTCGGCGATGTAACCGTCCGGGAAATTCCATTCGATCAATCCTTTCAAATCGGCCCGTATTCCATTACCTTTCTGCCCGCAGGTCACATTTTGGGCTCGGCGCAGGTGTATGTCGAGCATGAAGACGGAACCACCCTGTTATACAGCGGAGATTTCAAGTTGGAAACCGGTCGGACGGCCGAACCGCTGCGCGTGCGTCAGGCCGATATTTTAATCATGGAGTGTACGTTTGGCTATCCGAAATACCGTTTCCCCGGGCGTGACGAGCTGGAAAAGCGGCTGTGCCAGTTCGTGGAGCAGGCGTTGAGCCAGGGGCAGTATCCCCTTGTCTATGGTTATGCACTGGGCAAGGCGCAGGAAGCCATGAAAATCCTGGCCGATCACGGCTTCGAATTGGCGGTGCATGGATCGGTGCTGCACATGGCCGAAGTGTACCAGCGGCATGGCGTGGACTTCGGTAACATAACCCGATTCCGAAAAAATGACGATCATCGTAATAAAGTTATCATCCTTCCGCCGCAGGCGCGGCATCTAAAAATGATTCGAGCCCTGCGGCCGAGCCGATCGATTTTCCTGTCCGGCTGGGGAGTGGATTCCGCCGTCCGCTTCCGTTATGGTGTGGATGAAGTTTTGCCTTTAAGCGATCACGCCGATTTCGATGGACTTTTGCGGTACATCGACATGGTGCAGCCGAAAACGATTTACACCACCCATGGCCCCAAAGATTACTACCTGTTTTTGCGCAGCCTCGGCTATAACGCCCATCCTTTAAAACCTTCTCAACAGGGAGAGCTATTCTGATGGACGGCGTGAAAAACAGCACACCTCAACCAGATGTCCATCAGGAAACCATGCCCACGGTCAAAATCGAAAAATACCTCAGCGAAGATGTGCGCATTTTCATGCGGCAAGCCATTGAAGAGGCGCACGGCAACGAGGTCTTTTTCGTGGGCCGCATCGATGACAACAAGTGCGTCGATCGCATCGAGGTGCGTGCCCGGGGCAACCAGGTGGAGGTGCCGGCCATCATTGCCCATCTTGAAAAGGGCGAGGTGGTCATTCATAATCATCCTTCCGGGCATCTCAATCCGTCTTCCGCAGATGTGCACATCGCCAGTATCGTCGGCAACGATGGTATCGGCTTTTTTATTGTGGATAATCCCGTTGAAAACATCAATGTGGTGGTTGAGCCGTATTTGCCGCCCCAAATATCCCAAATCGAACTCGAGCCGCTCCGGCAGATTTTGCGCCCTGGTGGGAAATTGGCCGGCGTGTTGCCGGTGTATGAGTACCGCGAGGCGCAAATTGATATGCTGGAAAGCGTGGTGAAGGCATTCAACGAAGAAAAAATTGCGCTGATCGAGGCGGGCACCGGCACAGGCAAAACCATGGCTTATCTATTGCCGGCGGTCCGGTGGGCACTGGCGAACAAGAAGCGTGTGGTGATTTCCACCAATACCATCAACCTGCAAGAGCAGTTGATCAAAAAAGATATTCCTCTGATCAGGCAGCTTTTGGAGGAGCACTTTTCGGTCGAACTGGTGAAGGGACGTTCCAATTATGTATGTTTGCGAAAGCTGTATGAAGCCGAAACGCAACCCGGATTATTCGAATTGGACGAAGCAAAGCAGGAATTGAAACGCATCGCCGAGTGGGCCCGCCGTACGGAAGACGGCAGCCGCAGTGACCTGGGCACTGCGGTGAGCGATAAAGTGTGGGAAAAAATTCAATCCGAAAGCGATACGACCCTCCGTAGCCGGTGCCCATATTACAACCGGTGTTTTTTCTACCAGGCGCGGCGACGGGCAGCGGTGGCCGACATTTTGATCGCCAATCATCACCTGTTGTTTGCGGATCTGTCGGTGCGGTCAGCGAGCGGCGATACCAGCGAAATCGCCGTCCTCCCCAAATATGACCGTGTGATTCTGGACGAAGCCCACAATCTCGAAGATGTGGCGTCAAAATATTTTGGCATCCGCCTGACCTATTTGGGCATCATGCGGGTGCTCAATCGCCTGAGCCGGGTGAAAAACGGTAAAAAGAGCGGATTACTGCACGTTGCCGAGCATAAAGTCCGGAAGCACAGCGGCGTTATTTATCGCGTGCTGCTGGATGATTTTCTGAAGCATCTGCTCAATAACGTTCTGCCACAGGTGGAAAAATGCCGGGTGCAGATGGATCAGGCACTTGATCCTCTGTTTTACTGGATCTTACGGCGGGAAAAAACGCAATACGAGGAGGTAAAACTCCGAATCACAGAAAAGGTGCGCTCCGATCCGCAGTGGCACGAGTGCATTCGCGACATTCCGGGCTTGATTCAGATGCTGAATAACCTGTCGGAATATCTGGTCAAGCTGGTGAAGTTGCTCGGGAGAATGCGCAATGCATTTGAAAAGGAAGCCGATTCGTTGGCGGTGGACTTGCGCGCCCAATCCGAGCGTTTATTTGCAGCCGCTATGGGGCTGCAAAAAACGCTTCTTGAAGATGACCGGGAAACCATCCGGTGGATCGAGGCTCGCGAAAGCCAGCAGGGCAAAGTGTTGCGGTTTTGCACCTCACCTCTGGACATTGCGCCCATTCTGCAAGAAAATTTATATGAGCGGTTTCCAACCATCGTTATGACGTCAGCCACCCTCACCGTGGATCAGCAATTCCAATTTTTCTGTGATCGCGTGGGCTTATCGGCTTATGCGCAAACCAACCGCCAGACCGAAACCCTCCTGCCATCACCGTTTGATTTCCGCAATCAGGTCATGATTGGTATTCCTACCGGCATTCCGCAGCCGAACGAAGCGGAATTCGAAAAACAGCTTCCGGGCTTGTTGCTTGCCGCCATCCGGGCATCGCGCGGCCGGGCATTTGTGCTATTTACTGCGTACGGGCTGCTGCAGCGGATGTACCGCACGCTTCGAAGCCCTCTGGAAGCCGAAGGGCTGTTGGTGTTTCGGCAGGGCGAAATGTCGCGGCACCGCTTGCTACACCTGTTTCGTGAGAAGACGACCTCCGTACTTTTCGCAACCGATAGTTTTTGGGAAGGCGTGGATGTACAGGGGGAGTCATTGGTGCATGTCATCATCCCGCGGCTGCCGTTTCGGGTACCCAGCGAACCGGTGATTGAAGCCCGCGTCGAAGCGATTGAACAGCGAGGCGGCAATTCGTTTATGGAGTACACCGTGCCCCAGGCGGTGATCAAATTCAAGCAGGGCTTTGGAAGGCTCATCCGCAATAAAACCGATTACGGCGCCATTACCATTCTCGATTCCCGCATTGCCAGCAAGCCTTACGGCCGCATTTTCCTGTCGTCGCTTCCCGATTGCCAGGTGGTGATAGGAGACTCAGAGCAAGTATTCGGTCGCATCGAAACATTCCTGCAAATGCACGATGCCAAACAAAAAGGGCAGTCCCATACCGCATCCGGGTAAGCGGACCGCCCTTTCTTTGCCGACAGATGACGTATTTTATTTCGCTATCGGACCGGCGGCTTTGATGGCCTCCGAAACATGCGCTTCAAACTGTTTGAAATTCTCGCGGAAGCGCCGCACGAGATCCAGAGCCTTGTCGTCGTAGGCGTTTTTATCCGCCCAGGTGTTTTTCGGATTGAGCACCTCGGAAGGAACGTCTGGACAGGATTCCGGCACGTGCAATCCGAAAAAGGGATCCTGCCAGGTGGGGACGTTCTCCAGTTTTCCGTCCAATGCTGCATTGACCATCGCGCGGGTATAGGCGATCTTGATGCGTTTGCCCACACCGAAAGGTCCGCCGATCCAGCCGGTATTGACCAACCAGCAATTCACCTTGTGTTGAGCAATCCTTTCGCCGAGCATGTTGGCATATACTGAAGGATGCAGCGCCATAAACGGGGCGCCGAAGCAGGTGCTGAACGTGGCCTGCGGCTCATTCCCCAGACCTTTTTCCGTTCCGGCCACCTTGGCGGTGTATCCGGATAAGAAATGATACATGGCCTGTTCCGGAGTCAGCTTGGCAATGGGAGGCAATACTCCAAACGCATCACAGGTAAGCATGACGATGTTTTCGGGATGCCCGGCGGTGCCGGTATCGGATGCGTTGGGAATATAGGAAATCGGATAGGCGCCGCGGGTGTTCTCGGTGAGGCTGGCGTCGTCCAGGTCGATCATCCGCGTCGTCGGATCGATGATGACATTCTCCAGAATGGTGCCGAACATACGCGTGGTGGCGTAAATTTCCGGCTCGGCTTCGGCGGAAAGACGGATCACCTTGGCGTAGCAGCCGCCTTCAAAGTTGAACACTCCGTGATCGGACCAGCCGTGCTCGTCATCGCCGATGAGCGTTCGGTTGGGATCGGCGGACAGGGTGGTTTTGCCGGTGCCGGACAGGCCGAAAAACAGCGCCGTATCACCGCGTTTGCCGACGTTGGCGGAGCAGTGCATCGACAGCACTCCGCGCAGCGGCAGCAGATAGTTCATGATGGTGAAGATCGATTTCTTGATTTCGCCGGCATAGCTGGTGCCGCCGATCAGCACCACTTTCTTTTGAAAATTGACCAGGATGAACACTTCGGAACGGGTGCCGTCCACCTCCGGGATGGCTTTGAACGACGGCGCCTGAATCACTGTAAATTCCGGCTTGTGATGCTTCAGTTCATCCGGCTTGCCCGGGATAAACATGGTGCGTGCAAACAGATTGTGCCAGGCCGATTCCGTAATCACCCGGATGGGCAAACGGTAATTCGGATCCGCTCCGGCAAAGCAATCCTGTACAAAAACGTCACGGCCCTGAAAGTAGGCCGTTACCTTTTGATACAATTGCTCGAACTTGTCCTCGGGAAATGGCCGGTTGACATCACCCCACCAAATGTTCGCCTCACTGCTGGATTCTTTAACGATGAATTTATCTCTGGGAGAACGCCCGGTATGCTGTCCGGTTCGGACCACAAACGGTCCCATATGCGCTAACATACCTTCATTGCGGCGAACAGCTTCTTCTATGAGGGCGGCCGGTGCATAATTCCAATGCACCCGACCGAGATTGATGAGGCCATGATGGTCCAGCCCATACTCGCTGTGTACAGTCTCTTCTGTTTTCATGGAAACAACTCCTTCTTCTTGAATCCTCTCACCTAATTAATCATACACCTAAAACATCACCTATCCATCCGGCAAATGCCGGAAAACAACCATGTTCCACAAACGTCTTTCACACAAGTGCCATGCCGTGGGGATTCGCATCCACACGTGCAAAACCTCACCGCATGGCAGCCGGTTAAAGCTCCTTGTTTTCAGATAGCGGTTCAGCATCCACGTCGAAGAGGGACGGCTGCCGACGGGGCGCAATGCCCCGATAATAAATATCCACCAGATCCGCCAGCACCCCAAAAGCGGTCTGGCGCAGCCCCGGCGATTTTTCCACCATCAAAAGGGAGCCCATGGTATCGGTTTCCAGGATCACACCAAGATCATATCCGCCAAGACAGTAAAGTGGATCGTCAGGCGGGGTAACCTGTAACCGAACCGCGGCGTGAATCTCGCCGGAATCGGCGCGCGTCAGCGTGGCGACCTGCTGCGGCTTTCCGCCCGTGGTTGCCGCCCGGGCGATGATTTCGTGCGCCCGCTGATCAAATGTATCGCGCGTGATATTCTCCAGTTCAATCGGTTGCCAGAGTACATTGGCCAGCACCATGCACTTCATCGCACTGTCCCAGCCATCGAGGTCCAATTGAAAATCCGCCTCGGCAATGCCCGCGGCGCGGGCTTCGGCCACGGCGCGCATCTGCGGCATTCCCGCGGCCATGCGGCTGAGTACATAATTGCTGGTGCTGTTCAATAATCCCCGAATCCGCTGAATGCGGGTCAACGGTAAGGCATATCGTACTAAATTAAATATCGGTAAACCGTCCGCAACCGTTGATTCGAACCGCAGAAGGCGGTCGTTGCGGCGAGCCAATTGCATCAGCTCATGATAATGAAACGCAATGGGGCCTTTATTGGCGGTCACTACATGTTTGCCCGAATTGAAGGCAGCGCGCAGAAAACTCGCGGCCGGTTCTCCCTGATCTTGAATGTTGGGATGGGTCAGCTCGATAAGCACATCGGCCTGAACCCGTTCGATGAATTTCAAAGGACCGCCCTGAACCCGCCGGGCCGGCGGCAGTTCCTGCAAAATCTCATGGGGGAAAAATGCCTTCCCGGGCACCCAGCGGTAGCCGAGCTTGCGCGTGTATATACCGGCAATGGCCGGAGAAAACGGAAGCGTATCCGCTTTTTCATGCAACAATTTTACGGTTTCCCGGGCTACATGCCCGAACCCGATAAACACCAGCCGGACGACCGGTCGGTAGTAATTCATTCACCCATCGCAATTCGTTATTTTTTCAATAATTCCAGAACCGATGTCGCCATGGCCCTGACACCCGTGCGAATGGAGGGTTCGGGAACAGGGGCGTATAGGCTCGAATGCAATGACGGCAACGGTTTGCCGGTTTTCTTGCTTTCTTCGATTTTCGCCGGATCCACGGTGCCGAGCCAGAAAATGCAAATGGGAATCCGCGGCTCGACCCGCCCATAGCGGCCAAAGTCCTCGCCGCCCATCACCGGCTCGGTGTGGATCACATTGCTCTCGCCCAGGGATTGCTTGAGCACTTCGGCCAGCCGCAGCGTCAGTTCGGGATCGTTGTACGTTGCCGGCGTGTATTCATCCGCCACGGTAACAATGGGCATCCGGTCTTCCGGCACTCCCGCCGCCATGGCCAGGCCGCGCGTAATGCGTTTGATGGCCTCGATCGTGTGATTCCGCACCTCATCTGAATACGAGCGCAGGGTGAGCTGCAGGTGCACTTCATCCGGAATGATGTTGTGTTTCGTGCCGCCGTGGATCGAGCCCACCGTGACCACCGCCGGTTCAATGGGCGCGATTTCCCGGCTGACGATGGTCTGCAGCGCCAGAATGGTTTGTGCCGCCAGCACAACCGGGTCCTTGGTGCGGTGCGGGTAGGCGCCGTGTCCGCCGGCCCCGCGGATGGTGATATCCACGGCATCTACATTGGCCAGCGCATAGCCTTCCCGGTAGCCGATGGTGCCGGCCGGCAGCGATGCGCTCACGTGCAGTGCCAGGGCGTAGTTGGGACGTGGAAAACGCTCGAACAGGCCATCGGCCAGCATGGCCCGGGCGCCGCCGCCGCGTTCTTCCGCCGGCTGTCCGATCATCATCAGCGTGCCGCGCCAGTAATCTTTGAGTTGACTGAGCACCCTTGCCGTACCGATCAGGGACGTCATGTGCA
>WFVT01000220.1 GCA_015491485.1 Candidatus Zhuqueibacterota bacterium
CTCAAAAACTTGGATTCCATATTCCTTCCGGCTTCGATATCGATGACTCCCGCATCCGAATTCGGCTGGCGGCACTGCCGGGCGCCGCTTCCTGGATAGCAAACATTCAAATTCATCGCATCCGTATTGCCGATCATGCCATTAGAGTAACGTTTCAATTATCTGAATCATTTTATGAAAATTTCACCAACCAACACAGCCAGCGGAATATTGCCGGTTCAGCCGCAGCGGTTTGATCCTTACGATCAGCAAGTCCTGACCGAAATCGCTCGCGACACCGTGAATCAGCCTTTTTTGCAGAAGGCGGTTTCGCTGGCAGGAAAACCGGCAGCCAAAATATTCGAAGGTGCAAAAACATCACGGGTGCGGGCCATTCAGAAAACCGCCTCCGCGTTTCAGGATGCCATTTTGAAAGCCCAATTGCAAACCATCCGATTGGCGCGACATTTTAAGACCGAAAGTCCCATCCTCGAAGCCGCACAGCGGCTCGGCATGGAACTGCACAGCGTGGAAGCATGCAGCACCCTGTCCTTGCAAGACCGGGACGCTCTTGCAGACCGTCTGGTACGTAGCAATACGCTACTCATGGGATTTGAAGGGGCCATCATGGGGCTTTCCACGAGTCTGGCGGCTTATATTCCGTTCGCGCAGGTCTCCCTGCCCGGACTGATCACGACGGACATTTTGCTGTCCATGACGCTGCTGGCGCGACACACGCTTCTCCTGGCCGCCGTTTATGGATTTCCGGGCACTCATCCGGAAAACATCCCGCACATCCTGGCGGCCATGGCGCCGGAGCGGGAGTTCACCGACGAAGGCTATCTGGCCAGCAAAGCGCTGGTGGTGAACGCCATCCGCGAGTCGGCGCAATTCCTGGCCGAGGTATCGGGGCGGGAATTATCGCTCCGGCTGATTCAGAAACGGGCGCCGCAGCTCATCAAGCTGATGCAATACGTGGCCGAGCGCGTGGGGCTGGTGCTGACCGAAAAGCAGCTCAGCATGGGCGTACCCATCGCCGGCGCTTTATTGAACGGCGGTGTTAACGTCGCATTTCAGCAACTCGGCCACCGCACGGCAAAGCACTATTTCCGAAAAATGCTGTTGATCCATAAATACGGACAGGACGCCGTGCAACAGTACCTGCATGTGAAAATCAGTGAATTTTTAAACGATACTCGCAACACTGTGCATCCTTAACGTTTGAGGCGATTATGAGTAAATCGACCCCCACCGCCAGAGACTGGCGCCGGCTGTTCGATGCCGCCATCGAGTTCAAAAAGCTGGCGCCCTGGGAATGGATGACCGATGAGGACATTTTTGGGGTGGAAAATCCCAAAACGGGTGAGATCGGCTATTGCTGTGTCATGGGCGCGCTGGGGGAGCATCTGGCCCTGGGCGTGTATCTTGGCACCCGGGGATTGGCCGGCTACTTTTTCATTCGCGAAAACGCCGGTAAATTTTCCAACGAAGAACTCATGCATGTGCAGCATTGCTTGATGGTATCATACGAAGACCGCGATTATCTGAGTCTGCGGGAACGGGAACTGATCAAAAAATTGGGCTACCGTTTTCGCGGCCGCCGGGCATGGCCGAAATTTCAGCGGTTCGATCCGGGCTTTTTCCCCTGGCATTTGAATCAGAAAGCGGATGTGGAATTTTTGGCCGTCGCGATTGAACAGTCGCTGGAGGTGTGCCAGCGGATTTGGAAGGAACCGGACCTGGTGATGTCCCGAGCGCCGGATTACTATCTGGTGCGGCGGGCCAGAAAGTCCGGGAACAAAATCGTTTGGGAAGATACCTGGGCAGCGCCGGAGCCTATTGAAGAACCGGAACCCGAACTGGATGAGAAACACCGTATGCGGCTCAAGCAAATCAAACAGCAAAATCGCGAGCATTTTGGGTTCATCGAATACGATTATTTTTACGCGCCGATGCCGGTGCAGGAAAACCCCAGCGTGCGGCCGTACTATCCGGTGGTGCACATGTTTGTGGATAACGATTCCGGGCTGATCGTGAGTTCGCAAATTGAAAAAAGCCGCCCGGAACATGCTGATATCGCCAATATTTTTCTGGATTGGTTGGAAGAAGAAGATCGGCTGCCGCAGGTGCTGCTGGTGCAGAAAAGCAGCCTGTACGAGGTGCTGGAGCCGATCGCACGGCCACTGGGGATTCAATTGATTTTGACGCAATATTTAAGCATGATGCTGGAAGCCCGCAACCACATGTTCGAATACTGGCGGAAGAATTTTTGATTTTGCTCATTGCGGGGTTTATCCAGAGCTTCATGCGCCAGCCCTGTAAAGTCGGAGAAAACTCTGCATCCGATGCTTAGCCTGTACCCGGAGAACCGGCCGATGATTTCAATTCGGGAGCATCCGTGTTGCATGCGCATGAATCATCGTTACAGGCTGGAACTTGTGATACCACAGTAGCGCAAGCATCCCTGCTTGCGTTGAGGCCGAAGGCCTCAAAAATCCCAGGATATGTCGCAATGACGGCGAAAGTATCCGTGGTTCATCCGCATGAAATCGGGGCAAGTTTATAAATCGGTGCCCCCCACTAAAGTCACAAGCTGGAAGCTTGTGATACAGCAGTGGCACAAGCATCCTTGCTTGCGTTGAGGCCGAAGGCCTCAAAGAATCGCAGGCTATGTCACTACGCCGCAATCACAAGCTGGAAGCTTGTGCTACATCCGCGTTCTATCCGTGGCTGGTAAAAATTCATCGCATCGCAGATTGGGAAGGGCGGTGATCCAGATGAGCCGTAGCATCA
>WFVT01000221.1 GCA_015491485.1 Candidatus Zhuqueibacterota bacterium
CATCCAAACCGATTGTGCGCTGGTTGCGGTTGAAGCAATTTTTGATTTTGCTGATGCGGATCGCCGCGGTGGTGCTTTTGGGATTGGCATTTGCCCGGCCGTTTTTCCCGGACAGGGCCGGAATCGCTCTGTGGAATGATGTGCAGCAGGAGGTTGCCGTCATACTGGATGCAACGGCGAGCCTGGGGGCGGCCGATCATCTCGAGCGCGCGCGCAAACACCTGGATGACGTGCTGGGACGATTGGAACCCGGAACGCTGGTAACCGCCTATGTGGTAAACGGGGAGTCCGGCTTCATCGCGGAACGACAGCCGTTTTCAGCGGAACTCGGGCGGCGAATAAAAGCGGCCCTTAAACCGGATTTCAGTAGCGGCCAACTGCGCGCAGCGCTGCAGACGGTGGATGATGTACTTGCCGGTTCGCCGGTGCTTAAAAAACAAATTTTTGTGATTTCGGATTTTCAAAAATCGGTATGGCCCGAAGAAGAATCCCGGCTTACCCTGAACAGCCGCGCCGCGCTGAACTTTCTCAGTTCAGCGGATGAACGATGGGACAATCTGGCGATAATCGATGCCCGGCTCCCGGATGGCAATGACCGCAACTGGGCATGCAGTGTACGAAATTTTTCCGGCCGTACCCTTAAAAACGTTCGAGTTCAATTGGTGGTAAACCAGCGCACCCTTGCCAGTCGCACCGTGAGCATCGGCCCCAATGAAGTCGAAGTCATCCGATTCACCAACATCCGCCCGCAAACGGGACTGATACAGGGATATTTTGAAGTCAAAAATGCGGATGATGCGTTCACTGCGGATGATCGGTTCTATTTCACCCGCAAACAGCGCAGCAAAATCAATATTCTGGCGATTAACGGCGAGCCGGGCGAGCGCGCCGGCGACGAGCTGTTCTTCCTGCAGCGGGCGCTGAACCTGCCCGGAACCCCGTTTCGTCTGGAACCGCGGCCCGCCAATCAGGTCCGTGCCAAAACGCTCGCGGCTTTTGATGTGATCCTCCTTGCCAATGTCCAGGGGCTTAGCCATGCGGTGATGAGCGCACTCCGTGAATTTTTGCGCAACGGCGGCGGGGTGATCCTGGCACCCGGAGACCGGGTACAGCCCAAAATTTTTAACCGGCTGTTCGCAGAGATCAGCCCGGGGGTGATTCGTAAAGCGGCTTATGCACAGGTGGATCGGGCGCGTGCCGATGTCCTGCTTTTGATCCAGCCCGAACATCCCGTGCTGAGGCCGTTCCTGGAAAGCGGCAGTGAAGCATTGAATTCAAGTTATTTTTATCAGCACTGGCTGATCGAGCCGTCCAATGATGCAACGGTGCTGGCCCGATTCAACGACAATGCGCCGGCGATTCTGACGGCTCAGGTGGGACAGGGTAAGGTGATTCTGCTGGCATTTCCTCTGGATGCCGAATGGTCGGATTTGCCCATCAAAACCGCATACATCCCGCTTCTTTACAGCATGGGCGAATTCGCCGCCCGCGAACAGGTGGCGGAACGCCGGTTCGTGGTCGGACAGCCGATTTATCTGGGCAATCAGTTTCTGCCTGATCAGCCGGTGCAGGTGGTGCTGCCGACCGGTGCTTCGGTTCGGTTGGCGCCCGGCGAAAGCATTTTTACCCGGACGGATTGGCCTGGCATTTACCGCTTTCAGCAGGGCGGTCTGACACGCCTTTTTGCCGTGAATATGAATACCGAGGAAAGTGTCACTGAAACGATCCGTCAGGAACGCCTTTCCGCGCTGATTCAGTTGGGTGACGCCGTCACTTCGATTGATGGCAACCCGCGGTTGGATGATTTCGCAGTGCGGGAAACAGAACAGCAGCAGAAGCTGTGGCGGCTTGCTTTGGGCGCGGCGTTTTTGCTTTTGCTGGGCGAAACCTTTTTAGCGAACCGCACACCGAGATGATCGGGCGGCTATCGAAAAGAAACCATGGCACCCTGATGAACCTGAAGCAATTCACCATCAATCCCGGGATATGCGCATGAGGTATCCACGGCTGTATCTGGAAGAACAAATTCGTAAAGCGCTGCGCCGGTGGAGGACCGGGCTGCTGATTCGCGGCCTGGCGATGATGCTGGCCGTTGCAGCTCTGGGGGCCAGCGCACTGATGGTCATGAAGCCCATGTGGCTGACGCGCCCGTGGTTGGTTCCGGTCGTTGGGGGCCTGGTGCTGCTGACCGAATTGTGGATTCTTTTTTTCCATATCATTCGCCCGTTGCGGCGAAAAATCCCACTGAGTGCTGTGGCGCGCAGCATCGAACGGAAACATCCGGAGTTGGAAGATCGGCTGGTTACCGCCGTGGAGCTTTCTGAGAAACAGCGCGCAGCGATGGATGCCTGGGTGGAACGATTAATCCGCGATGCCGTGCAGCATATTTCCAACCTATCGCTGCCGAAACAGGTGCAGGTGAAAGGCTATTTTGCATGGCAAACTTTATTATTGGCTTCCGCGGTTGCCCTGGTTTCCAGCATCTGGCTGAAAAACGATTGGACGCCGGATCTAAAGCAGCTCGCGGGGCGGGGCTTTAAAACGCCGAAACCGGTGCCCGAACTGACGGTGGAGCCGGGTGATACCCGGTTGCAGCGCGGCAAAAGTTTGGAGGTCCGGGCGTTTTTGCAAAATCTGGAAGCCGAACAGGTGCGCGTTTTTTACACTCGGGAGGATTCGGTCTGGCAAACCGAAATCATGTCCGGTTCAGAGGCGGGCGCAGATTACCGGTTCACTTTTTTTGATATTCAAGCGCCGTTTCGATATTACGTTGAAGCTGGAGAAGAGATTTCGGACATATTTCAGGTGGATGTGTACGATGCGCCGGACATCCGCCGGATTGATTTAACCTATTTTTATCCCAAAGCCATCGGACTTCCCAGAAAACATGTTCCGGACGGCGGCGATATATGGGCGCCGGCGGGTACGCGGGTGCGAATCCGGGTGATCAGCACCTGGCCGGTGGAAAAAGCCGAATTCCTGCTCGGTGAACGGTCACCCGTGCCGATGCAGCTTCTCAATGATACCACCGCCGTGTACGATATCCGGGTGCGGAAAGATAATTTTTACCGCATCCGATTGATCAGTAAAGAAGGATTGGATAATGCTCCGCTCACCGAGTATTACATTCAAGCGGTACCGAACCAAAAGCCGATTCTAACTCTGCGGCGCCCCGGACGGGATTATAAGGCAACCATGCTCGAAGAGGTGCCCATTGAAGCCGAGGTGACCGACGATTTCGGACTCCAGGCGGTGACGCTGAAATTGCGAGTCAATTCGGATGCAGAAATCAGCATGCCGCTGAAGCGGCAGCCCATAGAAGCCGAAAAAGACAGCGACCTGTCGCTGAAAACATTGAAGTATTCCGCCATGCTATATCTGGAAGACCTGCAGGTGCAGCCCGGCGATTTTATCACCTATTATCTGCAGGCACAGGATGCCGGTTTGCCGCCGGTGCTATCGGAACTGTATTTTATCGAAATTCGCAATTTCGACAATGTGTTCAAACGTGCAACCAGCCAGGGCGGTGCCGGCGGTGGCTTCGGGCCCAATCTGGCGCAGATGCAAAAAGAAATCATCATCGCAACCAACAAACTCATCCGCCAGCGCAGTCAATTTGAAGAGGCACTGTATAAAGAATATTTGGAAGATCTCCACGAATCGCAGGAAAAATTGCGCAAATCCGTGGAACAGATCAACCGGCAGGCACGCATGCGGATGAAGTTTGTGCCGGACGAAGACAAGAAAGTCCTCGAATTCCTGGATCGTGCCATTCTGGCGATGAAAGAGGCGGAACCGCTCATTCAAAACGATTCGCTGCGTGCGGCGTTAACCCCGGAACGGACGGCGTTTCACTATTTGCTCAAGGCGGATGCACTGACCCGCGAGAGACAAATCAGTACATCGCGTTCCGCCGGAGCGCCGGCCAACACCGATGAACTGACGCAGCTCTTCCGCGATGAGATGGACCGGCTGAAGAGCAAATATGAAACTCTCCAGCAGGGCGACCGGCAGTCCATGCAGCAGCAAATGGATGAAGCGCTGCAAAAGATACGCGAATTGGCACGGCGTCAGCAGCGATTGAACGATCTCAACCGCCAGCTCGCGCGCAGTCATTTGACCGAAGAGGAAAAACGCCGGGAAATCAAAAAGTTGCAGCGCCAGCAGGAGCAACTGAATCGAGATATGCAGCAGGCCATGCGGCAAATGTCCAACATGATGCGACAATCCGGCATGGGCGATCCGGAAGCGCTGCGCCGTATGCAGCAAGCCAGCAATGCCATGAACCGCGCCATGAACCGGCTGCGGCGTCAGGATTTGCAGAACGCTGCATCGAGCGGACAGCAGGCATTGAATCAATTGAAAACTCTGGAAGACCGGCTGAAAAAGACACAGCAAAATGCACTGCGAAATGAGCTGCAACAACTGCAAAGCGAAATTCAGCAACTGGCACAACAACAGGCTGCGCTGAAAGAGAAGAGCCGGGAGATGCGACAGCCGGGCCAGTTGAGCCGTGAAGCGCTCGAAAAGCAGATCCGGGCGCAGGATGAATTGAGACAGCGCACGGAAGAAGCGGTGCAAAAATTGCAGGAACTGGCGCAGGGCACACGCAATCATCCTAAATTGCAGCGGGAGCTGCAAAAGACCGTGCGTGAGCTGCAGCGGCAAAAGCCGGTGGAAAGTATGCGGCAGAGCGAGCTTGCCTTGCGCGCCGGGCGGTTGCGCATCGCCGAACATCTGCAGGAGAAAGCGGAAGAGGCGCTCAAAAGCGGCAGCCAGAAAATCCGGGAAAGTCTGGCCAGTCTGGGCAACTCGCCGGAAGAAAAGTTGGAAACGGCGCTGCAAAAAACTCAGAATTTGCGGCGGCAGCTTGAGCAGCGGTTGCAGGCTCAGGCGGGAGAAGGGAAACCATCTCAGCAGCCGGAGCAGCAGGCCGGACGCGCCGGACAGCAGCAGGGCAGCTCACAGCCGGGCCATCCGCCAACAGGAGGCGAGCGGTTGACCGAACAGAAAATGCGTGAATGGCGGGATTTATTATGGCAGGCGCAGCAGCAATTGCAAGATGTGCAAAATCAAATCAGCCAGGTGGATACGAGCTTAAGCCGGCGTGCCCGGCAGTTGGGCGATCAGATTCGGG
This sequence comes from Candidatus Zhuqueibacterota bacterium, assembly GCA_015491485.1. GTDB lineage: Bacteria > Zhuqueibacterota > Zhuqueibacteria > Zhuqueibacterales > Geothermadaptataceae > Hydrothermovivens. The sequence continues at coordinate 5,138 of WFVT01000221.1, forward strand.
GCATCGTACGCACATTCCGGGGCAGCAATCCAAACCGGATGCAGGCGATTCAGAATCAGATCATCGATCCTCTGCGGCGTCTGGAAGCAGAGCTGGCCATGCAATTGCAGCTTATGAAAAATCAGGAAACATTTCGAACGGTTCTCGACGAAGACTTGCCGCCAAAATATCGTGAATATATTGAAGCATATTACCGTTCGCTGTCAAAAGAGCGGCAGAATTAGGTGGAAATGAAACCTCCAATCGACATGTTCGAGTTTTTATTTAAATTCAGTCCCGTGGTCTATCGGGAAGGCGCATGGGCTTTTCGACAGGAAGTCGCTGCCGGCTGGCTGTTGGCGGTTGCCGCAGGCCTGTTCCTTGTGACGGTATGGCTCTACCGTAAGCCCGCCTCACCGGTTTCTCCGGCGGTGAAGCGGTTGCTTCTCGGAACGAAATTCTTGGCGATGTTGCTGCTGCTTGGCGTCCTTCTCGAACCGTATGTCAGCGTCACTACGGTGGTTCCGAAAAAGAGTGCCGTCCTGCTGCTTGTCGATGATTCGCGGAGCATGAGTATCCGTGATGAAACCGATGGCAATTCCAGAGTTGAAAAAGTAAAACAGTGGCTGGGGATTCAGGAAGAAAATGGCCTCTGGAGCAAGCTCAACCGAAATTTCCAGGTGCTCAGTTACCGGTTCAGCGGGGAGGTGCGCGCTTTGAACAATGTGGCTGATTTGACCGCCCGGGGGGAGATGACCGATATTGCCAGAGCCCTGGAATTTGCGCGCAAACAGGCACAAATTCACCCGATCTCCGCAGTGATTTTGGTGACCGATGGCGCTCATGCACCGCGATCCGGTTTTGACACCAACGATGGAGTCATTTCCGATCCACTGCAGGCAAGCGCCACGTTGCAAAATGCCGGTATTCCGGTATTCCCCGTCGGCGTCGGCTCTGAAATCCGACAGGATGTGCAACTGACAAAAATTTCCGTGAAAAAGTCGGTGGTGGAAGATGATTTCGTGGAAATGAGCGCGCTCATCGTGGCCAAACAGCCCGACGGACGGCGGGTGACCCTTCAGCTATTGGAAGATGACCGGGTGATGAAAACCAAGGAAGTGACATTAAGTCAAAAATATACCAAAGTAAATTTTAGCTTCAAGCCGACTCGCAAAGGCTTTCTGAAATATGTGGCTGCCGTGGTACCGCTGAAGGATGAGCTGATCACCACCAACAATGCCCGTTCTTTTCTGGTTAAAAATGAAGAGCGGGTCGCGAGGATTCTTTACATTGAATCCCTCCATCCATCGGAATTTAAATTTATCAAACGGGCGCTCGATTTGGATAACACCATTCAACTGGTTTCGATGGTGCGAACCGGCCCGGACAAATTTTACCGACAGGGTATCGCTCATCCAAAGGAACTGGCCGATGGATTTCCCTCCACCGCAAGCGACCTTTTTGAGTATAAAGCCCTGATCATCGGCAGCATTGAAGCTTCTTTTTTCACCGAGAAGCAACTCCGGCTGATCAAAGATTTTGTTTCCAAACGGGGTGGCGGCCTCTTGATGCTGGGCGGTCCCAGGGCGTTTACCAACGGCGGTTGGGACAAAACCAGCCTTACGGAGCTGTTGCCGGTGGAGCTGATTTCCAGTCAAGAACTTGATGCCGCTGATTCTCACCTCCGCTATTCGCCGTTTCAGCTCAAACTCACTCCGGAAGGGCTGCGTTCGCCGATGCTCCAATTGGCATTGGACCCGGAAGAAAACCGGCTGTTATGGGAGAGCATGCCGGATTTGCGCAGCTATAACGCATTGGGCCGTCCCAAACCCGGCGCCACCGTGCTGGCTGTCCATCCACTGAGTCAGCCCGATCGGCCGAAGGTGATCATGGCGCAACAGCGATACGGCCGGGGACGGACGATGGTGCTCGCCACTTCGACCACCTGGCGCTGGCAAATGCGACTCCCTTCAGATGATATGCGGCATGAAAAATTCTGGCGTCAGATTACGCGCTGGCTGGCGTTAAGTGCGCCATCCCCGGTGGAGGTGACCCTGGATAAAGACACTTTCCGTCCCGGTGAAACGGTGGATTTTCACATCTCGGTGCTGGATAGCAGTTTTGAACCCGTCCCCAAAGCCCAGGTCTCGTTGGAATTCACCATGCCGTTGGAATGGAATGCCATCACCGCGCCGGCGCAGGATGGGGATCCACCGGCGGGACGGATCCACAGCCTGGATGTGGTGCCCGATGTCAGCAAGCCGGGACAGTATCGGGCGCAATTCCGTCCGGAACGCGAAGGCCTGTACGAGGTGGAGGTGCTGGCGCACGATGAAACCGGCAAATATCTCGGCAGCGCCGGTACGGCCTTTCTGGTGGAGAACGAAGATCGCGAATATGCCCGTCCGGATTTGCATGAGCCATTATTGCGGCGCATGGCGGAGATGACCGGCGGGAAATATAGGCATATTGATGCCGCAGACGATTTGGCAGACCAGTTAACCGTCAGTCCTTCCTCGTATTCCAAAGTCGTGGAACGCGATATCTGGGATGTTCCGGCGGTTTATCTGGCGATTCTTTTACTATTGGCTGTAGAATGGTATGTGCGTCGCGCAAAAGGATTGTCATGAACAGAAATAAAACCATCTGGCAAAGTGCGGCACTGGCTGTGCTACTGTTTGTCGTTCCGCTGGAAGCGAAAAATGTGGTGGTCATCATTGCCGGCCAAGGGGGATTGCAAGAATATCAGGAGCAATTTTTGGAACAGGCTACCACCCTACGAGAGCTGCTCATCAACGAATACGGTTATGCGGCCCACGATGTTATCTTGTTGCACGAAGCCGCAGAGGGGAATCGAATGAGCCGCGCGGATAACATCCGGTTGCTGTTCCAAAATTTGCGTTCGCGGTTGACTCCCACGGATCGCTTCATTTTGGTGCTCATCGGGCATGGTAGCTTTGACGGTACTTTCGGTAAATTGAATTTGCCCGGGCCCGATTTGAGCGATGCCGATTTTGCGGACCTGATCGAATCATTGCCCACGCGGCAGGTGGTTGTGATCAACACCAGCAGCGCAAGCGGCAGTTTTTTGCAAAAGTTGGCCGGGCCGGGCCGAACCATCATCACCGCTACGCGCAGTGGTTTGGAACGCAATGCAACACATTTTGCCGAATTTTGGTTGCAGGCGCTTGCACAAAAAGAGAATGCCGATTTGAACAAGGACGGCCGGTTATCGGTGCTGGAATCGTTTGTGTTCGCCCGCGATCAACTGGTGCGGTGGTATGAAGAACAAAGACGGTTGCGCGGCGAACATCCGCTGCTGGATGGTAACGGAGATGGCAAGGGAACGGAAACACCGGATTTGTTTACTGAAGACGGTCGGTATGCGGGCCGGATCTTCATAGAACAGGCTCAGCAGACCGATCCGGCTGAAGCAGATCAGGGGACGCTGGCGCTGGATCGTCGGCAAAAGCAGATTCTTGAAAAAGTGCAGCGTTTGCAGGCGCGGAAAGACAGCATGCCTGAGGATCAATATTATAAAGAATTCGAAAAGCTGATGCTGGAACTGGCGAAGCTCAATCAGCGAAAGGCCGGGCGGGCGGCACCGCAAAAGCAACGGCTTCAGCAGGAAAAATGAAATTATTTTAAGAGCGGCAAGGGTGGAGACGGAGTTTTCAGCCGGGGGCGGTTTGCACCGAAAGTACAATTGAATCGGATAACGTCAAACGGCATAAACAGGTGGGAAAAAGAAAAAAGCAGGTCGCTTCGACCTGCTTTTTTTGTGTGCCGGGGGCGGGACTCGAACCCGCACGGGATTAACTCCCACTGGATTTTGAGTCCAGCGCGTCTGCCAATTTCACCACCCCGGCAAATTCACGGCAGCTAATATAACGTAATTTGATTTGAAAGTCAAGTTTAATAACGCAGATTCGCGCAGCTTTTTCGCTTGATTTTTAAAGGGATATTGGCAATATTATAAACTCCGAATCATCAAGCTTACCCTGGACGATGGGATTACGAAAGAAACCAGAATCGGCCCTGTTGTTTATGGCGATCGCCTATCGGGCGGATCAGCCGAGGCAGTGGATCGATGAACAAATTCTGCAGCCATTCGGCACCGTCTGGGATAAATCAGAGCCGTTTCTGTTTTCATACAGCGATTATTATGCCCCGGAAATGGGCGCCCCGCTGGAGAAACAATTTGTAATTTTTCAGGGATTGTATCCGGTGGAAAACGCGGTGGCTACGAAGTTGCAGGCGCTCGAGCTGGAGCAACAATTTTCCCGCGAAGGCCGCCGTACCGTCAATATCGATCCCGGTTACTTAACCCTGGCCAAATTGGTTCTGACGACCACCAAAAATTACGATCATCGCATTCATATCGGAAAAGGTCTTTACGGAGACGTACAACTGCGCTTCCGAAAAGGACGGTTTGTGTTTAATCCGTGGACCTATCCCGATTACCAGGCTCAAAAACAATTGGATTTTTTGTATCGCGCCAGAGAATATTTGCATAAACTTATCAAAGAACATGAAACTTAATTACAAAATTGCCGGTGTGGACATCGACGCGGCGGATGCGGCGGTCAAGAAAATTGCGGAGTTGAGCAAGCAGACCCACCGGGATGGAGTGCTGGGCGGTATCGGGCATTTTGGGGCTTTCTTTTCTCTCGATCTTTCAAAATACAAACAGCCGGTGTTGGTTTCCAGTGTGGATGGCGTCGGCACGAAAATCAAGATTGCCTGTGCGCTGGGGCAGTACCGGGGCATCGGGCGGGATCTGGTCAATCACTGTGTGAATGACGTGATGTGCAGCGGCGCCGAGCCGTTGTATTTTCTGGATTATCTCGCGCTGGGTAAATTGGACGGCAAAGCCGTACTGGAATTGGCGACGGGATTGGTGGAAGCCTGCAAGGAAAACCACTGCGCCCTGATCGGTGGTGAAACGGCAGAGATGCCGGATATCTATCAGCCCGGCGAATTCGATATTGCCGGAACCCTGGTGGGCGTCGTGGAACGGGATGCAATTATTGATGGCTCACGTATTCAGGCAGGAGACGTTCTTTTGGGGCTTCCCAGCACAGGGCTTCATACCAATGGTTACACGCTGGCGAGACGGATAGTTGAGCTTTCGCAAAATGCAAGTTATCACCAGCATTATGATGAACTGGGATGCACCCTCGGTGAAGCCCTCCTTGCGGAGCACCGTTCTTACTATCCTGCGGTTCGGATCATCAAAGATCATCCGGCATTACATGGCATCGCCCACATAACGGGCGGCGGCATTTCCGGTAACACGCAGCGGATTTTACCGGCCGGGCTTCAATTGCAAATCGATTGGGATGGCTGGACAAGGCCGCCGATTTTCTCGCTGCTTCAGCGGCTGGGCAACATCGACGAAGAAGAAATGCGACGTGTGTTTAATCTCGGCATCGGGCTGGTGCTGGTGGTAAAGGAATCGGGGGCATCGGAGGTCATTTCTGCTCTGAAGGGGATGGGTGAAAATGTCCTGGCCATCGGCCGGGTGGTGGCAAATTAAATCCTATCAAGACGGGGTAAGAATTTGGCAGCTATAGGGATCATCGGTAGTGGGAGCTGGGGCACCGCCCTGGCCCTGACGCTGCTGAAAAATCGGCATCGAGTGGTGCTGTATGGCCGGCAGGCCATGCATGTGGAAGAGATGCGCCGCAATCGTTATAATGTCAAATATCTCCCCGGCATCCGTCTTCCCGAAGAACTGGAAATCACCCACGATTTGGAAAAAGCCGTCAGGAAAAAGGATTTTCTGGTGTTTGCCGTCCCCTCGCACGCCTTTCGTCAAGCGGCACAGCAGGTGAGTGATGTGCTGGATAGCTCATCGGTGCTGATTGTCAGCGTCACCAAGGGCATCGAGAATGAGACGCTCATGCGAATGGAAGAAATCACCCTCCAAGTGCTGGGAGATCGGGATGTGGAGTTTGTTGCATTGAGCGGACCAAGTCACGCAGAGGAGGTCGCTCGCGATATTCCGACGGCTGTGGTGGTGGCGGCTCGCGATCCGGGTGCGGCTCAGATCGTGCAGAAGGCGTTTATGAATCCGCAATTTCGGGTTTATTCCCACCATGATGTTACTGGCGTTGAGTTGGGCGGCGCGCTGAAGAATGTCATCGCCGTGGCCGCAGGCATTTGCGATGGCGTCGGCTTTGGCGATAACACCAAGGCGGCGCTTATCACGCGGGGCTTGGCAGAGATTACCCGGCTGGGAGTGGCTATGGGCGCGGAAAAATTGACGTTTGCCGGTCTGAGTGGCATGGGCGATCTGATCGTGACCTGTATGAGCAAGTACAGTCGAAACCGGTTCGTGGGTGAGCAGATCGGCAAAGGAAAAACCCTGCAGCAGGTGCTGGATGAAATGGTGATGGTGGCCGAGGGCGTTCGAACGACCAAATCGGCCTGTGCGCTGGCGGAAAAATATCAGATTGAAATGCCCATTACCGAAAAGGTGTATCAGGTGTTGTTTGAAAAAAAATCGGCCCGGGAGGCCGTTACCGCCTTGATGACGCGGGAAGCAAAAGTAGAAAATTGGGGATAGGCTATGATCAAGTCCATTCTCCTGTCCGTCGATGGCTCCATTTACACGGAAGCCGTGCTGCGCAACGGCATTCATCTGGCAAAGGCTTTGGAAGCGCGGCTGCGCGTTCTCTCCGTCATCGACGTGCGTACGTTTGAATGGGCCATGTCCCTGGGGGCGGACGGCTTTGTACCGGTGATTCCTTCCAGCGCTTATTTAGAAGAAAGCCGGAAATTGCATGAAGAAAAAGCCCAGGCGGTATTGGAAAAAAGCCGCGAAATTTTGCAACAGGAAAACGTTGCATTTGAACTGGAAAAAGCCAGCGGCTCCCCGATCGATGTGATTTGCGAACAGGCGCGTACCGTGGACCTGATCATCATGGGCGCCCGTGGTGAGTTTGCCCGGTGGGAAAGTAAGATGATTGGCGCCACCCTGGAAGCCGTCAGCCGGCAGGTGAACAAGCCCATTTTAATCGTGAGTAAAGAATTCAAACCTTTTACCAAAATTCTTGCCGCGTATGATGGCAGTCCGACCGCAAACAAGGCCCTTGGATTGGCCGGTTATTTTGCCAACAAACTTGCATTGCCGGTTATCGTGCTAACCGTCTCCAACAAGGAAGAAGAGGCAAAGCAAATTTTAGATGAAGGGGTGAAATACGTTTCAAGTTACGATGTAAAGGTCGAGGGCAAACAGGTGAAAGGCACGCCGCATCAAATGATCTGCGAATTTGCGCATGATAATGGCGTGGATTTAATCATTATGGGGGCTTACGGCGGTTCGCGGATCAAAGAGGCCATTTTGGGAAGCACCACCGAATCGGTCATGCGAAAGTCGCGGGTGCCTGTATTGCTGGCGAAATAAAAAGAAAACGTGGCGTGATAGACTGAACATCAACCGAAAAGGACGGGAACGACTATGCTTTCGAACTACATCAATCGGGACAAAATTTATATCGAGGACATTGCGAAATACGAGGGCCAGAAAGTTACTTTGTACGGCTGGCTATACAACAAACGGCTGAAAGGCAAGCTGGCTTTTTTGCTGCTGCGCGACGGCACCGGCATTATCCAGTGTGTGATGAGCGTCGCGGACGTGGGAGAGGAAATTTTCCAGCGTGCCGAAGAAGTCACTCAGGAATCCTCCATTGTTGTCAGCGGGCAGGTTCGCGCTGATCAGCGGGCGCCGGGCGGCTACGAAATTCTCGCCGACGATTTGCAGATTGTCCACCTGGCGAAGGACTATCCCATTACTCCGAAAGAACACGGTACCACCTTTTTAATGGATCACCGCCACCTGTGGCTGCGTTCGCGCAAGCAGAATGCCATTTTGCGCATCCGGCATACGATTATTCAATCCATCCGCGATTTTTTTGATCAGCAAAAATTTGTGCTTATCGATGCCCCCATTTTCACCCCCGCCGCGTGTGAAGGGACGACCACCCTGTTTGAGACCGATTATTTCGATACCAAAGCCTATTTAACCCAGAGCGGCCAACTTTATATGGAAGCGGCCGCTATGGCGTTCGGCAAGGTATATTGTTTCGGGCCCACCTTCCGGGCGGAAAAATCGAAAACCCGCCGTCACCTGACCGAATTCTGGATGGTTGAACCCGAAGTAGCCTACATGGATCTCGATGGCGCAATGGAGCTGGCGGAAAATCTTGTTGCTTACATCGTCGAGCGGGTTTTGGATAAGCATCAGGAACAGTTGAAAATTCTTGAGCGGGATACCCAGAAGTTAGAGCTTATCAAAACCCCGTTTCCGCGAATTCATTATGATGAAGCTGCAAAAATCCTGAAAGAGGCTGGATCGGAATTCGTTTACGGCGATGATTTTGGTGGTGGCGATGAAACCATCATTTCCAACCAATTTGATCGTCCCGTCATGGTGCATCGCTACCCGGCAGCGGTGAAAGCATTTTACATGAAGAACGACCCGGAGGACCCCGAACGGGCTTTGTGTGTGGATATGCTGGCTCCGGAAGGTTATGGTGAAATTATCGGCGGAGGGCAACGCGAAGACGATTACGACACGCTCGTTCAGAAGATTGAACATCATGGTTTGCCGCAATCGGCATTTGAATGGTACCTCGATCTGCGGCGGTACGGTTCGGTGCCGCATTCCGGATTTGGGCTTGGCATTGAGCGAACAGTCGCCTGGATTTGTGGCTTACACCATGTGCGAGAGACCATTCCATTTCCGCGCCTCATGCATCGCTTGTATCCGTGAGGATGATGATGGCCGGTCGCAAGATCATTATCGGAGTGATTGGCGGTGGAACCGTGCAGCAGCATTTCTATGATATGGCTTATGAAGTGGGGCGCGAAATCGCCTTGCGTGATGCGATTCTGATCACCGGTGGACTGGGCGGCGTCATGGAAGCGGCTTCGCGCGGTGCGAAAGAAGCCGGTGGGCTGGTGCTGGGCATTCTACCGGGATTTTCATCGCGCGAAGCCAATGCCTGGGTGGATATTCCGATCGTCACCGGGATGAGTGAAGCCCGAAATGTGATTATCGCGCGTACAGCCGATGCTTTGATTGCGGTGGATGGCGAGTTTGGCACCCTCAGCGAGATTGCTTTTGCACTGCGTTTCGGCAAGCCGGTGATCGGTCTTGAAACTTGGGACGTCGCCCCGGAAATAGCGAAGGCTCAGTCCGCGAAGCACGCGGTCGAACTGGCGATGAAACAGAGTCAGGGAAGATGAAGACACTGCACATATTGGTATCTGGAATCGTGCAGGGGGTTGGATTCCGTTATTTTGCTTACAAAACGGCGCTGAGGTTGAATATCAAAGGGTGGGTTCGTAATTTGCCGGATGGTCGCGTCGAAATCATGGCCCAGGGAAACGAATCCGCCTTGCGAGAATTTGTCAAGCAGTTGCGCATTGGGCCACGGTTTGCAACCGTCAAAAGCGTTCGCGTGGAAGAAAAACTGGATGAACCGGAGTACGATCAATTCGATATTACCTATTAATCGGGAGGACATGCATTGCACGATCTTGCTCAGTATATTCGCACCGTTCCGGATTTCCCTCAGAAAGGGATTCAATTCAAAGATATTACCACATTGCTAAAAGATCCCGAGGCGTTTCGTCTCAGCCTGGACGCCATGCAAGAGCGCTTCCAGGAGCCGGTTGATGTCATTGTGGGAATTGAATCTCGAGGCTTTATTTTCGGAGGCGCGTTGGCTGAGCGCTACAGGGCCGGATTTGTGCCGGCTCGGAAACCCGGAAAACTGCCGGCGGAGGTCGAAAGCGAGGCTTATGAGCTGGAATACGGCACTGATCAACTGGAAATTCATAAGGATGCGATTCAGCCCGGTCAGGCGGTACTCATTGTAGATGACCTTCTGGCAACCGGCGGAACGGCTGCGGCTACAGCTCGCCTGGTTGAACGGCTGGGTGGCAAGATTGTTGGTCTTTTATTTTTGATTGAACTGGCATTTTTAAAAGGGCGGGAAAATTTAAAAAATTATCGCGTTGAATCGATCATTCAATATTCGGAGGAATAAGCCTAACGGCTGGTGCATAAATCGCTTGCTTTGATGCAATCCGACGTTTATATTTGCAATTTGGTAATGCCCCTATAGCTCAGTATGGATAGAGCAGCGGTTTCCTAAACCGTGTGTCCCAGGTTCGAGTCCTGGTAGGGGCGCCAAAATATGTTCTTCCGATTGTGATGTCAGGAGTAGACTGCTGGCCTGCCAACGAGCGTTTTGGCGGGATCGAGAATATAGCAGGGGGATGGAACCTCCGACCACAGCCTTTTCAAACCAGAGAGTACCTGCTCTGACAGATATAGACGGGCAATTTTCCGAATTCCTATTCTCCCAGTAGTTTCACACGAGAACAGGACGCTTCCGGTTTTCAGGATGAGTTGAATCCGTCAATACATTAGTTTATTTCGGGGGATATTTTGGCTCATCTTAAAAACAATGAACTGTCCAATCTTTATTTAAAGCATTGGTCTGTTAAAAAAGCCCTATTCGAAGGCGAGGTTTCTGGGTTTCCTCTGGAAACAATGCCGGTGGCTGCCGGCCTGATAGATGTTTCAGGTCGGATTGTGAACGGCAATACACAATTTTTGGCAATCTTAGATAAACCGCCGATTCCATCGGATCCAATATACCTTAACGATTTTTTTGAGCCGGCCACGAAAACCACCATTTTTGAGACGATCCGGCGGTGCATCACTCACCCGGAAAAGACGCGTTATCTGAGCTTGAGGAAAAAATCCACGCGAACGCTGTGGTTCCACGCCGCTTTTCGAGTATTTGCGGTAGATTCCCATCACCCTGTGATCGTCTTATTGCTCATTCCGCAAAAAGGAGGTTTATTTTCTAAATTTAATAAGAGCCTGACTCGTTCTTTTAAGCAGCTTTCCCAAATTCATCTGTGCTGGATAGTTATACAGCACAATCGAAAAATTGTAGAGACCGATTACCTCGCCGGCGACTTTTTGGGAATGGCTGCTTCCTAGCTTATAGGATTGGATTTCGCCAAGCTCTTCGCAAACCCTTTTGAAGGATTAAAAGTCTGGTCATCTTTAAAGGCAGGGGGGATTTTTCAGGGAAAGGTTCTGATCACCCGTGGAAAAACCTGCAAGGGGAATACCGCGTGTTATCTTTTCGCTGCCCGATTGCCCTATTTAACAGCCCGTGATGACTTTTATTTGTTATGGTTTCTCAACATTTCGCCCATCGATTCCCTCTGCAGTGAAATAAAAGCAACCGATTCGTATTCCTCTCAGCTCATAAAGCCGTTACTACAGGCCACAGACACCATCGCCCAATTGCAGCTTCGAGGTGCCGAAATGCGCTATCAAGCAACCGTTCATGATTTAACCCATCAGCACTGGTTGGAAACATTAAATGAGTCGGAAATTCCAATTTTGATGGCGGAGAACCATTCGATTTATTTTGTGAATAGTGCTTTCAAACAGCTTATGGGCATCAAAGAAAATGACGTTGCTCATTTCACGTTAGAGGCCGATTGGCTGAATACCAACATTAAATTTCAACCGGATTTTAACACCTTGTTGGAAACGAAGCAGCTACCGGCGCGGGCCAAAGCGACGGCTTTGAAAACGAATCCGCCATCACATTTTGATGTACTGGTGACGCCCTATTGGACTGATATGACGCTGTATCGCATCTTTTTTATGACGCCTTCACATTTATTAAGTGATTCAGAAATTTCATCTGAGCAAAAAGAACGCCTTGCATCTTTGGGGCAAATTTCTACGATCATTGCTCATGAGATTCGGAATCCTCTTGGTTCTATTCGCCTGAACTTACAGTATCTTTTTCAGAGAATGTCGATCCCGGATGAATATAAAAAGGCATTTAAAGACATTGAGATGGGGATCTACAGGATTGAAAAAGTGATTCAGAGCATACTTGATTTCACCCGCCCCAAATCGCCTGACTTTCAGCTACTTTGTTTGCATGAAATTATTCAAAGCCGGGTGACGGCTTTCCGAAATGAAATCGAAGAAACGGCGATACCGATTGAAACCCATTTTAAAGCGAAACACAGCTCCATACTGGGGGACCCCAATATGTTGGATAGAGTCTTCGCGAACTTAATTTCGAATGCCTGTGAAGCGATCGAAGGAAAGGGAGTGATCCGAATCGAAACAGAAAATAAGAACAATTCGATTTGGGTCTCAATCCATGATACCGGTCGTGGCATGCCACCTGAAGTTTTATCCAAAATCTATCGTCCATTTTTTACAACGAAATCCGATGGAGTGGGAATAGGGCTTGCCATTGTCAGACGCATATTGGATTTGCATCAGGCGGATATTCAGGTCCAAAGCCGAGTGGGGCAGGGCACGACCTTTATACTCAGGTTTAAATTAATGGAATCGGGGGAGGCATGAAAAACAATTTCAAACAAACCATCTTAATTGTGGAGGATGACCGACTTTTTCGCAAAGCCATTCTTAATTTTTTAGTTGAAAAATACAGCGTGGCCGAAGCGGATAGCGCCGAACAAGCTTTAGAAATGATGAAGCAAAGTCTGCCCGACTTATTGATTATTGACATAACACTACCGGGATTGAGTGGAATTGAATTTTTGCGCCAGGTGAAGAGCGAATATCCTGAAATGCCGGCTATCATGCTAACGGCGATGGATCGCATTCCAAAGGTGGTTGAATGTATCAAAATCGGTGCGTTTGATTACCTGACCAAGCCTGTCGATGCTGAAGAACTGCTTTTGACAATTGATCGAGCCCTGGAGTCTGTAGAAATTCGTAAGGAACTGGAACGTCGTAAGCGATTGCAACTACTGGAAAATCAAGAGATCAAGCTGGTCGGTTCCAGTGAAGCCATGCGTAAGCTCAAGGCCGAGCTTAAAATCTTGGGGGAAACAGATGCTACCGTTTTGATTCAGGGGGAAACCGGAACCGGCAAGGAAGTTATTGCTCGGGCAATTCATGCGGTGAGTCCGAGAGCCGCAGGGCCGTTCATTGCGATCAATTGTGGTGCCATCCCAAAAGAATTGTTTGAATCCGAATTATTCGGCCATAAGCGAGGAGCTTTTACCGGGGCGGATAAGGACCAGATTGGCAAATTTCAACTGGCGCACCACGGCACGATTTTATTGGATGAGGTCGGGGAAATTCCTCTGGATATCCAGGCAAAATTGCTGAGGGTGTTAGAGGAAAAGAGTTTTTATCCACTGGGAAGCAACGATCTGGTTCGAGTCGATGTACGGATCATAGCTGCAACCAATCGAGATTTAAAAAAAGATGTGGAGGCCGGCCGTTTTAGAGAGGACCTTTATTTCCGCTTGAATGTTTACACCATCCACATCCCGCCTTTAAGAAAGCGCCCGGAAGACATCATTAGCCTTGCCCATCATTTTATGGAATTTTATAACATTAAATTTGGCAAGAAGTTTAAGTCCATCAGCCCCGAGGCAAAGGCAATTTTATTGCAACAGCCATGGAAAGGCAATGTTCGCGAGCTCAGAAATACCATGGAGCGTATTATTTTGTTTGGAAAAGGGACGCAAATTAAAAAGGAACACCTCTATTTTATTGAACAACCGCGTCAGGAAAGAAAAGCCAAAGTGCAGTTCGAACTTCCCGAAGAAGGCATTGATCTTGAGGAGGTGGAAAAAAATTTTATTAAGCAGGCTTTGGAACTGGCAAAATATAATAAGACTAAAGCGGCAAAGTTGCTTCGATTGTCGCCTCCAACCTTATATTATCGGCTGCAAAAATATGGAATCAAGTAGATTTTTATAAAATTTGCTTAAAATTTCATCAAATGCTTAAAAAAGAACTTAGGATGTAAATTGAAATTTCCACTAACTCTAAATGAACGGCATTTCAATTTGAAGCAAAAACAATATGTTATAATGTGTATAGTTT
>WFVT01000222.1 GCA_015491485.1 Candidatus Zhuqueibacterota bacterium
ACTTCTCTTCAAGCAAGTTCATGCACTCTTCCGTATCCACTTCTCCCCAGTTGTCGCCGTCGGAAAAGTGGAAAAAGTAAATATTCCAATCGGCCACGGGATAATCCCGCTCTACAATTTCCGCCGCCAGCCGGTAGGCGGAAGAAATCACCGTGCCGCCGCTTTCTCGGGTATGATAAAACGTTTCCCGGTCCACTTCTTGCGCCACTGCATCATGGATGATATAGCGGGTTTCGATGCTTTTATATTGATATTGCAGCCAGGTGTCGATCCAAAACGATTCAATACGCACAATTTCCTTTTGCTCGTCTCCCATCGAACCCGAGACATCCATCATATAAATAATCACGGCATTGGCTTCAGGCTCGAATTTGGTTTTCCAGGTGCGGTAGCGGCGGTCTTCCCGGATCGGAATCACCATCGGATTTTTGGGATCATAATTGTTGGCGATAATCTGCCGCCGCAGTGCCTGTTTGTAAGTGCGTTTGAAATGCAGCAATGAATCCGGGCCCGTGGACGCAATACCGGTGTAACGGTCTTTTTCCGAGACAACGTTCTTTTTCCCTTTGGGTTCGATGTTCGGCAGCTCAAGCTCTTCGGCCAGCATCTGAGCCAGTTCTTCCAGAGGCACATCCACTTCCAGAATGTGCTGCCCTTCACCGGAGCCTGCACCGCCCGGTTCCGTCCCGTCGCCGGCACCGATGGGGGTGCCGACATCGCCTTCGCCCTGCCCCACACCGCCCATTTGTTGCGGATCATGCCGGAAGCGCGGAATATTGATGTGCGGCACGGGAATGGATATGAGATCCTTGCCTTTTTTGCCGATCAGCTCCCCCCGGCTGATGTATTTTTTCAAATTCCGCTTGATCCGGCCTCGAACGATGTTGCGGAACCGGGCATGGTCTTTTTCTATGCGACTGGCCATGGATACCTCAAAGGTTTGCAGGTTTTATGATCGGACGTCATTAGTTCGGCTCTTTCGCATCGCCGCGCGCAAAGATACTGGCCACATAATTCAGCACGTCCGTTGCGCAGATGTCGCAGTAACCGTAGTACTTGATCATCCTCGACTTGACCACATCGATCTTTTCCTGCGTTTCTTTGTCCACCACACTGGCGATCAGCGTGGTCAACTTGATGGTATCCTTCTGATCTTCAAACAGTTTGAGTTCCAGCGCCTTTTGCAACCGCTCGTTCGAGCGGTAATCGAAGGTCTTGCCTTCCAGGGCCAGGGCACCAATGTAGTTCATGATTTCGCGACGGAAATCATCTTTGCGGCTTTCCGGGATGTCGATCTTGGATTCAATGGACCGCATCAGCCGTTCATCCGGCTCCTCATCGGCGCCGGTATAGGGGTTTTTGACTTTCTGCTTTTGGGTGTACGCCTTCACGTTATCGATATAATTGGCGCACAACCGTTTCAGCGCTTCTTCATCCGCCGCGATGGCGCGCTGCACCTCGTTTTTCACGATATCCTCGTATTCTTCTTTAACGACCGCCAGCAACTCGCGGTAGCGCTTGCGTTGTTCTTCATTATTAATAAGCGAATGGTGTTTCAAGCCTTCCTCGAGTTCACGCAGCACCATGAACGGATTCACACAGCCGACGCAATCGTCGCTGACCAGCGCATTGGAGATTTTATCCTGAATATAACGCGGCGAGATGCCGTCCATGCCTTCCCGCTCGGCTTCGTTCATCAGCTCTTTGATGTTATCCTCGGTAAAGCCGGGAAGCGTTTTTCCGTTATACAGCTTGAGCTTCTGCAACAGGGTGAGCTGGGCCTTTTTCGGCTCCTCGAGGCGTGTTAAAATCGCCCACATGGCCGCCATTTCGATGGTGTGCGGTGCGATATGCTTTCCGCGGATGCGGCGCTGATTGAAATCGCGTTCATAGATACGGATTTCATCCCGCAGTCGAGTAATATAAGGAATATCAATTTTCACCGTTCGGTCACGCAGCGCCTCCATAAACTCGTTGGACTGAAGCTTCCGGTATTCCGGCTCGTTGGTGTGCCCGATGATCACCTCGTCGATGTCGGTTTGTGCGAATTTCTTGGGTTTGATTTTATGTTCCTGCGACGCACTCAGAAGATCGTAGAGGAACGCCACATCCAGTTTCAGCACCTCGATGAATTCAATCAAGCCGCGGTTGGCAATGTTGAATTCGCCATCGAAATTAAACGCGCGCGGATCGGAATCCGAGCCGTAAATGGCAATCTTACGGTAGTTGATATCGCCGGTGAGTTCGGTGGAATCCTGATTCTTTTCATCCTTGGGCTGAAACGTGCCAATGCCCACACGATCCTTTTCAGACAAAATCAGCCGATGGACTTTTACATCCCGGACCACCCGCGTCCAATCGCCTTTGTATTTTTTCGCCAGCTCACGGAAGGTTTGACGGCAAAACGGACACAGCTCCCCTGTGATTTCCACCTGATAATCGCTGTTGCTATTTTCGTTCAGAAACGCTTCAATTTGCGGGCGGAACTCTTCGGGGACCAGGTGCAACGGTTCTTCATGCATCGGGCAGGGAACCCATTCAGTCTTACCATTGTCTTCGATTTTCCAACTATAGGTATAAAGAGCACCCTCCGGCGTTTTGGAATACGCCTCCAACCCTTTTTTCAGCAGACGCACAATGGTACTTTTGGCCGAACCGACGGGTCCGTGAAGCAGGAAAACCCGCTTTTCCGTTCCGTATTTTTTGGCCGCCGATTTAAACAGATTGACGATCTTCATCAGTTGTCGGTCCAGACCGAAAATGGCATCCTTGCCATTGTCAATGGGGTCATCGAAAAATTTATAATGGATGATCGTTTCGCGGAATTCCTGGTATTCTTCGGTGCCGTGAGACAGGATCATATCGTGGATTCGTTCGAAAGCGGTGCGGGTAACCTTTGGATTCTGCTTGACGATATTCAAATAGTCTTCGAACGTTCCTTCCCAATTCAGTTCCTGATAATGCTTTTCATCCTGCAAAGAACGGAACTGTTCCAGAATGGAAGCGTTCGATCGGCTGGCGCGGGTGGCGGTTTCTTTTTCCATTTTCAAACCTCCGTGTATAACCTTGGAATGGCTTTTTTCTGGGCCGTCCATTTGTTAAAGAATTTTAGCAAATTTTAAACCAGAAATAAGA
>WFVT01000223.1 GCA_015491485.1 Candidatus Zhuqueibacterota bacterium
GTAGGTGCCGGCGGATAGCGGTTTGTGGATGTTGACCCGCCTGCCGAGCACATCAAAGAGCTGCAGTTCGGGCGCGGTTTTCAGGTGTTCCGGCTGGCTGTAGGGAATGCGAATGTGGGCGTTTGGGCCTTCAGCCGGATTGGGATAAGCGCGTCCCAGGGCAAATCCCAGCGGCAGCGGAGGGGCTTCGAGACCGGTCGTGAAATCGCCGGTGAATTGCAGATCGTAAACCCCGCCGGAATCGGTGTACGTTTGTGCCAGGATGGTGCCCTTGTTTTCCGGATCAAATACGGTAATTTGTGCTTCAAATAGCGGCGTTCCGTCCTCTGAAGCGACTTTCCCCTTCAGAATGTATTGTTGGCCCTGGCCGAAAACCAGAACCGGCACAAGGGCAAGTATCACGGCGATAAAGAGTAAACGGTGTGCCATAGCTTACTCCTTTCGGGCTTGGAATGCGGAATCGCCACCAATCGGCAGACACCGAACCGCCATCGGCCTGCTCTCCTGAGCTTGCCGATATGATGGTCCGCTATGTGTGCCGAAAAACGTGGCTGTTGTTTTTGATTGAGGGGACCACCGGGATAGGGACCCTGCAACCGGAGAGAGCGGAACTCAGGCAGGACCGCAATCGAAATTAGATGCAACGTGGGGCGCTCATGTATCGTTGTCGTGGAGAAATGGTCTCTGAATTCCCCTGATTTTCCGGTTGTTACTAATTTATAGGAAGGTTTGTATGCGGTCAAGATAAAAAAGCGTGGATTGCCTTTCGCGGATATCTGAAAATTTTTTCATTCTATTACGGAATGGGGAGCAAAATACGGAATAGTTTCGCCTTTCTGATGGATATTGGTATTCTGATAACTGGCTCTCTCGCCGAAAGGACCAGCCGAAGGTCAGGCGGGAATTACAGTCGTCGGTATCATGAAGGCTGGACTTTATCCTTTAGCGGCGCCTGTCCTTCGTTTTCCCGGAGATTGAGTGAGAAACGCCATTTATTGGCAGCCATTCAGCTTTAGAGCAGCTTCTGTCGGCGTGTACGAAGTACGGGCGGATGGCTGTGGACTTATTCTAACCAAAAAGCATTTTCAATATGCTGGATGTGGGGGTGTTCGCCGCGCCGGATCACGCCGATGACATCGAAGCGGCAATCCATATCGTGAATCTCATGCAATTGCAAATAGCGGGCGGCCACGGTGGCAAGCTGGCGCTGTTTGCGTTCGTCCACCCAGGTCACGGGATCGCCCAGGTGGGATTGCGCGGCGGTTTTGACTTCGACAAACACCAGCACGCCGTCCTTTTCGGCAATGATATCGATTTCGCCGCGGGCAAACCGAAAATTGCGTTCGCGAATATGGAAGCCCTGTTGCTCGAGATAGCGCGCCGCCTGGTCTTCTCCCCAACGGCCGAGGGATTTATGCTGGCTCGTCATCGAAAAAGCCCTCTTCGATGAGCTGTTTGGGGCGGAATGAACGGCGGTGGATCGGGCAAAATCCCCACCGGCGGATGGCTTCGATATGGGCCCGGGTCGGATAACCCTTGTTTTGATCAAAACGATACTGCGGAAACTGGCGGTGATAATCCTGCATCAAACGGTCACGCTCGACTTTGGCCAGAATGGACGCCGCCGCGATACTCAGTGATTGGCGGTCGCCCTTGACCAGGGCCATTTGCGGAATAGACACGTCCGGCAGTTCGAATCCATCAACGAGCAGGTAATCCGGCTGGATGGACAACTGTTCCAGAGCCCGGCGCATAGCCAGAAAGGCCGCCTGTCGGATGTTGATGTCATCGATGATGTTGGGTTCGACGCGACCGATAGCCCAGGCGGCGGCGTGCCGGCGTATCCATGCGTCCGCGGCCCGGCGCTGGTGTTCGCTGAGCGATTTGGAATCATCGATGCGCACCCCGGAAGGGGGCGAGGGGGTGGTAGGTTTGAAAATCACCGCCGCCGCCACCACCGGTCCGGCGAGCGGTCCGCGGCCGACTTCATCCAGCCCGGCGATCGTTGTGGCGCCGTGCTGCCACAAGTCAAGCTCATGGCGCAAGCGCTCTGTCAGATCAGGATCGGTTTGGAGCATCAAAGACGGGGTTTCAGCGAGCATCGCAATCCAGTGAAATTTAAACGTTTCCTGTCGCAGGATGGATTAAATAGAAATGCTATCATGATACTTTTGAGGAATACGCCCGGATACGAGCGATGTAAACTCGTTTTTGGGGCCGCCGACTCGGGCGGGAATCAAGTTACGAATCCAGGGTGGTGATTGCAATGAAAATGCACCGAAAAACAAAGCGGGTTGGCCATTCAGATGTGGAGCTGTAAAATCGGTCCGGCCCGAAACAGATGTTTGACGTCATAGCCCAACTCTTTCCAGACAATGTTTGGCACACTGATATCGGCCACGAACACATGTTTGGTGGCTTCAGCCGCCTGACCTTTGGTAAGCCCGGTTTTGGGTGCTGCCAGGGTGAGTGTGGCAAGGGCATGAATGCACGGCTTAAAGCATTTTCCGGTGGTGGGATTCAAGCCGGAAGGAATATCCAGAGACACAATAGGGAGGTCTGTTTGGTTAGCCATGGAGATCAGGTCGGCATAAATATCCTGCGGCCGGCCGACCAGGCTATAGCCGAGCAGGGCATCCAGGATGACATCGCATTTTTGCAGATAGGTCACCAGTTCCGGCCGGATATTTTCATCCCAGCCGTATAACATGGGGATTTGCATGTTGTTCACGATGCGCAACTGGTGCATGGCCGCTTCTTTGAAAAAATGTCCGGGGGTGGCGAGAATGATTTTTACGTGGTGTCCCCAGTTATGCAAATGGCGCGCCGCCACCAGGCCGCCGCCGCCGTTGTTGCCTTTGCCGATGAGCACGGCCACGGTACTTTCCGGCCCGCTCAGGTCCCGGGCAAATTGGGCCAGCCGCACACCGGCGTTTTCCATCATCTGGTCGAGGCTGATGCCAACTTCCTCGATCATGATGCGGTCCACTTCGCGCATTTCTTCGAGGGTGACTACCGGGAAATCATGGATGGAGACAATTGGGTAGGGCAGAAGATGTTTTGCCACGGATGCTCCTGCTTTAAATTGATGTCCTTTAGAGAACCGAAGACAGCTTCCTGGACCCATGTGGTAAGCGTGGAAAGTGGAAGCTAAAAAACATCGGGTAAAAACGCAAAATAAAATTGCTTGATTTCCGTGACGAAACTGTAATCGCTGTATGTTGTGGGGTAGCCCGGGCTTTTTGTAGCACAAGCTTCCAGCTTGTGTGTGCTTTATAATGGCGCGGTCTGCATTTTTTGTGGCTTTTGGCTGCAACGCAAGCAAGGATGCTTGCGCTACAGTAGCACATGCTTCCAGCTTGTGTATGCTTTTCAATGGCACGGTCTGCATTTATTTTCTGGCCTTTAGCCGCAACGCAAGCAGGGATGCTTGCGCTACTGCTCATAAATAAGGGATGCTTGGGCTACTGTAGCAGAAAAGAGTGCGTTACATTCTGTTGTTGCATTCATTTCTATTTATTAATAAATTAAAACAATGTTTAATTGCTGCATATGCAGTCATGGATTGGGTCTCACCGATTTAAAACCATCCATTGCCAACCAATTGGAAGGGGTCATCATGAAATTTGCCGATCCCCGCCTCATGATCCTTGAAAATGAAATTCGAAAAGTCGCCAATCATTTTTCACTGGATCCCGATCATTTGCTGGTTGAATCTTTTGTTCCCAACGGAGCGGCCGTTTTGGTGGAAACGGTTGGAGAACACCGGGTGAGGCTGCACATCAACTTGCAGGAAAATCGCATCGTATCCGCCAAAGAGCTGGATTCCAATTGCATCGACCGCGAATTGTTTCAAAAATACCTCGAACACATGCGTTGATCTTCATGGCCTGTCCGTACTGACGGCAACGAAAGACAGGGGATAATCATACCGGCGTCGAACTTCCGTAGCCTCAACAAAGATATTATCAGCTCAAGCTGGTTCCGATATCTTGCCGCCTTAATACTTTCAAAAAAACAGCCGATGAAATCGATAGCCTTAAAGTTACCGAGATCCAGGAACAAAAAGCAAATATGATCGCCAGAACGTCTGACACTTATTGGCCGCCGATTTGGACAGCAGGGCCTTCCTCCGGAACGTCAAGTCAACGTGCTGCCGGCAATCCGAAATCGCAGGATATTCGGGAGCTTGCGGCTTCCCCTGGACCCGCTGAGGAGACTTCGGTCGATTCCGGACAGCAAGTACAACCCACGCGTCCAAACGCGCGGAATGATGGGGGCAAGGCGCTGAGCGAAGACGAACGCCGGCAAGTTGAGGAGTTAAAAAAACGCGATCGTGAAGTGCGCGCCCATGAACAGGCACACCTTGCAGCCGCCGGGGGATATGCCATGGGAGGTGCCCGTTATACGTATAAAATGGGACCGGACGGCAAGCGGTATGCGGTCGGCGGCGAAGTGCCTATCGATGTGAGTGAGGTGCCGGGTAATCCACAAGCGACTTTGCAAAAAGCCATGACGGTACGGCGGGCGGCTTTGGCGCCCAGCAATCCTTCTTCTGCCGATCGCGCTATTGCCGCAAAAGCCGCCATGATGGCCGCACAAGCCCGCCAGGAAATGGCTCGCGATTCCCAATCCCCTTCCTCCGGGGGGCAAGCATCGGCAGCCGGTCCGGAAAAAGGTTCCTTATCCCCGCAAAACACGCCAGTCACAGAGAGCGCTCCTGAATCTACCTCCAATTATCGCGTATCCAGCGGAATCCAGCAGTATGTCCGGTCAGCCTCGATGGAGACGGAAGGAATGGTGGAATTGTTCGCCTGAAATTTCACTTTCGGCACGAACATTGCAATTTTTTCAAACATTTGCCATTCTTGACCAAATGAGTCCAATTTTGTTTGAATTTTTATCAATCTGGTCGCTTTTGCGCCAGGTGATGAAAATTACAATTTATTCATCTGCATAACGTCAATTTTTCCGCTATATTTACGCCTAAAGAGGATAAGCAGCTTTTGATTTGCACTGAATTTTGTTATTTTATTCCGGATTCGGTTTAAAAACCGCGTTTTTGGATTGCACATTTTATTCTGGTTGAACATTTTAAATCGGTTACCGCAGCTTTGATCCAGGAAGAACTGGGATGGCTCAATTGGGCAAGTCCGAAGCACCGACATCACATGCAGAAATGGAACCGACCCCGAGCGCTGTGATGGACGGTTGGGGCATGCCGAATTGAGACAGGCCCGGCAGCCGGCAAGTGAGGATTTTATGTCACAGCACCAAATGACAGTTCGATTTTGGGGTGTTCGCGGAAGTTATCCTGTGCCCGGGCCAGGGACGGTCAAGTACGGGGGAAATACCGCTTGCGTTGAAATCAGCACCCCCGACCACCTGGTGATTCTGGATGCAGGGACGGGAATCATTCCTCTGGGCGAAGAGATTGTCGCCAATTATCGGAAGAAATACCCCCAAAATTCTGAAAAATTGAAAATTACGATATTGATTACCCATACGCATCACGATCATATTCAGGGATTGCCGTTTTTCCACCCCATTCATCTCGGTTTTTGCTCCCTGTATATATACGGCCCGCAACTGCTCGGCGAAGATCTCGAAGAGAGTCTATCTATTTCCATGGAACCGCGCTATTGCCCGGTGCGCCTCGAAGAGATGAACTCCGAAAAAATTATCAATAACATGTCCGAAAACGACGTGCTGATTTTGAAACACGCCGAGCATGCGCCGCTCCTGCACAAACAGATCAACCTCAACGGTCAGCTCAAGCTGAAACCGCAGGACCTGTTTATCACGGCCTATCACAGTTATGCACATCCGAAGGACGGAGTTTTGATCTTCCGGATTAGTATGAACGGCAAAAGCGTGGTATATGCCACCGATACCGAAGGCTATACCGGTGGCGATACCCGGCTCATCAATTTCGCCCGCGATGCCGATCTGCTGATTCACGATGCCCAATACCTGCAGGAGGAATACACCGATCCGGCGCATCCCAAACAGGGGTATGGTCACAGTACGGTGGACATGGCCTGCGAAGTTGCCCGAAAAGCCAATGTTGACCGGTTGGTGTTGTTTCATCATGACCCCACCCACGATGATGCCGCGATGGATTCCATTGAGAGCTACGCACAAACCCTGTTCCCGAAAGCCATTGCCGGTAGGGAAGGGATGGTGATCACGCTCTGATTTTGATTGCAAATATTCCGGTTTTTGTTATTTTATAAGGGCTGTTCATGACGAACTTTGCTTCGAGCCGCGGCTCGGAAGCAAAGTTCGGAGGGAATAGCCCTTTTTTGTAAGTAAAACGGCTGATGTCGGTCGCCGGCTCGGCCTTCTGAATCCTGGAAAGATGGTGTGCGCGGCTTCCAAAGGCCGGAGATTCATTTCGTGAATTTAGTGACAGATTTGAACTCATTTTTAAAACCGATGGAATCCACTTCGATGAAAAAGCAGGAAGAAAAGCCCGTCGTCGAAATGACCGAAATTGTGTTGCCCAACGATGCCAATACCCTGGGCAATATCCTGGGTGGAAAAGTCATGCATTTGATCGATATTGCGTGTGCCATTGCGGCGTCGCGGCATTGCCGCCGGCCGGTGGTAACCGCCTCTATCGACTATCTGGATTTCAAACATCCCATTAAAGTCGGTGAGCTGATCATCATCAAAGCGGCTTTGAACCGGGCTTTCCATACATCCATGGAGGTGGGAGCCAAGGTCTGGTCGGAGAATCTGCTTACCGGCGAGCGGCGTCACACCAGCTCGGCTTATCTCACGTTCGTGGCGCTCGGCGAAGACGGCCGGCCGGTGCCGGTACCGGAGTACGTCCCGGAAACTCCGGATGAAATCCGGCGCTGGAAGCAGGCGGAAATCCGCCGTCAGCATCGATTGGAACAGAAAAAGCGGCTTTCAAATTTTGACGGATAACATCCGAGAACAGCCATGGCTTACGATCCGGCGTTGATCACGCAGAAATTGCAGGAAAAAGCCCGTGCGCTGGGGTTTGAACTTTTCGGCGTGGCAGCGGTTCAGGATGTCCCCGAACTGCTGCGATACCGGGAATGGATTGGCGCCGGATACGAAGCCGAGATGCATTACATGGCGCGCAACGCTGAAAAGCGCACCGACCCGGCACTGGTGGTCAACGGAGCGCAATCGGTTATCGTCTGTGGCAAAAATTACCACACCCGCGCACCGCTTTCCACTGAGCCGGCGCCTGCCTCCGCGGGATGGATTTCGCGTTATGCGTGGGGGGATGATTATCATGATGTGCTGAAGCAGCGCATCCGTGCTCTTTATGAATACCTGGTGGAAATAACCGACGGCGCGGTACAGGGACGGTATTATGTGGATACCGGGCCGGTGCTGGAAAAGGTCTGGGCGCAATATGCGGGTCTGGGGTGGATTGGCAAGAACACCTGCTTGATCAATCAGCATATCGGCTCCTATTTTTTTCTGGCGGTCATCATCACCGATGCAAAATTGACGTACAGCACGCCGCCGCCCGATCGCTGCGGCACCTGCACCCGCTGCATCGACGCCTGTCCCACCGAGGCCATTATCGGGCCTTATGTACTTGACGCGGCAAAATGTATTTCGTATCTTACCATCGAACTTCGTGATCGCATTCCCGAATCACTGCGAGGCAAAATGGGGCGGCATGTCTTCGGCTGTGATATCTGTCAGGATGTATGCCCCTGGAACCGAAAGGCGGCTGTGAGTCTGGAACCTGCATTCCAGCCGCGGCCCGGGAATGTCAATCCGGATTTGGGCGAACTTTTACGGATGGAGCAGGCTGATTTTTCTGAACGATTTCGGAAATCGCCGGTAAAACGTAGTAAACTCCGCGGCCTGTTGCGAAATGCCTTGGTGGCTGCGGGGAATAGCGGTCATCCGGGACTGCTGTCGCAGGTGGAAGCGCTGCAGCATCACCCGGATGAGATGATTCAGGAGCATGCGAAATGGGCTGTTGAAAAACTCACAACCTCCACCAAAGCCAAAAAAGAAGACGCCTATGTCCACGATTGAAATCCCTGTTTTTCCTTTGCCCAATCTGGTTTTCTTCCCCCAGGCGATCGTCCCCCTGCACATTTTTGAACCCCGCTACCGAACCATGATTCGCGATGTTCTCAAAGACAAAAAACAGTTTGGGATTTTTTTGCTTAAGCCCGGCTGGGAAAAAGATTATTGGGGCGCTCCGGAAATCTTCCCTATCGGCTGTCTTGGCAAGATTGAAGGCTATGAAAGTTTACCCACCGGACATTTCAATGTGCTCCTTCGCGGGATGTACCGCATTCGTATGCAGGCCTGTGTCAGCGACTACCCCTACCGGCGGCTGCAGGTTCAGCCTTTGACCGATGACGATTTTGCCTGCACCGCGGCTGAAAAAGCGCGTTTATTCAATCATATGTATGAAATCGCAGGCCGGTATATGGAAGAGATACTACAGATCGATCCGGATGCCGTGATGGGACCGCGTGAAGAAAACAATCTGGAGGCGCTGGTGAATCGAGTGGCAATGGCTCTGGATATCGATGTTTACCAGAAGCAACATTTGTTGGAGCTGTCGTCTGTCGAAAAGCGATATTACTTCGTGAAACAGGCCATTGACGACCGGTTGCTCGGACTGAAAAGCATTAAAGCGATCGATAAACTTGATTTTAAACCGACGTTGAATTAAATTTAAAACTTGTGTGGCTACATGGCTGTAACCATTCGACTGTTTGCGATGCTGCGTGAGGCTGTGGGCAAGGATGCGCTCGAAATCACCGTCGATGAGGCGGTAACCGTGTCCCGGCTGTTTGAACAACTGACCTCAGCGCATCCTGAACTCAGCCGGTTTAAACCGATGATCACTTTCGCTGTCAACGGGGAATATGCCACGGAGCAGGATATGGTGAACGACGGTGACGAAGTGGCATTGATCCCGCCGATTTCGGGAGGCGCCCATGATTGATATTACGCGATCCCCCATCGATCTGGATCGGATCCTTGCGGAAGTGGACGCTCCCGAAAGTGGCGGCGTGGTTGTGTTTATCGGCCGGGTGCGCAACCATGCACAGGGACGGCCGGTCATTCGTATGGAATATGAAGGCTACGAGCCTATGGCCCGGCGCGTCCTGCAGGACCTCGAAAACGATGTCCGCAGCCGTTGGCCGGTGGAAAAAATGGCGATTGTACACCGGTTGGGCACTCTCGAAATCGGCGATGCCAGTGTGGTCATCGCCGTGGCGTGCGCGCACCGGGCACAGGCTTTCGAAGCCTGTCGATATACCATCGACCGGCTGAAGCAGACCTTGCCGGTTTGGAAAAAAGAATTCGGACCCGACGGGGCATCCTGGGTGGAAGGCGTGATGCCCGATGTACACAATGCTGAGGAGGACAAAAACTTATGATGGTGGAATTCAGTGTGGTTCCGGTTTCGCAAGATGGAAGTGTGGCGAAATACATCGCTGAAGCCGTGCGCGTGGTGGATGAAAGCGGATTGGATTACCGGGTGACGCCCATGGGGACGGTGATCCGCGGTGATTGGGATGAAGTGATGGCCGTGGTCAAAGCCGCGCATGAAAAAGTCCGTTCCATGACGGACCGGGTAATCACCAAGATTTATATCGATGAGTCCAAAAGCGATGATCCGCCGTTTGATGAAAAAGTCGCTTCCGTCGAGAAAGTGATCGGAAAAGAAATTAAGAAATAGGCTTTTGGAATGCATGATCTGGCAATAAAGCAGGTTCTTTCCCGGGGCCTGCTTTTTTATTAACGAATAATGCTTGCATTCCGCAGCGCATTTTCTTAATATTTTCAATTGGATACAACAAGGAGCTGTCTCCCCATATTTTGCTGTGTCCGGGTAGGATCGCCGAAGTTGCTGTGAAAAATTCCGGCGGATACATTCGGGCCTATCGGCGGTTGAAACGTCACATGGGGAACAGCCAAATGCTTCAGGTTAAACCGGTAATCCGTTAACGAAAGTGGAGAGGACGATGAGTCAGAAGCATTTTTTTGTTTGCACCAACACCCGACCCCCTTTTGCCAAGCCCTCCTGCGGCCCCAAAAACAGCCCCGAAATCCTGTTCAAATTTCGCGAATTAATTGAACAAAATGGTTGGATCGGCAAAGTCCGTGTCAATGGTACGGACTGCCTGGGACCCTGTGATATGGGCCCCACCGTCGTGGTGTATCCGGATGGGGTGTGGTACGGCAACGTCACCGTGGATGACGTGGAGGAGCTTTTGCGATCGCATCTCGAAGACAACAAACCGGTGGAACGGCTTCGTATCGGATAGCCCAAATTTGAGGAGATCGGTGCATGAGTAAGAAATCGAAATCCCGTGTGTTACTGGTGATTGCTTCTGAGGCATTTGACGACCGGCAATATCAAGCGGTGCGCGACGCGCTGGAAAAAGCCGATGTGCAGGTGGATGTGGCTTCTACAGTGAAGCAGGGCGCACGCGGTTTAGGCGGCATGCGCATCGATCCGGATTTCATTATCGATGACGTGGATGCAACCCAATATGCCGGCGTGATTTTTCTCGGCGGGCATGGTTGCGCCCAGTACTGGCATGACGTCTTTGCGCACGAAATCGTTCGTGCGATTTATGAAAAGCGCGGCCTGATCGCCGCGATTGGGCGCGCGCCGGTGATTCTGGGAGAAGCCGGAATACTCAGCGAGCATCGAACCACCGGCGCTGTTGGAATTTACGAAAAAATGGTTATTTTCAGCAAAGCGTTCACAGCCAATAAGATTGAAGTGGACGGCAACGTGATCACCGCGGAAGATAATAATGCACTTGCAGACTTTGTGGATGCGATTGTTTCCTGGCTGAAACAGGACAATCGCCGGTCTCCGCAATCTGCGGAAGCATCGGCACAAACATCTTCGGCATGATGAAGGAGCCGTTCAGCTTCGGTGAAGAAAGGGTGTTTTTATGGAGGAGCTTGTCCGACAAATTCTGGTTGAACTCGGTGAAGACCCCGGGCGGGAAGGACTGCGCCGAACCCCATCGCGCGTGGCCGGTTCATTACGCTTTCTAACCGCCGGTTATCAGGCCGATATCGATAAAATTATCAACAAAGCGGTGTTTGAAGAAGATTACCAGGAAATGGTTCTGGTGAATGATATCGATTTTTACAGCCTTTGCGAACACCACATGTTGCCGTTTTATGGCAAATGCCATGTGGCTTATATCCCCGCAGGAAAAATCATCGGACTCAGCAAGATTCCCCGCATTGTTGATGTATTCGCACGCCGGCTGCAAGTGCAGGAGCGCATGACCAATCAGATCGCCGAAACTCTGATGAAATATTTACAGCCCGCCGGTGTGGCGGTGGTCACTGAAGCGCGTCACCTGTGCATGATGATGCGGGGCGTACAGAAGCAAAATACCCTGGTCAAAGCAAGCGCGCTGTATGGGATTTTCCGGGAAGATTTACGCACGCGTGAGGAATTTATGACCCTGATTGCCAATCACCCGTCGTAGGCGTATCAACTCATTGGATGGGCTATCCAAACGAAGGAGGTGTGCAATGAAAATCACATTTTGGGGACATGCCGCCTTTCTGGTAGAAAACGGCAGCCACCGTGTGGTGATCGATCCGTTTCTGACCGGCAATCCGCTGGCCACGGTGAAACCGGATGAGGTGAAATGCGATTTTATCATTGTGACGCACGGCCATGGCGACCATCTTGGTGATACGGTGACCATTGCGAAAAACAACGATGCCGTGGTCATTGCCAATTATGAAGTCGCTACGTATTGCAGCAACAAAGGCTGCAAGGCCCACCCCTTGCACATCGGCGGCGGCCACGATTTCCCGTTTGGCCGGGTGAAACTCACCATCGCTCACCACGGCAGCAGCTTCATCGAAGGGGATCAAATTATCTACCTCGGCAATCCTGCCGGAGTGTTGCTGACCATGGACGGCAAAACCCTGTACCATGCCGGCGATACCGCGCTGTTTTATGATATGAAACTCATCGGTGAAATGAATCAGATCGATGTGGCGCTGCTGCCCATCGGCGATAATTTCACCATGGGCGTGGAAGATGCCGTAAAAGCGGTGGAATTCCTCAATCCCAAACTGACCGTGCCCATGCATTACAAAACGTTTGATCTGATCGATGTTGATCCGGATGATTTTGCTCACCGGGTGGAAAGCCTGGGCAAGCAAGTGCGCGTTTTAGGCGTCGGTGAAACCCTGGAAATCTGATCGCGAGAAGGAAACCGGCCGTCGGGATTGCGCAGGACAATCAGCACTCGCAGAGGCGTGGGGCTCGCAGGGATGGTTTTGATGCTGAAGGTATAGTTTCTGCGAGCCCCGAGCACTTTGCGAGTTTTTTATAGGGACAGTGCGGTTATTCTTGACGCAAAATCAGTTTCATGAGCGGCATCGCCGTGGTCGCCCCCATTTGTGTGATAAAAATACCATCTGCAGTGACGGCAACGCCCCGCGGTGCACGCAAAAGCGGCTGTGTGGGACGGATCACAAACCGGAGCAGACCTTCCGGATCAAACACCGTTATGTAGCCCATGCCGGTGTGGCTTACGTACACATTTCCCCGCCCATCGGTATCAACGCAACCGATACGCAACGATTCCACATCCAAATCCGGTACACGTGAAAACGTTGCAAGGGCGTTCAGCCGTTGCCATTGATGAACCGTGCCTTCCACCTGGCAGGAGGCATACACTGTCAACCCATCCGGCGAGACGGCGATGCCGCGCAACAGATGGCCTCCGGGCACCGGAAGCGCTTTGCCGGAGGGGTCGCTTTCGGTAAAGTGATACCAATTTCCGGAGCCGGTTTCTGTGACGAACAATTCGCCCAAATTGGAAGCAGCCACATCGTACGGAACAAACGGCAGGGAGATGCCGGGCAGCGGCATCCCATTGCGCGCCAAAAAGCGCATGAGCAGCGGCCGGTTGGCATTGCCGGCCACGACCACCGTGTCTCCCCGAATACAAGCGATGCCTCCAGGCCGGTACACCGACACAGCCGCACCGGCGCTGTCAAACCCGGCTACGATGGGAGAAAACGGCAGTTGACGTCCGCTGGAATCAAAAACATAAATGCGGTTTTCCCACCATGCCGGCACCCAGAGATTGCCGGCGGCATCAGCGGTAATGAACTGACCACCGCCGATCAGGGTGTCAAACGTTTTAGCCGTAAAATCGGGACGGCTTTCCTGGCCCACCGGAAGGTGCTGCCACTCCGAATAAATCGTGTCTTCCGGCGCCTGCCCGGTCACGGCGGCAACCCGGAATTCCAGCCATTGTTCATAATCGGTCAGAACAACGGGGCGTTCGGAAATGAACCGGCCGGGTTCCCCGGGGAGGGGGACCATGGAAAGCGGCTGCAGTGGATTTTTCCACTCCACAAAGGCTTTGACCGCGCTGGCTTCCGGCCTTTCAATCTCCGCAAGCACGAAAAACGGTTCTTTCTGTGCCACGGCGGCCGGCCATGTGGACACTGATTTTACGATGACCGGTTCCGGAAACGAAGTCGGAGAAAGCGGCAGTACCTTTTTTTGAAAATAGCGTTTTACCAGTCTCCTGGCCACATCCCCAAACCGGTGTTCTTTGAAAAGGCCCGAATAGCTGAAAAATGACACCCCGGCGGCGCCCTGTTGCCGGGCAATCTGGATTTCACGCAGTGCTTTGACTTCGCCCCCGGGATTGATCCCGGCGACCAGCCGGTTTCCGGGAACATTGGCAAGGTGTTCCTGAAGCTCGCTGGCAAACAGTTCCGGGTCCGGGGTGTACATCATGGGAAAAATAAAATCGACCAGGCCTGCGCGCAGCCAATGGTGGCTATCCTGAAAAAACACATTCCGGCCCAGAGGATATATACGCCACACGGCGGCCGAAACCACCGGCTTTTGCGGCAGCATTTTTAAGCTATCTTGCACCATTTCCAGCCATTGGGTAATCGCATCCCGGCGGAAATCGTCCCAGGCGGTTGGTGCATCCTGCGGCCACAAGCCGGTGAGGTCGCGAAATGTTTGTACGGATGCCGGATCGTAGCTGAAGCCGGGGCCCGGAAAACGGATATAATCGAAATGCACGCCGTCGGGATGATATTTGCGCATGATTTCCATCACCACACCCGATAGATAGCGGCGTACTTCCGGATGGGTGAGCGCCAGCCACAGGTAATGGGACTGCAATTTCTGAAAATTGCCGTGGCGGTCCCGGGCGAACCACTCCGGATGCCGGTTCCACAGTTGCTCGAATTGGGACGAGGCGCGGCTGCCGCGCCATCCCGGCCCGATATTGATCCATACATGGAGTTTGAGATCGCGGGCGTGCGCTTCTTTTAAAGCCACCGTGAGGGGATCCCAACCCGGATCATCACCGCCCAGCTCCGACGCCCACGGCTCGATATCTGATTCATAAAAAGCTGTTGCATTACCGCGCACCTGGAACAGCACCGTATTGAAATTCGCCGCGGCAATATTTTTCATAATCGTTTGGATGTCCTGGGGCGAATGGTATTCCCACCGGGTTACCCAAATGGCGCGCACTTCCGGGTCCAGCGCCGGCTGAGCCAAAGCAAAACCGGCGTGGCCAATCAAAAAAAACAACGACAGTACATGCAGGATTCGCCGTCTCACAATCACGGTTCTCCTTTGGTTGAATTCAACGTTGCACATCAAATCTCGTAAATTTGGCGTTTAAAAGTTGGTGATTTTGTTGTATCTTATGATGCCGCCCCGCGTGGGTCGAGCCAGACAGTGTCGGGCCGCCGGACGGTGATCCCGGCGACGCAATGGATTGGCAGCGAGTCGCCTTGTTTGGAGCTTAAATCATTAAAGCTTAAAACGTTATCGGTATTTTGAGGAACATTCTTAGAGTTGCGAGACAAATTTCATATTTTTCCGCGCGGCTCGTCTGAAGCATTCGGTGGAGTTACATGGAAAAGAC
>WFVT01000224.1 GCA_015491485.1 Candidatus Zhuqueibacterota bacterium
CTCCGGGCCAGAGGAAAGGCGGTCATGAAATTGCCGAATTTTTCCGTGATGGGATGGCTTTCATTATATTCTGCTGCCACCGGCATATTGGCGCCGGCGCCAAACAACATTCCGATTCCAGAAACGTCCACCACGATATCGTTGCCGACCTGAATCCCCCATTTTGCCGCCAGTTCTTCGAAGCCGGGGCTGGGAGCCGGATCAACCAGCAAATAAACGGCACCGCCCTGATTAAGATAATCTTCCACCATTTTGAGTTCATTGGGCAGAAACTCCTTGGTGGGACCGGCAATGACCAGTACATCGCAATCTTCGGGAACCTGGCCTTTTTCAATGAGCAGCACAGATTCCACGATATAATTTTTTTCTTCGATAACGGTGCGTGCACCGCTCATGCCGTTTCGTTCATCATCAACATTGATATCCTTTTCACCGTGGCCGGTGGTGAAATAAATTTTTTTCTGTTTTTCCCGGGTGACTTTGATGATAGCGTTGGTTAAGTCTTGTTCCGTGGATGTTGTAATGCGTTCATCCCGGCCGCGGTATTCGATGACGGTGGTGCCGTAGCTGGTAATGCCGTATTGCCGCGCGATTGCCGGTTTCTTATCGGGATCGATGAATTCGTATTTTAGTTTCGGGGTGACGTTGGCATATTCTTTTAACAGGTCTTGCATTTCCTGTTGATCTTCCGCTTTATAAAAAGCGGTAATATGCAGGTCGTCTTCCAGATTTTTAAGGACTTTGATGGTTTGATCGGAAAGGCTGAATTGTTTGGCCGCCGTGGTGTCCAGGCGCCAGTTGTGCTCACTGGCAATAAAGTTGACCAGTCCCAAAATGCCAAGCACCACGATGGCGCTGATGACGGCATTGGCCGTATATTTGGTGGAACGCCGAAACAGCAGATCGCGAATTTCATCCAGATTGGTGACCACGAAAAACAGGACCGCTCCAAGGCCGACGATCATTAATGCCGTTTCAAACCAATCCAGTGTGGCCGAAATATAATAGCTTCCTAAAGCGATTAAAATAAGAATCAGGCCGACGCCGCCTGCGTATTTGCCATAGTCTTTCATCGGCTACCCCTCCATCGTGCAGATTCCACCGACATAAAACTCAGAAAGATGCCCATGAAAATAAACGAGGCATAAAACACAATGTGTTTGGTATCGATGACGCCCTTGGCGAAATCATCAAAATGGGCAATCGGATCGATGTTGGCGAACAGTTTGCCCAGGGTTTCACCTGCAAAATTTGAGAGCCAGCCGAGCGAAAGCAGCACAAGGTTTGCGCCAAGAGCACTAATAAAGGCAACGATTTGATTTTCAGTCATGGTGGAAAACCACATCCCGATGGCGATGAACGCGCCGCCAACCAGAAACATCCCGAGATATCCCGAGAGAATTTGGCCGACCTCCGGATTGCCGAAGAAAAACAGCATGCCGACCAGAATACCCGTCAGGGCGAGAGTGATGCCCCAGAGAATCCATGCGGCGGTAAATTTTGCCAGGGTTAATTGCCAGTTGGTAATGGGAGACGTTTCCAGCAGTTCCAGAGTGCCCTGCCGCTTTTCTTCGGCGAACAGGCGCATGGTAAAGCCGGGCAGCAAAAACAGCGCGATTATGGTCAAATTATGAAAAAACGGCCGCAATGCCATCATATTCACATTTATGGGCTGCGGCGGCATTCGATACATTTGCGCGTAGGCCATACTCTGCATGCTGATGCGGTCGAACCACGCCATGATGTTATAAAAGAAAAAACCGGCGATGGTCAAAAACAGCCCGATGAAAACGTACGCAATGGGCGAAGAAAAGACGATTTTGAGCTCTTTTTCAAGCAAGGCCAGATACGCTTTCATAGTTCCTCTCCTCCGCCTCACTCTTTGGTGGTTAATCTCAAGAACACCTCTTCCAGACTCACGTCCAGAGGACGCAGTTCAAGAAGGCCCCATCCCTGGCTGACCACAGCTTGCGCCAGGTCTTTGCGGATATCTTTATCAAGTTCGCTATCGACAACGAAGCGAGCCGTACCATTGGCATGCTCGATGGAGACGCTTTTAACTCCGGGCACCGAATTCAGCTTTTGCTGAATTTCATCTTTCGGGCCCTCCACTTCAACCAAAATGCGTTCTGTATTTTTAACTTTCGAGGAAAGATTTTCAGGGGTATCTTCAGCCACGACCCGACCTTTATCAATAATCACCACTCGCTGGCAGGTCATGCTGACTTCGGGCAGAATATGGGTACTCAAAATGACCGTGTGTTTTCCGGCAAGGCTCTTGATCAGTTCACGAACCTCGATAATCTGTTTTGGATCGAGCCCCACCGTGGGCTCATCCAGGATGAGCACTTCAGGATCGTGCACCAGAGCCTGAGCCAGTCCCACACGCTGCCGAAATCCTTTCGATAGCTTGCGGATGGTGCGCTTGCGAACATCCTGTAAACCGACGCGGTCGATGACCTCATCAATCGCTTTCTTACGATCCCGCGGCGGTACACCTTTGATTTTTGCCACGAAATCCAGGTACGTTTCCACATCTAAATCCGGATAGAGAGGCGGATGTTCGGGCAAATAACCAATACGTTTGCGTACTTCCATGCTTTCCTCAAAGACATCGAAACCGGCGACCGTTGCCTTGCCGCTGGTCGCAGGCATATAGCAAGTCAAAATGCGCATGGTTGTGGATTTACCTGCGCCATTGGGCCCCAGAAAGCCCAATATTTCGCCTTTTTCCACATCAAAGGTGACATTTTCGATAGCCGGGAAATTCCCATAGTACCGAGTCAGGTTTTCTACCCTAATCACCTTGACCTCTCCTCCTTAAATATTTGATCCGAATCGGTTCGGATACCGTTTAAGCCATGCATTAGCGGCGAATGCCGAGTTCTTTGATAATCTGGCGATACCGGTTGATATCTTTTTTCATCAGATACTTCAAAAGTCGGCGGCGCTTTCCAACCATTTTCAGCAAGCCGAGGCGGGAATGAAAGTCCTTTTTATGCTCCTGAAAATGTTTGGTCAATTCATTGATACGTTCGGTTAAAAGGGCAATTTGCACTTCCGCCTTGCCCGTATCGTTGGGATTGTCACCGAATTTTTCAACAATTTCGCGTTTTTTTTCTTTTGTCAAAGGCATCAGGAAATTCCTCCTTAAACTATGGACTCAGTGTACCATTTTCCGTGATGTTGATCTATCAATATTTTTTATACAGATAGGGTTTTCTCAGAAAAATACGTCCGGGTTGCTTCTCGATCCTTTTCAAGTTGTTGAATCAGCGCATGCAGGCTGGCAAATTTTTGCTCAGCCCGAATACGCTTGTAGAAACTCATTTCCAGCCGTTCGTCATATATGTCCGCATCAAAATCCAGAATATGCACTTCAACCGAACGGTGACGACCGTTGAAGGTCGGTCGAAAGCCGATATTGGCCATCCCCTGATAGAGGCCTGAAGGCAATTTTACGGTGACCACATAAACGCCGTCCGCCGGGATCAGTTGATATGGATTTTCCAGCTCAATGTTGGCGGTTGGAAATCCCAGCTGCCGTCCTCTCCCTTCCCCCCGAATCACCATGCCCCGGATTGTATAAGCATAATCCAGACAGCGATTGGCCTTTTCTACTTCCCCGGCGGCGATTTTTTTCCGGATCAACGTTGAGCTGATAATTTGTCCCTGGATTTCCAGAGGAGGCAACTGCTCCACCTGAAATCCTTTTATGCGGGCAAAGGTTTTCAATGTATCGATACTGCCCTGCCGGTCACGCCCGAAAGCATGATCATACCCAATCACAATGCCTTTCAAACCGATGGTGTTATACAGGATATCCTGAACATAATCCTCGGAAGACATTCTCGAAAATTCGCGCGTGAACGGAATCACAATGGTTTTTTCAACGCCCAGTTTTTCCAGCAGCGCCAGCTTTTGTTCGGTTGTGGTTAAAATATGGATGGGAGGCCGATCTTTACCTGCCAACACAATTTGAGGATGGGGATCAAACGTGACGACCACGGCGCGCCCATGCCATTGCTCAGCGAATCGCTTCAGTTCCTGAATAATGAACCGGTGGCCGCGGTGTACGCCATCGAACGTTCCCACGGTGATGACATTGTCGGGATCGCGTCGAAGCTCCTTTAACGACCTGATGATTTCCATATTTTATTGTTTCGATCGTTGCGATTTGATTTCTTCGACAAGCGCCGGTAATTCCCAGGCATCGTCCAGGTGGTAATCACCGATGCGGGTTCGCACCAGCGCTTGCAAATGCCCTCCGCATCCGAGATCGCGCCCGATATCCCGCGCCAGTGCCCGGATGTAAGTACCACGCGAGCAAACCACGCGGATATCAAGCACATCTTTTTCGAAACGCAGCAGCTCGAGTTCTTTGATTCGCACCCGGCGCGGCTCCCTTTCAACGGTTTGACCGCGGCGGGCCAACTCATAGAGACGCTGTCCCTGTTTTTTCAACGCCGAGTACATCGGCGGAATCTGGTCAATTTCACCGATGTAGGACTGCAGTACCTCTTGCAGCCGGGAAATCGGAATGTTTGGCACTTCATACCGGGCGACGGGCTTGCCGGTAAGGTCGTCCGTATCCGTTTCTGTGCCTAATTTGATGGAAGCGACATACTCTTTTTCCAGCTCCATCAACTGAGGCACCTTTTTGGTCGCCCGTGAAAAACAAATCAGCAGCAGGCCGGTCGCAAACGGATCCAGCGTGCCTGCATGCCCCACTTTTTTTACCCTGGAGGCATAGCGCAGTTTTTGGACCACATCAAAACTGGTCCAATCCCGGGGCTTATCCACCGGCAAAATTTTATCGTTATGCAATTCGTCGAGGGTAAATGAAACCGAATTTTTCATGTTTATTTTTTCAAAGAACGAAGGATATGATCGATTTTTTCCATGTAATCGAGGGTATCGTCATATACGAATTCAATTTGCGGCACATATTTTAGATCCGATTGCGCCCCAATTTCATGGCGGATAAATCCTTTGGCCTGTTTCAGAGCCAGCATGGTGGCTTTGCGCTGCTGTTCATCCCCGGTGACGGTGACGAAAATTTTCACGTGGCGGAGATTCTCAGAAACCTCAACTTTTTGAATATTTGCGCGGCTTGCATCCACATTGCGCATTTTGGTCATCAACGTCTCGCCGACAATCTGGTGAACCAGGCGTGACACACGGATGTTTCGTTTGATTGCCATGACGGTCTCAAAAGGTCATACATTTCAATAGATTTCAAAAGTGTGGCCGATGACATGCGACCGCCCGTCGCTTTCGATCAAGCTGATCACTTTGGAAAAGGCCTGATCGAGCAACTTGCGTTCATTCGCCACCATGGATAGCCCCAGGACGGCGGTCTGCCATTTATCTGCACCATCCACCTCTGCCACGGAGACATTGAATTTCTGTCTGATGCGGGTTTTCAGGCTTTGCAACACCAGACGTTTTTCTTTCAAAGAGCTGCTTCCGGGCAGATACAGCTCAATCTGGCAGACAGCAACCAACATTCTGGCCCTCGCGTGGCTGAGACGATTCCTGGAATCTTAATCAAGCGAGCGTTTAATTTCGGTCACCTGATAGCACTCGACCACATCCCCCACATGGATGTCGTCAAATCCTTCGATGGATAATCCGCATTCAAATCCGGCCTGAACTTCGCGAACATCTTCTTTGAAACGCTTAAGGGACCCGATTTTGCCTTCGTAAATCAATTTATCTTCACGGTAAAGGCGCACATTATCGGTACGGCGAATCTTACCGGAAAGCACATAACAGCCGGCCACTTTGCCTACTTTCGGCACTTTGAACACCTGACGGATTTCGGCGGTTCCCGTCACTTCCTCTTTCAGTTCCGGTTGCAGCAATCCTTCAAGTGCCGCCTTTACATCTTCGATCGCATCATAGATCACCCGGTAGGTGCGGATATCCACATCTTCTTTTTCCGCAAGTTCGCGGGCTTGCAGGGTAACGCGAACGTTAAAGCCGATGATGATCGCGTCAGAAGCGGCAGCCAGGTTCACATCCGTTTCGGTGATGCCGCCCACGCCTTTGTGAATCACTTCAACCGCAACTTCATCGGTGGAGAGTTTCAGCAGAGCATCCGAGATGGCTTCCACCGATCCGTCCACATCGCCTTTTACGATTACACGCAGTTCGCGAACCTCACCCTCCTGGATCTGTTTCGAAATTTGATCCAGGGTGCGCATTTTGACTTTGCGCATTTCCTGTTCGCGGTAGATTTGCTGACGCTTGATGCTAATCTCGCGCGCTTCTTTTTCCGATTTCATCACGATGAAGCGATCACCGGCTTGTGGAACGGCTGAAAAGCCGATGACCCGCACCGGCGTGGACGGCGGCGCTTCTTTGACGGGATTGCCGCGCTCGTCCAACATCGCGCGAACTTTTCCGTACGTCAGGCCCGCCACAAATGGGTCGCCCACACGCATTGTTCCGGTCTGCACCAGCACCGTTCCTACCGGGCCTTTGCCGCGATCCAGCTCGGCTTCAATGACCGTGCCGCGAGCCAGTTTATTTGGATTGGCTTTGAGTTCCAGTACCTCGGCCTCGAGTAAGATGGCATCCAGCAGCTTATCGACATTGAGGCCTTTTTTCGCGGAAATTTCCACGCACTGGTGCTTGCCGCCCCAGTCTTCAACGAGAATGCCATGCTGGGAAAGCTGCTGTTTGACCATGTCCGGATTCGCTTCCGGTCGGTCGATTTTATTGATAGCCACAATGATCGGCACACCGGCGGCTTTGGCGTGGTTAATTGCTTCAATGGTTTGCTGCTGAACACCGTCATCGGCGGCGACGATCAGCACTACGATGTCGGTAACCTGGGCGCCGCGGGCTCGCATGGCGGTAAAGGCTTCGTGGCCCGGAGTATCCAGGAACGTGATCTGTTTGCCGTTCACGGTTACTTCATAAGCGCCGATGTGCTGCGTAATGCCGCCTGCCTCACCGGCGATGATGTTACTGCGGCGGATGTAATCCAGGAGAGACGTCTTACCGTGATCGACGTGGCCCATGATGGTGACCACCGGCGGACGTGGCTGCAGGTCTTCCTCGCGATCTTCTTCCTCTTCTTCCAGTAAATCTGCCGCAAATTCTTCTTCCTGCTCGACCTCGAAGCCGAACTCATCGGCAACCATGATGATGGTGTCCATGTCAAGCCGTTGATTGATGGTCACCATCAGCCCAAGCTCAAGACACTTCTTCAGAACCTCGGTCGGCTCCACATCCATTAGCTCCGCCAGATCGGCGACGGAAATAAATTCGGTGACTTTAATAACATTGCTTTCCTCAACCTCCACCTCGCCGTCTTCGGTTTTCACTTTTTTGCGGCGTCGCTTCGGCCGTCCGGTGGCATCAATGGTTTTTAGCGTTTCCTTAATTTTGGCTTCAATTTCCTCTTCGCTGATTTTCTTCTTTTTCTTCTTACGCCGTTTCTTCTTTTTGCGCGCGGTTTCGTCAGTAGGCTCTTCTTCTACAATTTCAAGGCCGGCTTTTTTATCCTTCTTTTTGCGTTTTTCGGCCTCTTCGGCTTTTTTGCGTCGTGCTTTGCCTTTTTCCGGTTTCGGTTTTTCCGGCGGCGTTTCCGTTTGAACCGCTTCTTCCGGTGGTGCCGGCGGGGTCTCTGCTACACTTTCAATGTCCGTTGAGACGCCTTTGGTTTCAATCATGTCGGCGGGAGGCCTGTCATTGCTGGAAACCTCTTCACGCCCGTCAACCGGCACAGGGGGTTGATGCGTGTCCTCTTTTGCGCCCACTTCCGCCGGAACCGCTTCGGCCTCAACGGCTTCCGCCATTTTATCCTGGCGATCCTTTTCGGCCTGCCGCTGACGGCGCAATTCCTTCTGTGCTTCCTCAATCGCTTGTTTTTCCGCAATTTTCAGCACTTCCTCCTTGGAAGGCTCTTTCTTTTTCGCCGGTTGCTTGACAGGCTGCTGAGAAATCCGAAGGCGTTCTTCGATAGACAGCTTCTTTTTCTCCAGTTGGAGCTGTTCTTCGCGATGGCGTTCTTTTAATTTTTTCAAATACGTATGCTCACTTTCAACGCCCTTGACGTCGCGATCGAATTTCTCCTGGATAGCCGCATACACTTCTTCGTCGATCGGGCTATTGGGAGTCACGCTGAGATTCATCTTCCGAAGAAACGATACCAACTGCCCGACGGAAATGTTGAATTCTTTTGCGACCTGATGAACAATTTTCTTCTTAACAGCCAAGTGTATCCACCCTCTTTAAGAATGACTAAGATACTAAATCCCAGATTTTTTCAGCCGTTTTGGGCCCGATTCCAGGAATTTCAAGAAGGCCCTCTTTGCCCCGTTCACGAATATCCCGTACGGTAAATATGCCGTTTTCCTCGAGCTTCTTGATGACATTTGGTTTCAGGCCATCCAACTGCTCCAGAGTCATTTCTTTTTCTTTCGCACTCTGGACCATGTCGCGGTATTCAGACTCGCGCAGAATTTCGACATTATATCCGGTCAGACGGCTGGTCAATTTACGGTTGACGCCCCCTTTCCCGATGGCAATGGAAATTTGTGAATCAGGGACAACAGCGACCGCGCTTTTCTTTTCCTCGTCCACCAGAACCCGTACCGGTTTGGCCGGACTCAGCGCCCGCGTAATAAATACCGCCGGTTCATTGCTGTAAGGGATGATATCGATCTTTTCATTGTTTAATTCTTTGCTGACACCCTGGATGCGCATTCCCTTCATGCCGACACAGGCGCCGACAGCATCGATTCGTTTATCGTTGGACAATACGGCGATTTTGGCACGTTCTCCCGGCTCACGAACAATGTTTTTCACTTCGATAATGCCCTCATAGATTTCGGGCACCTCATTTTCAAACAGCTTGTAAAGCATGCGCGGATCGGCGCGGGAAACAATGATTTCAGGCCCCTTGGGGGTGCGCCGAACCTCTTTCACCACGGCCCGAATCGTTTCACCGCGACGATAACGCTCGGAAGGAATCTGCTCACTCCGGGGCAGCTTCACTTCAATTTTATCAATGTTGATGAACACATCGCCGTGACTGATCTGCCGAATATCACCGATAACGATCTCGCCGATTTTCTTGCTGTATTCTTCGTATATGTTTTCTTTTTCAACGTCGCGGATGCGCTGATTCAAATTCTGCTTGGCGGAAATGATCAACCGGCGACCAAAACTTGCCGGATCGATGATCTCCAAAAACGGATCCCCGACCTCGAGCGAAGGCTCGACTTTTCGTGCGGACTCCAGGTCGATTTCTTTGACCGGGTCGGTGACTTTTTCCACCACCGTCTTGTTTTGATAAATTTCTATCTCGCCCTTATCCAAACTGACAAAAATATCAAAATTGTCGGCGTGCCCGTACTTCTTTTTGATCATCGAAAGGACGATGCCTTCGATAATCTCTTCCAAAACTTCCTTTTCGATGTTTTTTTCTTTAACGATTTGGGCGAAAGCTTCGGCAATTTCGGTCTTCATTGCTTCCTAAAGCCTCCCAAGGATGTTGACCATCCTTCGATTTACAAATATTTGGAGTTACCATTTAATTTGAATCAGTGCCTTGTGGATGCGATCGATGGGAATATCAATCACATCCCCGTTTTCCTGTTGTATTTTGATGGACGCATCTTCCGCTTGCAGGATGTCGCCGCGAAATTTCTGAAGCCGATCCTCCTCGTAAACCTGAATTTCCACCAATCTTCCGATGTTGCGCTGAAAATCCCGTACGGTTTTCAAAGGGCGATCTATCCCCGGCGATGATACTTCGAGCCGGTACGCCCCGGGAATCAGGTTTTCCATTTCAATCGCGTCTTCGAATTCGCGGCTGAGGCGCACGCACTCGTTGATACTGATACCGCCCGGTACATCCACAAAAATGCGCAGCAGCAAATTGCGTTTGCTACCGCGGACCTCCAAATCCACTAAATCGACCGCGTTCGCTTCCAGAATCGGCTCGATAAGTTCCCGGAGTTTTTCAATAAGCGCGTCCATAGTGTTCTGTCATTGATGGCAATAAAAAAGTGGGCTTTTGAGGCCCACTTCAGACAAAAATATATATATTTAATTTCTGAATTGCAAGCATTTTATTGTGCAATTAATCATATAAATAATCAAGATTTTAGCCCAATTTGTCACTTGAATGGAATCCAATTTTCGCCCCATGATCCATTTACCGCAATTCCGCCAGGTACATTTTGGCATCGTTTACGACCTGGCTCTTTTCATAATTTTTGACCAATTCTTCAAAGACTCGGCGGGCGTCTTGCGTATTGCCGGCCAGTTTATAGCA
This sequence comes from Candidatus Zhuqueibacterota bacterium, assembly GCA_015491485.1. Classification (GTDB taxonomy): domain Bacteria; phylum Zhuqueibacterota; class Zhuqueibacteria; order Zhuqueibacterales; family Geothermadaptataceae; genus Hydrothermovivens. Next base: position 10,298 of record WFVT01000224.1, read on the forward strand.
CCGGCCTGCGGCAAGCAGAAGCTCCGGCGCTTTGAAAGAATCTTTGAAACGATTCGCGGCTTTTTCGTAAAGCTCCGCCGCTTTTGCATAATCGCCGCGTTCATCGTATGTCGCCGCGATCCCCTCGGCGGCCGCTAACGCCAGAATCGGATCATCGTCGTAATCATCCAGATACTTGCGAAAATAAATTTCCGCCTGTTCGTAGTCCTTTTTGGCAAAATGGGCCTTTGCCAGCAGAATGGTGCCGACACCGGCGGAACGCGTTGAACTGAAATTTTCGGTAAGCGCCGTTAAAATGTCAATGGCAACATCATAGTTTTCGTTTACAAAAGCGGCTTTAGCCCGTGCAAGCTCGACAGCGGCTTTTTGTTCTGCTTCTTTTTTACTGTTGACCAGGTAAAATCCGAGAATAAAGACCGCGACCAGTCCTATGAGGCCGTAATGCACTTCTTTCTTATATTGATTGTAGAAGTCCAGCGTTTTGAAATAGTAAGTGACAAATTTGTCCTGCTTGATTTCCTTTTTTTTGATCTTGCGTTTGGCCTTTAACATCGCTTCGTTCCCTGTAATTGATTTTTACTTTGCAGGCAATTTTAGAGTCAATAATTATAACTTTTTAGAGCATCTAAATCAAGGAATTTTTCTTTCCGACGGAATGTGGATCGCCGAAATCGCTGGCGGTGTATTGTATATTGACATTATTGGCCGGTTTACCAGACCCAAGTTTCATTTAACGGTTAGCAAAGAGATCGCCGCGGGGCTGCCCAAAAACAGAAAAATTGCCCCAAAATCGTCATGCCCAAGGAAGCGGGCATCCTGAAGAAACAATCCCTGATGGATCCCTGCTTTCGCGGGAATGACACGGAATGGAGGTTTTTGGACGGCCCCTCATAGGGACCAGGCTGATGGCTCAGAAGCAAGGTTGCGTGTGCCGCGCCAAATAGAATAGGCTTAGCCTTTTTTCAGATGAAGGAACTGCTTTTTGCCGAACCCGTCATTGCAAGGAGTGGGGCGCCGGTGCAATCTCAAAATCGGAATAGGTTTTGATTGTTTGCTTATGCGGGTGAACACGAGGAAATCATTGTATTCGGGCATGGTGAATTTGAGGAAACATCATTACCTTATTTGAACCGCCCTGAATCGATTAACGCTGGATTCGGAAACTTCCGCCTGCAGCGAGATGCTTCACTTCCTCCAGTGAGATCATGCTGGTATCGCCGCGGGTGCTCTGTACAAGCGCGCCGTGCGCTGTACCGAAATCAACTGCCTCTTGCGCATCAAAACCATGCAGCAGCGCATAAATCAATCCACTGCAAAATCCATCTCCCCCACCTACCCGGTCAACGATTTCAAGATCACGATAAACTCTGGATTGGTAAAACCGGCCGTTGAGGTATAACATGGCCGACCAGTGATTCCGTGAAGGAGACACAGCTTCTCGGAAGGTCGTGGCAACCGCCTTTAGATGCGGATAGGTTTCCATGACCTGCCTGACCATAGCTTTATACGAGTCGATTTTCAGATCTGTATAATCCTTTTTTATCCCTTTCACCTCGAAGCCCAGGACTTTCTGGAAGTCCTCTTCGTTACCAAAAAGGACATCCACCCACCGTATCAGGGGCCGGGTGGCGGCGATAGCCTGTTGAGACGTCCAGAGCCTGGATCGATAATTTAAGTCATAAGAAACGAGGGTGCCGGTTTGCTGAGCGGCCTGCATGGCCTCTTTGACAACCTCGACGCTACTGCTGGAAAGCGCCGTGAAAATGCCTCCGGTGTGAAACCACCGTACTCCTCGTTCGGCAAAAATGCGTTGCCAATCCACATCCCCGGGTTTGATCGCCGATGCAGCAGAGTGCCCGCGATCATACAGGCTCCGTGAAGGCCGGGCACCTGCCCCTAATTCAACGAAATTCAGCCCGAGGCGATTCTCTTTCCCCATCCCGTCGTATTCGACAAGTTCAACCTCAGAGACATCCATTCCCGCCGCGCGGGCGTGATTTAAAATTATGGAACTCAGCGGATGGGCAGGTAAGCGGGAAACCCAGCCGGCGCGCATACCGAACCGTGCAAGCGCATAGGCGACGTTGTACTCGGCGCCACCGACATAAATCTCCAATTGTTGCGCGAACTCCAGGCGTTGAAAATCCGGTGGAGAAAGGCGAAGCATGCATTCGCCAAGGGACAGAAAATCAAGCTGACAGGTGTTTGCAGGTTTCGTTTTGAGCACCATGGTCAAAGCTCCATCCAGAAAGTCAGGGACTCACCCATTCCGGGAGTTTCCCCATTTGAATGCCAAATGCCCATTTTACCAAAAAATACCCGATACCGGTGAGAATGAAGCTAAAGATAAGATTTAAAACAGCGCCTGCTTTGGCCATGTGTTTAATGGAGAGCATTCCACTGCCATAAACGATAGCGTTGGGCGGCGTTGCCACGGGCAGCATGAAGGCACAACTTGCCGCCAGTACCGCGGGGATAGCCAGAAGCAACGGATTTTGATGCATTCCCACTGCGACGGATGCTACAATGGGCAAAAAGGCAGCCGCGGTGGCGGTGTTGCTGGTTAACTCCGTCAGCAAAATAATCAGCACCGTTGTTATAAAAATCAGAAGCGGGATCGGGATCTCCTGCAACGCTCCCAGATGACTGCCGATCCAATGCGCCAGGCCTGTCCGCTGAACGGCCGCCGCCAGGGATAACCCACCCCCGAAAAGCGTGAGCACACCCCATGGCAGTTTTTCCGCGGTTTGCCAGTCTAACACAAACACGCCGGATTTCCAGTCAACAGGAATTAGGAATAACAGAACCGCTCCAAAAACGGCGATTCCGGCATCGGAAAGGCCCGGGATGAATTTACCGAGCAAAGGACGTAGTATCCATAAAATAGCGACGCATGCAAAAACCAGAGCCACGCGTTTTTCGCCCTGGCTCCACGGTCCGAGACGTTCCAGCTCTTGAGCAATAAACGCTTCTCCTCCCGGCAGGGATGAAAGACGCACCGGAAACACCCATCGTGTCAGGAGGAGATGCGTGATCGGAAGTCCAACAGCCACCAGAGGCAGGCCGACCAGCAACCATTGAGCGAAACTTAGATCATATCCATAAGTTTCGGTTAAAAAGCCCGCCAATACGACATTGGTGGGTGTCCCGATTAAAGTGCCCATGCCGCCGATGCTGCAGGCATAGGCGATTCCCAGCAACAGGGCATTGGCAAAATTTTGCGCTTGAGGACGCTCTGACTCCTGAACAGCGGATTGGGACAGGGATATCACGGAAAGACCGATCGGCAGCATCATCATGGCGGTGGCGGTATTGCTGACCCACATACTCAAAAAGGCTGCGGCAAGCATAAATCCACCGACAATGGCGATTGGCCGGGTTCCCACGGCGTGAATAATTTGCAAAGCAATTCGTCTATGCAAGTGCCACTTCTGCATGGCCATGGAGATCATAAAACCGCCCATGAACAGGAAAATCAGAGGGCTTGCATAAGGCTGGGCCGCCTCGCGAATACTCGCCACCCCAAAAATGGGAAAAAGAATGAGCGGCAACAAAGACGTAACCGGGATGGGGACGGCCTCGGTCATCCACCAGATGGCCATAAACAGCCCGATCGCCGCTGTGTGCCAGGCGGCAGCAGAAAGGCCCTCAGGCGCAGGTAGCAAGAGCATAAGGATAAACAGCACCGGTGCGGCCCACAGGCCGAAGATTTGTAGTCCTCCCAATTCAGTGATTATATCGTTTTCCTGATTCACAGTCAATCGCGTCAATCTCGAATCCGGTTCATGATTGATTTTCTGTTTAGGCATCTCTTTTCCCTATTCCGTAACATAGGAGTTTTCCGCTCAATTTAATTCTCGATATGCAAGAGTGCAAAGAAATTGTGCTGAATGCGGCATGTCAGTCTGCAATCCGAAGCGATGATTCACATGTGTGTCGGAATCACAAACAGTCTAATTATTTAAAAAAACAATTAGTTGGTTTAGTGAAGTGCTTTTATGTCGGTGTTTCCTACAAAAACTTGCAGATAAATGGAATTTCAAAGATGATTGCGGGTGTTGTAAGTTATTTAGAATTAATAAGATATAGCACAACAATGTTTTGCAAAAAATTTTGGCATGGTATATGCCAAGAGTTAAATCAGAACGAAAAATCATGATCAATCAGTTAGTTATGGAGGTGCAATGTGAAAGGTCGAATTTGGGCGATTCTTGCGATGGCAGGCGTGCTCTTCGCAGCGACGGATTCACAGGCCTTTTTAAGCGTAAGCGTATCCGCGAATCCTTTTGCAATGCCAGGGTATGATATTAATTCTACCACTACAGGCTACGTTGAATATTATATTGTAAACAATGGATCCAGCACTGATGTTTTAGATATATTCTTTTTGAATTTTGAGGCCAATGTTTTTGCAAGCTTTTCGACGTCAACTCCTGGATTTTCTGTTGATGGGTATTGGATTAAAGCCTCAGGTCTTAATCTCAACCCAGGTGAATCTGTGGTCTTAACCGTTTCATATACCCTTAAAGATGCCGCATCGAAGCTGACGTGGGAAGAAGGCGGACCATGGGAGCAAAAATGGTCGGCGTACAAAAGTGGCTATTCTCCATCAAGTGGACCTAGTGGCTCTGATTTTGGCTCCACCGCCCTGACTCCCGAACCCAACACCCTGCTGCTTCTTGGCGCCGGGTTGTTTGGTCTGGGGGCTCGGGCGCGCAGACGGAAGAAAAAGCTTCAAAAAGCCAGTTGATTGCCCGCTTCAAATTTGATCTTTTGGGGTTAAAGGGCCATTTCAAGGAGCCAATCGTTGCA
>WFVT01000225.1 GCA_015491485.1 Candidatus Zhuqueibacterota bacterium
TTATGAGACCAGCCCGGTGCGGCGCACTCACTATTGTGTTCCGCCGGGAACCGACCTCGCCTTCCACCTCCGACACTGTTAGCGTTGGACCGCACGCCCATCTTATCCGTTCGGAAGGTTGGTTTCAAAAAATACCCCCATTTTCATCCAGGAGAATGGACCGCCGGCAGGTGCTGTATTATCCGGTGGCAGACATTCATATTGGCCAAAGGGGCGGCTGGACCGGCAATGATATGTTAAGGATTGCTCTCAACCGATATGCGCTGGATACGCTCAACCCGGCCGGCCATCAGTCAACTGATCAGGACTACCACACTCGGGGTTTAAAACCAGGGGAGCCGATCCATGAGCGATAACAAGAAAAAATCCGTCCGACGCAAATATTATTTAAGGAACCGCGAGAAAATCCTCGCCCGCATGAAACAGAAATATCAGGAAGATGATGCCTATCGCCGCGCCGTAAAAGAGCGCGCGAAAAAGCGGTACCATGAGGATCCCGAGTACCGCGAACGGACGCTGCGCCGCGCCAAAGAGCGGTATCGCCGTCTAAAGCAAGCCAGAGCGCGCGAAGCTTAAATTGTGTCATCCTCAAACTGTTGTTCAACCGGCACCGCTCGTATCTCAGGCCGCGACCGGCTATATCAGGGATTGCCCGGCGTCTGGACTGTACGGGCGATTCCTCCCCGGCCGCCCGCGGCACCGGTATCCGCAGTGACCTTCACCGTGACCGCTGGTTAGTCCCATTGCAGTTGACAAAACATCCTGCCCGGCCCATATTCCATGAATGAAAGTAACCGGCTTGTTCACGTCAACCAAGCAGACGAGGTCGAAATGCGATACCGGTCTATGATGCTTTTCATAGTGGTGTTCGTTTTACTGCCCATTCCGATTCAGGCGCAAACCGCCTATCGCCTGTTACCCCGGGAGACGTTAAAAATCCTCGCATCGGAACTTTCCGGCGAAACGGCGCACCGCCACCTGGAATACCTGACGCAGCATCACCGCATGCGCGGAAGCCGCCAGTTTCACCGCGTCGCCCAATACATCGCCGAACGGCTGCGGGAATACGGCCTCGAACACGTCGAGATTTTACAATTTCCGGCTGATGGAAGCACGTTTTATGGGCCACAGAAAGCGCGCCCGGCCTGGGATGCCGAATTTGCCGAGCTGTGGGAACTCAGGCAAACCGATGCCGGCTGGCAGCGCCACAAGCGCATCGCCAGTTGGGACGCCATGCCGGTCTCCCTAGCGCAGGACAGCGAAAGCGGTGAAGTGACGGCCGATCTGGTGGATGTGGGGGCGGGACTGGCCGAAACCGATTATCTCGATAAGCCCATCCGCGGCAATCTGGTGCTCACCTCTTCCCAGCCCGGCGCCGTCCAACACCTGGCGGTGGATCGCTTTGGCGCGGCAGGGATTGTGAGCTATGCACAAAATCAGCGTACCGCCTGGTGGAAGGAAAATGAGAATTTCGTACGCTGGGGCCATCTGGACAGTTTCGCAGAGCACCCCACGTTTGCGTTCATGATCTCTTTGAAGCAGGCGCGGGAGTACCGGCAGCGGCTTCAACGCGGCGAGCGTATCCGGCTGTACGCCGCCGTCAAAGCCGGACGCCGTCCGGGATATTACGACGTCATCACAGCCGTTATTCCGGGGGCAGACCCTGACTTGAAACGCGAAGAAATCGCCTTTAGTTGCCACCTCGATCACCAGCGGCCCGGCGCCAATGACAACGCCAGCGGCAGCGTGACGATTCTGGAAGTCGCTCGCACTTTTGCCAAATTAATTGACGAGGGGCGGCTGCCGCGGCCGCGGCGGACCCTGCGGTTCATCTGGCCGCCGGAAATTGAAGGCACTTTAGCCCTGCTCAATGCCCGTCCGGAGTTTGCGCAACGCATCAAGGCGGTGATCCACATGGATATGGTTGGAGGCGGGCCCACCACCAAGGCCATCTTTCATATTACGCGGGGACCGGCAAGCCTGCCTTCATTTATATACGATGTGGCGGAGGTGTTCGGGAAATTTGTCAATGCGCAGACCGATGCGTTTGCTTCCGGACGGCAGACGGCATTTCCACTGTATGCACCGGAAGGCGGAAAGGAAGCGCTGCAGGCGGTGATGGCCGATTTTTCCATGGGCAGCGATCATCAGATTTACACGGACGGTTCGTTCCGTATCCCGGCGATCTATCTGAACGACTGGCCGGATCGGTTCATTCACACCAATTTCGATACCCCGGCAAATATCGATCCCACGAAACTAAAACGCGCCGGCTTTATCGGCGCTGCAAGCGCTTATTTTCTGGCCAATGTCACCGCCGAAAACGCCCCGGTGCTCTGGTATGTGCACCAACAGCAGGCTTTGCAGCGATTGGCGCAAACTCTGGACCGTCAGAGCAGCCTATCTGAGGAGCAGGCCATGCTTCTGGCCGGATTCCGAATCTGGTACGAGCGCGGCGTTTTTGAATCCATGCAGCGTTTTTTTGAAATACCTTCCTCGCTTCAGCGGCAATATGCGGAATTTGAAACGATGCTGCGGCGCATCCTCCGGTTTAACGGCGAATTTCCCGGGACTGTCACCTCCCATCCGACGGTCTATCGCCGCAATCCCGCGATCAAAGGCCCTTTAACGACTTTTGGTTATGATTTCTTACGGGATCGGCTGGGACGAGCCAACGTGGCCCGCCTCAAATTGCTCACTCACCGAGGCAAATGGGGTTCCGGCGGCGAGTATGCTTATGAAGTGCTCAATTTTGTGGATGGCCGGCGCAGCGTAGCGCAAATCGGACAAATGGTGTCCGCTGTGTATGGTCCCATTCCGGTTGAATGGGTGGATGACTATCTGCAAGCGCTGGAATCCATCGGGGTGGTGCAGAAGGTTCATTAAACGCGCCCTGCTTGAACCCGCTCTCCCAACAGCACTCGCCTGGCCGGCCGATCGCAAAAGGGCGAGTGGATGCTTGCTTTTTTGCCAATCCGGCTCGGAACTACTCAGCCCGGTGGTTGAGATTGCGTCGTCGCTCCGCTCCTCGCAATGACGATGAAAGCATCCGGGCTGCATCCGCAAGAATTGGTGGCAAGTTTACAGATTGGTGCTATTGGACTGCAGTCACAAGCTGGAAGCTTGTGCTACAGAGCATCCGTGGCTGACGAAACGCTCTGCGCATCCTGTTCATCTTGTTCATCCCGTCAAAAACAGCATTCGACAGGATGGACCGGATCGGCTGGATATGATAAAAGCGAAAACGGGAAACAGTGAAGCAATTGTCAGTATCACTCAAGCCTAAAAGAGTCCATGCCCTTCTGCATCATACGCTTGATCCACATTCTGTTCCGATCAATCTTCTGCGAGCTCCGCGCCTCTGCGAGAGAAT
>WFVT01000226.1 GCA_015491485.1 Candidatus Zhuqueibacterota bacterium
GTCCCACGGGCCGAAGTTGATCAGAAAATAGCGATAAGCCGCCCGGCCCAGCTCGTCCCGGCGGGATTTGAGGGCATCCCGGTAGGCCGGATTGTTTTCCCATACCTGACGCAGAAAAATTTCATTCATGTACCGGCTTGCTTCGATCAATTTCTGAACCACTTTCTGTTCATTATCCGGCAAAAAAGAAATATCCGCCGAGATTTCTACCGGTGCGAACTGTTTTAACCGCTCGGCGACATCCGGTTGAATCGTCAGCTCCAATTTATCGCGTTTGCTGCAGCTCATGGCAGCCACCATCACTCCCAATAACAGCCACACTGTGATTCGCATGTCGTCCTCCTTCCGATTCATCCAAAAATGAAAAAAGCACAACCCGAAGATTGTGCTTCACCTGCTGAAATATGCTTTACGCCGTCACTCCACGGAGTGCACTTGCTTTCGTTGTCCCGCTCATGGCATCAAAGCCCCCACCTTGAAAAAGTGTTGTGCCAGGGTTTTCTCTATTCGTCTTCGCCCTCAGCCGGACGCTCTTTCTCTCGTTCCTTTTTCAATGCATTAATCTCGTCCCGAATGCGAGCAGCGTCTTCGTACCGTTCTTCATTTACCGCTTTTTCCAGTTCCATATTCAAGCGCTCCAGCTTATCCATCGGAGCAAGTTCTTCGGGCGATTCCATAACCTCCGTATCTTTATCCGAAACCGAGGCTTTCCGCATGACTTCTTCTTCCACGAAGATGGGGGAGTCCGTCCGCAGGGCCAATGCAATGGCATCGCTGGGCCGGGCATCAATTTCAGTATGGCTGCCATTGACTTTAAGGCCGATCAGCGCATAATACGTATTTTCGCGCAGATCGTTTACGACGACCCGGGACACCCGCACTTCAATCGAATCGAGCAAATTTTTCATTAAATCATGGGTCAAGGGCCGCGGCGGTTTAATGCGTTCCAACTGCAACGCAATCGCCTGTGCTTCAGTAGAACCCACCACAATGGGCAGCCAGCGACGGTTCTGTTCATCTTTGAGTATGACAACGAAGCGGTTGGAAGCCGTGTCTAATGTAACACGATCAACCTTGACTTCAACAAGCATGAAATACCAACCTCCCAAGCCTGAGCTTGTAATAAAATGGCCATCCGAACCGGCCTGATCCTGATTTGTAAGGGTATTAAATGATAAAGATTATTTTTTCAAGTGTCAAGAAAAATCTTGATGCTGTACGATACAGCCAAATCCAGTGGAATCAATTGGTTATCTAAAGTTAGATTTCAAACTTTTTCCTTTCGGACAGACCGCTTGTCGGAAAGCGTTTTTTTCTTTAATATAAGCGCGGTTGTAAATGATTGCAGAGAAGCCTCCGCATGTGTCGTAGCTCCCCCTGCCGTTGATTAATACACCGCCCCAATTTTGATGCCCTGATAGTAATGCTTTAAAATTTTGTCGAATGGCATTCCTTTCAGGGCCATCCCAGCTGCACCGGTTTGGCACATGCCGACGCCGTGTCCCCATCCGGCGCCGCGGAACGTAAATGAATCGGGAAGACCATTTTCCCCGGGCTGCTTTTCAATCACAAAACATGTGCTGTACAGGGTCTCGCGCTTCAGCGCTTTGCGGATCGTCAGCTCGCGATCCAGCTCAAACGTTCGTTCGGTGCCGACCACCTGCAAACGAATGACCCGGCCGGAGACCCCTCGCTCCAGGACTCTCAAATCTTTCAACTGTCCGAAAGTTTCTCCGGTCACGTTCCGGATGGACTGTTCCAGCGACTCGCGAGACAGGGTTTCCTGCCAGCGAAAGTACTTTTTGGTGTAATCCAGTGCGGTGGGAACATCCCCGTTCAAGGTATTACAATAGACCGGCGGTTTAGAATCGATCCAGCGGCGCACCCGATCTTCATTCCGCAACATACCGTTGAGCAAATCCGGTCGCCCTTTTCCGTCAAAAATCCCCCGCAGGGCAACCTGAGGATTCCCGGACCAGATATTTTCATTGTCTTCCGTGTGTCCACCGCATACGCCGCTATACACGGCATCGAGAATTTTCTCCCCGGAAAATATCACCATGCCGGCGGTTTCCCGTACCGCCTGATTGCTCGTCTCCGACTCCCGAACCAGTCCGCGGTAAACCTGACAATGCACCGTTGCACAGATATCGAAATCCTCGTGGGCGTGGTTGCGTGCGATCTTCTCCAGCACCTGACTCCGGGCTGCAACCGCCTGTGCCTTCAACGCTTCCAGCGGAAATCCCGGGTTCATTTCGGCCGGCACCACACCGCGTAAATAGGTTTCGATAGGCAGCACATTCACGGCGGTCAATTTCTTATGCCGGTTGATGAGAAATTGAAGTTTTCCGCGGTAAACCAGGTTCAAGGTATCGGCCCAATGAAAGCCCTCTCCCACCGGGACATCCAGCAAGGCAAATCGGTCGGTTACGATGAGAGAGCCGCTGGGGAAACGGTAACTCAACGGGAAATCCAAACAGGAAATTTCGATAGTGCCGCTGGCCGGTTTCTTTTCAATTTCCATGATTTCCAGGCCGACGCGGGAGGCAAGTTCACGTTTCCGGACTTCGGCCTGCTTGCGGGTGCGGAAGGTTTCCCAGAGCACCACATGATAAACCACCCGTTCCAGCGGTTTGATACGCCAGCGATTGACCGGAGAAGGCACTTCCAAAATTTGCGGCCGCAGATTCTTTTTTGCCAGTTCGTGTGATTTTTCAAAAGCCAGTTTGTGGTCGCTGGTCATCCAGTACCGCAACCGGTATTCAAATTCGGCGGAATCGGCCTGAATGATGCGGGCTTTCCAGCGGTTGCCGCGGGCGCTTTTCCCGAGAAAACGGCCATCAGGGCGAAAAATGGAAAACGGCCCACCAACCATGAAATACACTTCGTCGCGGTTTTCCAGAAGCCCCACACGAATGATGGGCTCGGGATTGCGATCCCGGCGGTGGGTGGGGGTCGCACAGCCGCTTATCACCAAAAGGGCGGCTATCCAGATGACGTATTTGCGCATCCTGCCTGTACGCTCCGTGAATTAGAAAAAGTTATAAGTCAGGCCGATGGTGATGGAATGCATGAATTGTCCCTTCAGGGATACATCTTTATCGTATAGATAATGGGCTTTCACATTGACGGCGATCATTTTGGTCAGCTTGGCCCGGACCGTATTGCGCCACCGGACATCGACCACATCCAGATGTTCAAAAGAAGAAAAAAGTTCCAGCTTTGAAAACCACTTCAAGTTGTTATTAAAGGTTTTATTGAATTCCGTCGTGTGGTCGATGCCGGATTCGACTTTGAGGTTTTCGACTTCAGGTGTTTTTGGATTGTCGCTGTAAAATGTAAATTGCCTGGTGCGTGTTTCTTTTAACGCAATCCCAAATCGTGTTTTCAATTCTTTGATGGGATTAAATCCCATGCCCATGCTTTGTTGCAGCACCAGCGGATCCATAAAAGCCGCTTTGGGTTGCTTCGGCGTCTTGCTATAATCATACGATCGGGTGATCGCCGAATTTAGTTTAACCGAAACAAAAGGGTTGACGAAGCTGCCTTTAAGATACGTAATCACTGTTTCAATATAAAGTTTATTTTGTGCAACTTTTGGAGGCTCCCTGTCCTGCTTCACCTGCCCGTATTCCATATTCGTGGCGAAGTGATAGCGGACTTTTTTGTGCTTGATTTCAAATTTCGCATCCAGGCTTGCCACCCAGGAT
>WFVT01000227.1 GCA_015491485.1 Candidatus Zhuqueibacterota bacterium
CCTCTTCATCAGCCGCTTTTCTTCATCCGGATTGGAATAAAAAGACGATTCTAACAGCACTGCCGGTATCTTCGACCGCCGCAGCAGCCCAAACCCGGCCGGATAAATGTAGCTATCCGAAAGCAACCCCTCCTCGGAAAGATCGGGTAAATGCAATGCATCCACCAGCCCGAAATAAATGTTGCGAGCCAGATCCAGGCTCACCGGCGACGAATCCGGATGCTGATGATAAAACACGGCAGGAAAATTGGTTTTTGGATTGGAGCTGAAATTGTGATGGATGGATATCAGGATGTCGCAGCCGGCCTGCTCGGCAATTTCCACCCGTTCTTTGATTGAAACGAACCGGTCATCTTCCCTTGTCATGACCACTTCAGCACCGGCCGCCTCCAGGAACTGTTTCAGATACAGTGCCACATTGAGATTCATCACCGCCTCCCGTTTCCCGGATGGGCCCCGCTTGTATCCGGGCAGGTGCGACATGCCGCCATGACCGGGATCCAGGGCTATCTTAAGCCCTTTTAAATATTTGGCATAGGGCGGGATCGTGTAATGTTCCCGGGGCAGTTTTTCCCAATCGCGCCATTTAATCGCCGTACCGGCGCAACCCCAAAACAAAACCAGAACCAGAACCACCTGCGGAAACCACATTCGGCTCATCGTGTGATGCTTCTCCCAATTTGCATGAACTCCTGAACCCGCCGTTAGGGACCGTGCCTATCTTTGCCGGTTATGCTGTTGTAGATGAGATGAATCCACCGGTCTGTGGAGATAAATCCAGTACCCCAGGAAGCGTATTTCTCCGGCAGTCCCTCTTTCTTGATCGTCTCCAGATCCTTGCCCGCCTTCACCCGTGCTTTAACAATATCGATGGTTTCCGTCAGCATTTGATGGAAGGTTCTCAAATCGGCCAGCGTGGAAAGGGGACCGTGCCCGGGGATGATCTTTACATCTTCAGGAAGCTCGGCAATGATCTTGCCAATATTATCCCGTAGTCCCTCCACATCGCCGCCGCTGTCCAGATCGACAAAAGGAAACCGGCCGGCGAAAAAATTATCACCCATGTGGACGACATTTGAGCGGGTAAAGTAGATCACCGCGTCACCGTCCGTATGACCGTGAGGGTAATGCATGGCGCGGATTTCTTCGCCGTTAAAATGAATGGATACCGATTGATCGAAAGTGATCACCGGCCAGGCAACCTTCGGAGCCGGCGGTGTGGTACGGTTAAAGAAGGAAATGTGTTGCTCCGTGCTCAACCGCTTGCGGACATTGGTATGAGCAATGATGGTGGCTTCTTTGCCAAATACCCGGTTCCCTCCGGTGTGATCGCCATGCCAGTGGGTATTAAGGATAAACTTCAGCGGGCCCTTGTTGATGTCGCTCAGCGCCTTGCGGATTTTTTCGGCCAGGGGAGCAAACTGATCGTCTACAATCAAAATGCCGTCCTCGCCCACTGACACGCCAATGTTCCCTCCGCGGCCTTCCAGCATATATACATTGCCAGCCACATGGGTACTCTTAATTTTCACATTTTCAAAATTCTGCTGTGGCAGCAGAAAACCCAGCGTGATCAGGACGAGCAGTCCCGCCAACAACATCGAAATGGTTTTCATCATGACCCTCCGCTTGCTTTTTTCAAAATTCCCTTTAAATTATCCATGCCCGCATCAATAATGCAAATGAGTTCAAACCAAAGGAGATTAGAATTGACGGAGCAGGATTTTTTCCAGCATATCGCCGAAGAGCTGAACCTGCGGCCTGAGCAGGTCAAAGCCACGATTGAATTATTAGACGACGAAAACACCGTACCGTTCATCGCCCGCTACCGCAAAGAGGTCACCGGCGGGCTGGACGAAGAGCAGATCCGCGCCATCGAGGACCGCATCCGCTATTTGCGCATCCTCGAGGATCGCAAGCAAACCGTGCTGAAATCCATCGAGGAGCAGGGCAAGCTCACCGACGAACTGCGCGAAAAAATCGAGGCGGCGACGCGGCTGCAGGAAGTCGAGGACCTCTATCTCCCCTACAAACCGAAACGCCGCACCCGCGCCACCATCGCCAAAGAAAAAGGCCTGGAGCCGCTGGCGCAGCGCATGTGGGAGCAGCAGGACACCGAGGGTGATCCGGAAGCCATCGCCGCCGAGTTTATCGATGAAGAAAAGGGCGTGGCCTCGGCCGCCGAGGCGCTGGCCGGCGCGCGCGACATCATCGCCGAGTGGATCTCCGACGATGCCGACGTTCGCAAGCTCGTTCGCGAAATGACCTGGGATCAGGGCATGCTGGTGTCCGAAGCCAAGGATCCTGACAATGTTGATGTTTATGAAATCTACGCCGAGTTCAAACAGCCGCTGAAACGGATGGTGCCGCACCGGACGCTGGCCATCAACCGCGGCGAGCGGGAAGGCTTTCTGCGCGTGAAAATCGACGCGCCGGTGGAGGCCATTCTTCAGCGGTTGCAGAAGAAATTCATCAACAACCCGGATTGTATTTTCATCGAGGAGCTCAAAGCCGCCATCGCCGACAGCTACCAGCGGCTGGTGGCGCCGGCCATCGAGCGCGAGCTACGCAACCGGCTCACCGAAGAAGCCGAAGAACACGCCATCAAAGTCTTTGCCGAAAACTTGCGCAACCTGCTGCTGCAGCCGCCGGTGAAAGGCCACATCATCATGGGCATCGATCCCGGCTACCGCACCGGCTGCAAAGTGGCGGTCATCGACGAGACCGGCAAGTACCTCGAAGGCGACACCATCTATCCGCATGAGCCGAAAAACCGCTGGGATTATTCCAAAATCCAGCTCAAAACCCTGATTGAAAAGTACAACGTGACCACCATTGCCATTGGCAACGGCACCGCCAGCCGCGAGACCGAGCAGCTTGTGGCCGAAGTCATCGGCGAGATGCCCGAGCGCCAGTTGCAGTACACCATCGTGAACGAGGCCGGCGCCTCGGTGTACTCCGCTTCGCCGCTCGCCCGCGAGGAGTTCCCCGATCTCGACGCCGCCCAGCGCGGCAACATCTCCATCGCCCGCCGGCTGCTCGATCCTTTGGCCGAGCTGGTGAAGATCGATCCCAAATCCATCGGCGTGGGCCTGTACCAGCACGACGTCAACCAGACCAACCTCGCCACGGCTCTCGACCGCGTGGTGGAAAGCGCGGTGAACAGCGTCGGCGTGAACCTGAACACCGCCTCGGTGGCGCTGCTGCGCTATGTCTCCGGTCTGCGCAAATCCTTAGCGGAGAACATCATCGCTTACCGCAACGAGCACGGCCGCTTCCGCAACCGCATGGAGCTGCTACAGGTGAAGGGCATGGGCCCCAAAGTCTTCACCCAGTGCGCCGGCTTTCTGCGCATCCCCGACAGCGATGTGTTCTTCGACAGCACCGCCATCCACCCGGAGAGCTACGAAGCGGCGGAGAAATTCCTCGCCCGTCTCGGCATGAAGCCGGAAGAAGCGCGCGGTCAGGGTCATCTGGTAAAATCCAAGCTGAAGGAGCTGGGCAAAAGCGTGCCGGAGCTGGCGCAGGAAATCGGCGTCGGCATTCCCACCCTCGAAGATATCATCGATGCCATCGAAAAACCCGACCGCGACCCCCGCGACGACATGCCCAAACCCATCTTCCGCAGCGACGTCCTCAAAATGGAAGACCTGCGTCCCGGCATGATCCTCAAGGGCACCGTCCGCAACGTCGTGGATTTCGGCGCCTTCGTGGATATCGGCGTCAAACAGGACGGCCTGGTGCACAAGAGCCAGATGGCCAAACGCTACGTCAAAGACCCCCTCGAAATCGTCAAAGTCGGCGACGTTATTGATGTCAAAATCCTTTCTGTGGATGTCGAACGCGGCCGGATTGGGTTGAGTATGATATTGGAGGGGTGAGGGTGATTTACAAGCAAAAAAGCAAACTACAAACGTATTCAAAATAAGCCAGATTCATCAGTAATGACCATCCCCTACTGGATGAACATGAATTCTAATCCTTACGATCGGCCCGATACCCCAAAATCCCATACATTGATCCGATGAAGAGCGCTATTGACCTCAATGTTCCCAGTTTATAGTAAAAATAATCTTTTATGATGATTAGCAATTCATACAGTCGTTCATAATCAATTTCAGCATGGACCACCCCTATCGCCAAAAGCGATATATCAACTAAGACAATTAAGGCAAATATGGTAAAGAGAAACTGATGTACCGTAAGGATCAAACGAAATAGATAATATCCTCCCATAACGGGTAGTAGGACAAAAGAAAGTGACCTCAAAAATAGATTGCCCAGCTCTTCCCATATTTCGGAATTATCTGGAGACGAGGTGGAGCGAACCGTAAGTTCATTGTTTTCTTTGCTGTCAGGATGGGTAACCGGGATCTCCATTTCGCCCAGGGCCATTTTTACAATGAGCGCTATGAGTGTGGCTAATAATAGCGCATATACTAGGTAGCGCATTTTCTTACACCCTAAGTTTAAGGATGCAATTTACGACCTTAACCCATCCTAATTTGAGTTATATCTTCCTGAACAAAAATGCCAATGAAATCCTGAACCCCTGCCGTGCAATCTTAATTGGCATTGATACTGAAATTCCTTGACGGTTTCACTCATTCATTTTTTCCTCCAAAATTAAAAAAAGCGCTGATGAGGACAGGAGACAATCTCTCCCCCTACTTTGCCCCCGAGATTGTATCATTCTCCATACCCTCATCAGCTATCTTTTCTATGTTTGGGGTGGGTCTAAGGAAAACAAGATGAATTAGCCTGTGCTATTTCTATTGAGAATAGATGGATTGATCCAACGATTGATTGCCTGATTATTATTTTTCAGACGATCTCATTTTTAAAGTGCGTAATCAGTTTGTTTTGAAGTGTTTTCCATTCTTTAGGTTCATTTGATAGATAGAACAGCGAAATCCATGAAAACGTCTTTTGAGGTAAACGTGAATTTCGCGAGGAATGTGAGTGCGGAGCTGAAACAAGGCTTGCTGACCTCGAGGAGGCAAATCGATTTGCTTTCTCACCTGTAACTTTCCCCCAGCATCATATCCATTCAATCCTTCTTTATCAAGCGGTAGGCTAAAGCCTCCCTCACCAAAGATAGCTTTCCGATCCTCACGGAGAAGCGAAATTCTTTGGCACGAAAGATTGTAATTAGGAAAGAACAATGATGCACAAGATTAAGATGTCTGCCGCTTCATTATATAAATTTCATCGGACTTTGTCAAGCAATTTTTTGCCTTTTATGGATAATTTTGCATTTGCAATTAATTTTTAATTGCACACATATATGCATTATTGCTCATAATATGCAATTGCGCAAGACAAAATTTTCTTGCGTCCAAGCAAAGCTTTTTTTATATTGAAACATTCAAAATATTTTAATGCAGTAACATAAAATTTCTTGCGGTATCTTAGAGTATTATCCCGGCCACCATTTTGTGCAATCCATAAATTTGGGATCAGCACACAAAGCAAGTTCAGGTGAATATCATGCCAACCATTGGGGAAGAAATCAAGAAATTGCGTGAGGCGCGGGGGTTAAGTCAGGCAGAGTTAGTTGCACGTGCGGGTATAGATGCCTCGATGCTTTCTCGCCTTGAAAATGGCAAAATTAAAACGCCTTCCGAAGAAACAATCCGCAAGCTTGCCAGTGCATTGGATTATTCAGCTACCAAATTGTTGAGTTATCTCAATATTGAAAAAAATGGTACCAGTCGGACCGTCTTAAGGGTTGGTTTTGGTCACTGTATCTGGGCGGCGCCGGTCATAACGTTAGTGATGCAGTCTCGCATCTCTGGAATGATGGTGACCAGTTATGGGTTTACCCGAAAGCAAGATGAGATAATTGAACACGAACCGTACTGGTATGATGCTGAATTACTCCGTAGCAGCCGTATAGTCAAAGCCGGCCCCAGTTTTGTGCAATGCTCAGAAATCAAGACGATCCCGAAAGTTGTTAATTGGGAGTTCAACGATAAAAATTATACGATCAAATCATATACCGCTGACGATTTAATCGACCTCCTGTTGGCTGATGATTTGGACTGCATTATTGTTCCGGGGGAGCTTTATTCACCATATCAATCTTTACTTATCCGATGCGCTTACATCATGAACTCCGCCCGGAGTGGATGTTCCTTATTGGCAATTGGCCGGGAAGTAGGAGAAAGATACGATAGTTTTCAAGATCTTCTCCAACATATGCAAAACATCACCAATGGCCCACAGGTAAAAACCCTTTTCGCGAGAGGTACCATCGCTCAAAGGCAGCTCGACTTCTATTTAAGCGCTTATCTAAGCGACTTACAGCAGTACTATGTTGACTTAGGAGATTGGAATGGTTTCTGGCAGCAGTCCCGCGATATTCTGGAAACTGAAGGAGGCTTGTTTTTTATCGGATGGGAACCTCAGCTTTCCTGGCTAAGAAAAGCGATTCGCGATTGGAACAAGGAATACAAATTTTATGAAGTAGAGCTGCCCGAGTTTATTCCCCGTGATGAACTTCCGGATAAAAGAGAACAATATTTGACGTTCGATATCATGTTTCGAAAAAGCAGTAAGATATTTGAGAACTATGAACTCAGCAATATTATTCAAAACTTCTTTGCCATTTTAAATGCGGCGATATCTGAAATCTCCCACATTCGTAACAGTCAGGCCCCAGCCGTTCGGCTTATTGCAAAGTACCTCGACATGCCTTCGGAACAATGTTATAATACCCTCTCTAAATTAAATTTCGCTTTGCGTTTTTACCCAGAATGGGTGGATTACCTGCACAAATATTGATTGAGAGTTTCTACTTTGGCCCTTCCTCTGTTATAGAATAAAAAATTGTTATTCATAAAAAATTGGGAGAAAGAAAATGGGCCGCAAACAATTTCTCAAGTTTTGGCAAACAGGCCTGATCGCTGTATTTTTGCCATTGCTTTTACTTTCATGCAAGAGCCAATCAAATGATGATACTACCGCCGGAAATGATTTACCCAAGCTGAGTGTCGGTATTCAGGTATCCCCGGCTATGACCCTGGTTATGGTTGCTGAAGATATGGGCTTTTTTGATAAGGCCGGCGTTGATGTCGAAATCAAAGAATTTACTGCGGGGAAATTTGCCTTGCAGGCGTTTTTGGGAGGCTCACTTGATATTGCCATCTCTGGCGAAGTTCCTGTCACATTATCCACGCTCCAAGGAAACCGGTTTCGGGTATTAGGGCAGGTTGTGGAACGCACCATTAATGAATGTCGTGTTGTCGTGCGCAAAGAAGAAGGCCTTGACACACCGGAAAAATATTTTAAATCCAAGAAACGTAAACTTGCCACGTCTTTCGGAGGGGGGCCAGAGTTTTTTACTTACAACTTTTTGAAAAAGCACGGAATATCTGAAGATCAAGTCGAATTGATAAGTCAAAAGCCAGAGGATATGCCGGCTGCTTTAGTCAATGGAACGGTCGATGCAATCTCGATTTTTGATCCATTTGCCAGGATTGCTGAAGTGCAAATGGGCGAAAAAGGACTTACCTTTGCCGATCCCGACATCTATTCTGAGCTTTATGTCATCGATGTGCTTGAAGAAACGATCAATAAAAAACGCAATTTGTTGAAAGCTTTCATGAAAGGTCTGTATGACGCTCAGTTCTTTATCCAGGATAATCCAGATAAATCGAAAGAAATTTTGATCAAATATACCCGGTTAGACCGACAAATTGTCGATGATATATGGGAAAATTTTGTATTTAAGCCGGCGATCAATCAATTATTCATTGAATATACAACCGCCGAAGCAAAGTGGGCTATTGAAAAAGGGACTTTTCCCAAAGACACGCCAATCCCGGACTTCAGGGCCATCCTATACCCAGACATTTTACAAGAAATTGATCCTGAAGCAGTACAATTGGACTAAGTCATGGTATTTTTATTCTAAAAGCTCCAATTTATAGCTGCACTGCTTGTAAATTTAGAGCCAAGGTATGATAGCAATTTCTGACTTGATTTTGACAAATAGATATACGAAATGGTTCCAGACCGTTCTCCCTGTTATTGTTTTTTTGAGTCTTTGGGAAATCGTGTCCCGATTGGAGATCGTCAATCCGCGCTTGTTCCCTCCGCCCAGCCTTGTATGGAACGCTTTGTTGGAATGGGCAGAAAAAGGGGAATTGTGGCGCGATATTAAGGCAAGCTATTGGCGTATGTTGATCGGTTATTTTATCGGTGGTAGCCTCGGAATTGTTGTGGGGATACTAACAGGCCGCAGTCGATTGATCAATTTGAGCCTATCACCGATCATTCAGGTTCTGCGCCCAATGCCTCCCGTAGCCATTATTCCTTTAGTGATTGTTTGGCTCGGAATTGGAGACATTGCCAAGATCTTTTCAATCTCCTTTGCAGTTTTCTTTCCTGTGTGGATTAATACGCATCTCGGAGCCTCATCGGTTGCCTCGATTCATTTGTGGAGTGCTAAAATTCTTTGTCCATCCAAAATAAGAATTATTTTTAATGTTTTAATACCCGCGGTGTTACCGTCAATCGTTGCCGGTTTACGTACTTCTATTGCGATTGCATTTATTATGGTTTATGTTGCCGAAATTGCAGGGGCTTCCTCGGGCATCGGGTATCAAATTTCAGTTTCGCATTTAGCCTATCGCATTGATAAAATGGTTGCGGCCCTTTTTGTGCTGGCTTTTGCCGGAGCGCTGGCGGATTTCCTATTTGCACGATTAATTCAGGCCACCTTTCCCTGGATGCAAGCCGACAGAAATCATTAAATATTATGACCCCAATTATTGTAGTTAAAAATCTATCGGTTCAGTTCGGAAATTTCCTGGCGTTAGATGACATTAATTTTAAGTGCTATCCAGGTGAGTTTGTGTCGATTGTAGGGAAGTCCGGAGCGGGCAAATCCACGTTTTTAAACGCCATTGCCGGCTTCATTCCTTACAAAGGCCAAATTGAGCGTCCGCGAAACTTTGGCTATGTTTTCCAAAACTATGCCTTGTTTCCCTGGATGACAGTCGCGAAAAACATTGAATTTGGCTTAAGTCATCTGGATAAAGAAGCCCGCCGCAAACGCGTTGAAGAAATGCTTCACAAAATTGGCATGCTTGAATTTGCCAAACGTTATCCCAATCAACTTTCTGGCGGACAGGTCCAAAGAGTCGCCTTAGCAAGGGCTCTTGCTCCCGATCCGCAAGTTTTATTGATGGATGAACCGTATGGAGCGTTAGACCATCATACACGCGAGCGCATGCAAGATTGGCTTTTATCTATATGGCAATATACGACTAAGACTATCTTATTCGTAACCCACTATATCGAAGAGGCAATTTTTCTATCCGATCGGATTATCGTTGTTGACCAAAAAAAATTCGTCGCAGAAGTGAAGGTGCCTTTTACAAGACCCCGCGATAGTGAAGTGCGCTTTGCCAACGAGCTCTTAACTTTAAAGCACCAGATTTTGGATTTCATGGAAAACAACTAAATGTTTTTATTCTTTTAAAAAAAGAAGGTAAAGCCAATGAGCATCCGAACCAACCTTTCAGCGAAGGATCAACAAAAAACGGCACAAAATACTGCGAACTCCGGAATGGTATTAATTCCCGCCGGAGTATTTCTAATGGGCAGTGAAGATGGGGGCGAATTTGAGCAACCGGTTCATGAAGTATATTTGGATGATTATTGGATCGACGAAACACCAGTAACCAACGAACAGTTTGCAGCGTTTGTTGAGGATACGGGCTATGTCACAGAGGCAGAACGCCAGGGCGCTGCATGGGGGTATAAAGATGGAAAATTCAGTAAAATCCCCGGCCTTTGTTGGCGAACATACGCGATTCCTGGTCGAGAGGACCATCCGGTTGTTCTGGTAACCTGGAATGATGCGAAAGCCTTTGCCGAATGGGCAGGAAAACGGCTGCCTACCGAGGCAGAATGGGAAAAAGCCGCCAGAGGTGGATTAGTCGGGAAACTTTATCCCTGGGGAGATGAAGAACCTGACGGCTCTCAATCGAATTTCGCAAAGCCTCCAGCAGAAATTCCACCAACCACGCCGGTTAAACAGTTCCCCCCAAATGGTTATGGTCTCTATGACATGGTAGGAAATGTTTGGCAATTATGTCAAGATTGGTATGGAGCTTTATATTATGCCGAAAGCCCATATAAAAATCCCACAGGTCCTCAAACGGGTGAATACCGCGTCCGTCGTGGAGGTGCCTGGAATGTCATTCAACCGTTCCGTTTGCGCTGTGCAAACAGAGGAGCTATTGCTCCCAACTATCCAGTCCCGAATGTAGGTTTTCGATGCGCAAAATCGAGATAACGAAAATAGTATGGATCTCGATTTCTTTATTTTTGAATGACCTAAAATTTATGTTGGCATAATATGCTTTTTTGCCCCTAATACTATTATTTCTACTTCTATATAAGGGGGCTTATAATGACAAAAGCCGAAAAAGATACCAAAACCCATCAAGTTCTTGAAGTGTTGGATACATTACGCCCGGCGATGGAAGCTGATGGAGGCGGCGTTGATCTTATCGCCATAGAAGAAGAAGGAATCTGTCTCTTATA
>WFVT01000228.1 GCA_015491485.1 Candidatus Zhuqueibacterota bacterium
GCGCGGCGGCGTGATAGTTTGTTCAAGAAAGCGGTTCGACTCGCTGATCCGCTTGCTATCGCCATAAAGCATCACCGGACGCTTATCGAGAAACACCCGCCCGAGCGTGGTATTCCACACGGAAAAGATGGATTTATTCAATTTCCTGGTCGTCTCCTGAGAATCATCCGTGGTTCCTTTCAGCACCAGTTCGGTTTTCTTTTCATTCAGCTCGAAAATCGAACAGGCCTCGGTGCGGATCACCTTGCTGATCAACCGGGCCACATTTTGATAAAATTCGGTTTCGTCACGCACCAGCAACTGATCCAACCCCTTTCTCAACATGGTGAGTTGGGTATAGCGGCGACGGTAGCGCGCATTTTCCAGGCTCACGGCCGCCAGTTCGGCGAACTCCAGCAACTGGTGGCTGATGGTCGGATCGTTTACATAGTCCTTGCTCGGATGCAAACAAACCACCCCGAGGATTTCGCTGCCCCGTTGCAGCGGAATGGCCAAAAATTTATCCGTCCCGAACTGATCGATAAATTCATGCCAGGCGAAATCTTTTTCTTTGCGGATGTTGTCGCGATAAAAAATCTTTCCCTGTTGGTTGCCGTTCATGACCAGTTGGCGCCCGATGATGCTGTTTTCCACGTCGATGCACTGTTTTTCCTCCGGGATGTGCTCGGCGAAGTGATCTTTTTGTGGGTGATAGGCGCGCAAAATCAGCTTGGGCTTCCGGTCGAAATCATCTTCAAATGGGATCCAGAGTTCTGCAAAGCGACACCGCGTCATTTTCGACATGCTGCCCAGGATATCGTGCACGATTTCATTCAAATCATCCTTCAGGGCAAGCTCTCGCAACCGGCGCTCGGTTTCCACCATCTTTTGATTTTGGAGCTGAAGCTGATAATTCGCAATCGCGCCGGAAATCTCCTTGGCCACGGTTTGAATGACGTTCTCATCGTCTTCGGTAAAGCCCATAGTATGGATCGTTTTGTCGCTATCCAGCCGATTGCTGACGCGAATAATGCCGATGGGCTCTTTACCGTTGGCCCCATGATGCTTCAATATTAATGTAAACAGGCAATTACGTATAACCTCATTTTTGCAGAACGGAATCATTTTCTTCCAAATAGGTGTATCGGGGATATTCTGACTGAGTCCTTTTTCGCAGCGCCCCACCCGCCATGAGCGCGGCTGCCCTTTTTTCAAAGTAAAACTGTGCCCCAATTCAATGACGCTCTCTTTTTTCAAAAACGCTTCTATGGGTTGATTTCGATATTTCTCGTGTACCCACAATCCCCGGCGTACAAAATTATAATCCTGCTGGGCAATAAATACCTCGCAGGCCATAGCCGATAAATTTTGCCCGATGGTCTCTGCAAGGTCCTTAAAATCTGCTTGCATGATAGAAGGCTGCCCGTTCTCGCCGGTTAATTGGTTTACTCGATCAATTATATTGCGAAACAGATTCGCTAACTCATTGTATCGCTTGAGCCGCCGGTTGAACTCGTGGTCCTGGCTGCGCAGGAACGAGGCGGTCATGGTCAAAATAAAGGCAAATGCCATACTGACCACAAACGAAAACCAGTGAAATTGATTGGCCTGCAAACTCAAATACAAATATATGCCAATAAACACCAGAAAACTGCTGACCGCTCCATACGTCAAAGGCAGTTTGCGCTGACGACGCTTGCTGCGAATCAAATACGGAAAATAATAGGCATGAAACACGATGAGCACAAAGCTGGCATGATAAAATGGGCTATTTATGCCCCCCGTGGGGCCGGCTGCATAAATGATGAACCCTGCATCCACAAATAGGGATAGCGCCACCAAAATCCGTTTTATATAGGACGTTTTGGACGATGGCTGATGCGCGTCGGCGCGGATGGCCCAGATCAGAATCATGGACCACAGCAAAAAAATGGTAAACAACCAGCCGAGCCCTTCATAATGAATGGGGAGATAGCCAAGTTGCAGCAGGATATAAAATACGAAGGCGCCTACCAGCAAAATTACACGAGCGATACAGAAAACCCGGTCATCGATTTTTCGTTGCATGAAGATATGACCCCCAAAATAATGAAACGGTGTTTATTGAGACACGCCTTAGATACAATAGATTGAAAACTGCAGGTGCAAGATGCGGATTGCAGGCGGGGTTATTTAATTTAATTTTTTTCTTGGGGCAATGGTTCCATTTTGAAACAAAAAATGTAAAAGAAAGGTTCATCCCCCAAATTTCTTGCATTTGAGTGCGATTCTTGCTAAAATAAAGACTTAAAATTTGGCATCGCGATCAACAATTCCGGCAGCAACTCAGGATTCAACATGAAGGACGACGAGCATGTTCGATCTCAAATTTATCCGCGAAAATTTTGATTTGATTCAGAAAGCCGTTGAGCAAAAACGCGAGAAGGTGGATTTATCGCAATTCCGGCCTCTGGATGAGGAGCGCCGCAAACTGCTGGCGGAAGTGGAACAGCTCAAAGCCTATCGCAACCGGGTGTCGCAGGAAATTGCTGAACTGAAAAAGCAAAAGCAGCCGGCGGACGACAAAATCGCCGAAATGCGCGAGATCGGCGCGAAGATCAAGGCCATGGATGAGCGCGTCAAGGAGATCGAAGGCCAGTTGTACGACATTCAAATCCGCATCCCCAACATCCCGCATCCGTCCGTGCCGGTGGGCACCAGCGAAGAGGACAATGTCGAGATCAAGCGCTGGGGCGAGATTCCCACATTCGATTTCGAGCCGAAACCGCACTGGGAACTGGGGGAGAATCTCAAGCTCATCGATTTCGCCGGCGGCGCCAAAGTAGCCGGCTCGTTTTTTGTCAATTTCACCGGACTCGGCGCCAAACTGGTGCGCGCACTGATCAACTTCATGCTGGATTTGCACATCGAAAAGCACGGCTATACCGAAGTCTTTCCGCCGTTCCTGGTCAACCGGCAGACGATGTTCGGCACCGGCCAGTTGCCCAAACTGGAAGACGACATGTACCACGTCGAGCGCGAGGATTTCTTCCTCATTCCCACGGCGGAGGTGCCGGTGACCAATCTGCTCGCCAACCAGGTGCTGCGCGGCGAGGACCTGCCGATTTACTACACCGCCTACACGCCCTGCTTCCGGCGCGAGGCCGGCGCCTACGGCAAAGACACCAAGGGCCTGATGCGGCTGCACCAGTTCGACAAAGTGGAAATGGTGAAATTCGTGCTGCCGGAAACCAGCTACGACGAGCACGAATCCCTGCTGCAAAACGCCGAAGAGGTGCTGCAGTTGCTGGAGCTGCCCTACCGGGTGCTCAATCTCTGCACCGCCGATTTGAGCTTTGCCGCGGCCAAATGCTACGATATCGAGGTGTGGGCGCCGGGCGTCAACAAATGGCTGGAAGTGTCGTCGTGCAGCAATTTTGAGGATTTCCAGGCGCGGCGGGCGAACATCCGCTTCCGGCGCAAGCAGGGCGAGAAGCTCGAGTACGTGCACACGCTCAACGCTTCCGGACTGGCGCTGCCGCGAACCATCATCGCGATTCTGGAGAATTATCAGACCGACGAAGGTACGGTGGTCGTGCCGAAAGCGTTGCGAAAATATCTGGGCGTGGATATCTTGAAGTAGGCGTCGCGGTTTTTCTTGATTGGCAGCGAGAAAAAATTTCTCACAGAGACGCTGAGCGGGCCGAAGGAATTCCGGTGAGGCAGTGTCTTTCAATCTCAGCGCTCTCTGCGTGCTCAGCGAGAGATTTTCTTTGCATTCTTGATCAATTTGAAAAGAATTCAGACCTGAGCGCCTTTTAAAATTTTTGCATAATAAAAACGGCTTGCATTCGATTGGACATTCATCCGTTCCGCGTTCACTCAAACCATCAAACTGCATGACCCCATCGACCTATAAAATCCGGCAGACCATCTGCGAGGTCGGGCAGCGGTTGTACCGCTTCCGCATGGTGGCGTCCAACGATGGCAACATCAGCTACCGCATCGACGATGATCACATTATCGCCACGCCCACCGGGGTGTGCAAGGGCGATATGACGCCCGAAGGGCTGGTGACCGTGGACATTCACGGCCGAGTGCAGGGCGGCGGACATCCGTCCAGCGAGCTCGCCATGCATCTGTTCATCTACCAGCAGCGGCCGGACGTTTCTGCCGTGGTGCATGCACATCCGATTTATGCGACGGCGTTTGCCACCGCCGGACTGGCCATGAATGAATGCGTGTTGCCGGAAATCGTGATCACTCTGGGCGCCATCCCGCTGGCGCAGTACGGCACCCCCAGCACGCACGAACTCCCGGAAAGCCTGCGGCCCTATGTGCACGACCACGACGCCATCCTGCTGGCCAACCACGGCGCGGTCACCTTCGGCCGTGATCTGTGGGACGCGTATTTCAAAATGGAGCGGCTGGAGCACTACGCGCAAATTCTTTTCCTGGCACGGCAACTGGGCGGTGAACGGGGACTGGCATCGCCGGAAGTGGAAAAGTTGCGCGAAATCCGGCAAAAATTCGGCCTGAGCGGCCCGACCCCGGAATGCATCGTGGCCGATATGCGCCGGCAGCATGACCACGACTGTACGTGCGGCAAACACACGCATGCATCCGAGACCGACATCGAGCGGCTGATCGACGAAATTTACCAGGAACTCAAACACGATTTCTGGCCGGAGCGGCGTTCCGGCCGCAGCAACTGATCCTGCGGACTCATCCCAGAACTGGAACCTTAATGCGGAGGGAAGCGCATGCCGAACCCGGGCTGGCTTTCGGTCCTACCACCGGTTCTCGCCATCGTGCTCGCGATCTGGACCAAGCAGGTGTATCTGTCGCTGTTTCTCGGTATCTGGCTCGGCTGGACCATCCTCGCCGACGGCAATCCCATTCTCGGTCTTCGTGATGCGCTGGAAGCCTGCATCAACGTGTTTCAGGATCCCGGCAACACCAAGGTGGTGGCGTTTAGCGCGCTGGTGGGCGCCTTGCTGGCGTTTACGCAGCATTCCGGCGGCGTGCACGGCTTCATCCACTGGATCAGCCGGCGCGGTTTCATCAATACCCGGCGGCGCGCCGGTTTACTGGCCATGGGGATTGGTCTGGTTATCTTCGTGGAATCCTCCATCACGGCGCTGGTGACCGGAGCTGTTTGCCGTCCCATTTTCGATAAACTGAAAATTTCACGGGAGAAGCTGGCCTATTATTGCGATTCGACCTCCGCGCCGATCTGTATTTTGATTCCACTCAATGCCTGGGGGGCGTACATCCTCGGGCTGCTGCAAACTCAGGGATACGAGTCGCCGCTTTCGGTGATGCTTTCAGCCCTGCCGTTGAATTTTTATGCGATTCTTGCATTCTCTTTTGCCGTCTATATCGCGGTTACACAGCGGGATTTCGGCCCGATGGCGCGCGCCGAGCGCCGCGCCCGTGAAACCGGCCAGGTGCTGCGGCCCGGCGCCGAGCCGCTGGTGTCCAAAGAACTCACCGAACTGCAGCCGAAGCCCGGTGTCCCGCACCGCATGCGCAATTTCATTGTGCCCATCGCGGTGATGGTGGCCATGATGCCCGTAGGATTGTACATCACCGGTGAGGGCAACATCATGCAGGGCTCCGGTTCTACCTCGGTGTTTTGGGCCGTGCTGGCTGCCACCGCCGTCGGCGCGATCATGTACCTGTGGCAAAAAATGTTCACCCTGCACGAAATCACCGACCTGTTTTTCAAAGGCTTTGGCGGGCTCATGCCGCTGGCGCTTCTGATGATGTTCGCCTTCGCCATCGGCAAGACCACCGGCGAACTGAAAACCGGCCAATACGTCGCCGGCCTTGCGGATCAGTTTCTGCACCCCTCGCTGGTGCCGGCCATTCTGTTCCTGATTGCCTGTTTCATCGCTTTTTCCACCGGCACCTCCTGGGGTACATTCGCCATCATGATTCCCATCGCCGTGCCCATGGCCAAACTGCTGGGTACCAGCGAGCCTCTGGCCATCGCCGCGGTGCTGGGCGGCGGCATTTTCGGCGATCACTGCTCGCCGATATCCGACACCACCATCATCTCATCCATGGCCTCGGCATCGGATCACATCGATCACGTGAACACGCAATTGCCCTATGCCCTGACCGTGGCCGCCGTGACCCTGGTACTGTATCTCGTCGCCGGAATCATCAGCTAACTCAAACGGATCCTGCCCATGAAACGGCTCGTTCTGCCATCCCTGTTCGTGCTGGCGCTGCTCATTGTGCTCGGGCTTCAGCAATTCGAGGGAGATCGGCAGACCTCATCGGCGCAGCGCCCGGCACCCGGCAGCCGTCTTCTGGCCGTGATTTATCCGGACCGCTCGCCGTTGCGCGATGATTATGTGCGCACCATTCGCGGATGGCAATCGCGCTCGCGCTACTGGCGCGTGCGTGCCGTGCCGGAT
>WFVT01000229.1 GCA_015491485.1 Candidatus Zhuqueibacterota bacterium
CAGAGGGCGCAAAGGGGTTTTGTTGATGGATATTATGAATCACCTGAACCGCTGGGTATGCTCAAATATGAGATGCGACAATTTGTTATGAGCCACGGATTGACGCGGATGAAACGCGGATGCCTACAATATTGTAGCACAAGCTTCCAGCTTGTGTCTTTAGGGAAAAGGCATTGATTTGTAGCCTTGCCACGAATTCTTGCGGATGGATGAAACTCGGATGCTTTTGATTGAAAGAATTTGTCCATTCATTTCGCCCAGGTTATGTATTTAGGATGCAACCAGATCCGTCATTGCGAGGAGCGAAGCGACGACGCAATCTTATCAGCAAACAACGTGCGCTTTTGATTTTTCCTCTCGCCGAGGCGCAGAGCGCGCAGAGATTTGTTTGGAACTATCCCCGGATAAGGCAGAAGACGCGAAAGGGTACTTTTTTAGGCATAAATCTCGCACGAATGGTTTCAAAAATCCTATTTTCAACGTTAAAAATCCTGCTGATCCGGTGAATCATGTCGAAAGCTATTTTTATGACTGGATAAACAGGATTTGCGGGATTGGTTTGCAGTGACAGCGGCGGTAAAAAAGGTCATCAATGGGAAAAGTAAAATTCCCGGAGACGCAGAACATTTTCGTGAATATAGGTTACAGCACCACTATTTTCAAATTTGGAATGTGTTGATTTCTTCTTGCCACGCGTGAACACCCATCGAGCACAGATTTAAGCGACCGAAATGATCTCTGTTTCTAAACAACACAAATCCGTGTCAAGCCGTGCGAATCTGCATTTATCCGTGTTCCATTGGCAATCGGCCGGATATGCGGAACGTTTTATCACTCGCCGAGGCGCAGAGCCCGCGGAGGAAAGTGCAACCTGTCGTACCGGGCAAACATTCCAGCCACTCCAAAAAAGCACTTGCTTTTTTTCTCAAAATGCTTAGTTTTCGAATAAAATAACAAAATATTCGAAAATTCGAGCCCATGGTTGCGCTGGACAAAATTGATCGCAAGGAAATCATAATCAAAGTCGCCCAAAGCCTGTTCGGCAAATTTGGATTGGCAAAAACCACCATTGAAGATATTGCCCGGCAGGCGCGAATGGGCAAGGCCAGCATCTATTACTATTTTAAAAGCAAAGAATCCATTTTCAAAGAAGTCATCGAAAAAGAAGGGGCAGAACTGCGGCGTAAAATTCAAGATGCGGTCTCATCCGTCGAGACACCGCAGGACAAACTGCGCATTTACGCTCTCACCCGGATGGAATCGCTCAAAAAGCTGGCCAATTACTACAATGCCATGCGGGATGAATATCTGGAGCATTATGCGTTTATTGAAAAAGCGCGTCAGGGCTTTGATGCTTTTGAGGTCGATCTCATCTCCCGGATTTTAAAACAGGGGGTGGATCAGGGGGTGTTCGCCATTGCGAACATTCCTCTGACGGCGGAAGCCATTTTGGCGGCGATCAAAGGACTGGAATACCGCTGGACCATTGAAGTGCCGATGGAGCGCATTCGCGAAAATATCGATGTGTTGCTGACCATCCTGTTCAAAGGCATTGAAAAGCGGGCTTAATTTTTTTGTTCTTGTTTCGAACGAAAAACGATATCATTCGAAAGATTTGTATTGCGGAGAAGAACATATGCAACGGTTTGCAGAGCTCGTTTTAAAATTCCGAATTCCAATTATTCTGGTTACCGGATTCCTTACCGGCTTTTTCGGCTGGCAAATGCGCCATTTGCGCGTGAATAGCGATCTCATCACCTATCTCAAGCCGGATGACCCGGCGGTGCAGCTTTTCAACCGTATCGGCGAAGAATATGCCGGTACAGCCATCGCCATGATTGGACTGGAGGCTGAAGATGTGTTCGAATACCGGGTGCTGCAAACCGTAAACCGGCTCACGGAAGCCATACGGCAATTGCCGGGCGTGGCCTCGGTTACCAGTCTCACCGATGTGCTGGACATCCGCAGCGTGGATGGTGATCTGGAGGTGGGGCGACTCATCGACCGCCACGCCATTCCATCCGACCCGGAGGAGCTGCGCCGCATTCGCGATTATGCGCTGTCGAAAGATATGTACAACGGCCGGTTGATTTCATCCGACGGCCGCATCACGCTGATCATCGCCCGGTTGCAACAAAAGGCCGATAAGCAGTCGCTGGCCGAAAAGATCCAGCAGGTGGCGCGGGAACAGGCGCCGGGCTACCGGCTGTATTTTTCCGGCTTGCCCATGCAAATGGTTGAAATCAACGACATCATCATCCGGGATATGGTGCGGTTGGTTCCTGTAGTCGTAGTGGTGCTGATGGCGATGCTGTACCTCAGCTTCCGTATGCTGCGCGGCGTGGCGCTGCCGTTGCTGACCGTGATGATCAGTACGGTGTGGGCTCTGGGCCTGATGAGCCTGCTGGGCTATGAACTGACCATCATTTCCAACATCATGCCGGTGCTGCTGATCGCCATCGGTTCGGCTTACGGCATTCACATGCTGGCGCGGTATCATGAGGATATACGCCGGGCGCGGATCGGGCGGGAGGATTTTGGCGGCCGGCGGCAAAGCATCCGGCGCTCTCTCTCGGGAGTGGGTGTGGCGATCCTCCTTGCCGGCGTTACCACCCTGATCGGGTTCTTCTCATTCGCCGGCGCCTACCTCACGTCGGTGACTCAGTTTGGCGTTTTCACCGGTATCGGCGTGGCGTTTGCGCTGCTGGTCAGCATTACATTCGTCCCGGCGATACTCTCCATGCTTCCGCCGCCTGCGATCCGACAGACGGCTTCGGGCAAGGAGGCGAATCTGCTGGTGCCGGTTCTGGAATGGGTTGCCGATTTTGTGTTGCGGAGAGAGCGGTGGATTCTGGCCGGATCCGGAATCGTGATTGCACTGGCAGTGCTGGGATTGCCGCGTCTCCACCGCGAAGTGAACTTGCTGGAATATTTCCCGGAGAATACCGATATCCGGCGGGCTGAAGACATGATGCGCACGCATTTTGGCGGTTCCAATCCCATTCAGATTGTGGTGCAGGGCGATATGAAACACCCGTTTGTCTTGAAAGAGGTCCGTGCCCTGGAGATGTTTCTGGAAACCCTGCCGGATGTGAGCAAACCGCAATCGGTAGCGGATTTGATTTGCGAGATGAACCGGGTGATGAACGGCCGGTACACCGTACCCGACACGCGTGAAGGCGTGGCAAATTTGTGGTTTTTTATCGAGGGGGAATCGGTCTTGCAGCAAATGGTCAATGCAGATGCCAGTGAAGGCGTTATTCAAGCGAATCTGGGTACTATGGAGATGCAGCGGGTTCGCCGGGTGGTGCATGCCATTGATCAGTACATTCGAAACCGCGCCGATACCGTGCAGATCGTGATTCAGCGCGACCGTCTGCCGGAACAGCTCTGGAAGCAGATGGTGACGGAGCAAATTTCAGAACGACTTGCCCTGATAGCGGCGCGTTATAACACGGCTCCGCCGGATCGCCACGCGCTGCAGCCGGTTCTACTCCCGGCGATGTCCCGTTCCTCCATGAAGCTGCGGCCTGAACTTGCGCGCGAACTGCATGACCTGCTGAAAGACTATCTGTGGATGGAAGCGCCCGTCGAATTGCCGGAAGCCGCCGTGGAGCAGGTGACCAAACGGCTGATGCTGGAATTGGGCGACGGCCGGTTGAACTCTGCTGCAGAGTTCCGGCAAATCGTTACACGATTGTTGCCGCCGGCGGTGCAGGGGGATGCGGACGGGATAGCGGAAACGGCTGATGCCGTCTGGAATATGTATCAGGAGATGGTGAGCCGGGAACGGGGACTGCGGACGCTGGAACGGTTGTTACCGTTGTTTCCGGAGGCTTTGCAGCGCCGCGCCGATTTCCGGGACGATCTCCTCGATGCATTATGGTTAATGAACGAGACCCTTATCGCCGTGCCGCCCGATGTCGCCCGGCGCGCCGGGGTGAAAGGCGAGGAAGTGCGGCTCCGGTTCCGGCAATCCGGGATGCCGCTGATTTACACCCGCCTTGATGACAGCCTGCTGCGCAGCCAGTTGCAGAGTCTGGCTATCGCGCTGGTGCTGGTCACCCTGATTTTGATCCTGCAGTTCCGTTCGCTGTCGGCCGGACTCATCGCGGTCTCGCCCATTGTGCTCACTGTGTTGATGAACTTCGCCCTGATGGCGTATTTGAATGTGCCGCTGGATAATGCCACCATGATGATCGCCAGCATTGCCATCGGCATTGGCATTGACTATGCGATTCATTTTACCCACCGGTTCAAGACCGAACTCGGCCGGCGTCCCGATGCGCGGCAGGCGCTGACAACGACGCTGGAAACCACCGG
The DNA here is from genome assembly GCA_015491485.1 of Candidatus Zhuqueibacterota bacterium. Taxonomy (GTDB): domain Bacteria; phylum Zhuqueibacterota; class Zhuqueibacteria; order Zhuqueibacterales; family Geothermadaptataceae; genus Hydrothermovivens. Next base: position 4,324 of record WFVT01000229.1, read on the forward strand.
CCGCGCCATCTTGATTAATGCTCTTTCCGTCGCTGCCGGTTTTATCATTCTCATTTTTGCTCAGCTCATCCCGATTAGGCAATTCGGCTGGCTGACCGCCGGCACCATGTTTTTCAGCGCCGTAGGCGCCATGACGTTTTTGCCGGCGCTGATTCTGTACAGCGGCGACCGGCATTTTCGGAATCGCGGCAATAAATCATAACAAAAGCTCCACCACACAGGGTATCCGGGATGGGAAGGGCTCGGAGAGTAACCTGGTTGAAACCCGGATGGAGTCGCATCATTAACCGCACGAAATAGGAACGGTTTTGACCCAAAACACCACAAGCATGCCGTAGTCGAACATGCAGGGTGGTTGATGGAAATTCAAAGACAAAGAGGAGGTTCATATGAAACGAAATCTAACATTGATGTTCATCCTTGGATTGGCGGGCGCCGTTTGGGCCGGACAGCCGTCGGCACAGGATATTGTAGCCAAAAGCGATTCCGTGGTCAATGCGCCCAAAGACCAGAAAGCGGTGATGAAAATGCTTCTCATCGATAAAAAAGGCAATCGCAAAACCCGGGAAGCGATGTTCATGCAAAAAGGCGATGACCGGCGGATGCTTCGCTTCACGGCGCCGGCGGATCAAAAAGGCATTGCTTTTTTAGCGCTGCCCGGCGATGTGCAGTATCTGTACATGCCGGCGTTCCGCAAAGTGCGCCGCATTGCATCTCACGTGAAAAACAGCAAATTCGCCGGAACGGATTTTACCTATGATGACATGAGTACCTCACGGCTGTCGGAGAATTATCAGGCCCGGCTGCTCGAAGAAAACGACCGTTTCTGGATTTTGAAGCTGGTGCCGAAGCCGGGCGTGAAAAAGGACTACGGCCATCTCAAACTCTGGGTGCGCAAGGACAATTATTATCCGGTCAAGATCGAATTCTATGACAAAGCCGGCAACCTGTGGAAGGTGATGGAGCGCCGGCAGGTGGTGCAAATCGGCAAGTACTGGTATGCGCGCGAAATGGAAATGCGCGACCTGAAAGAGGAACATGCCACCATCATGCAACTGAAAGACGTGCAATTTGATCTCGGCTTGTCGGATAAACTGTTTACGCGACGGTATCTCCGACGCGCCAGGTAGAGGCGCAGGGCAGGGCGTTCGGTGAGAACCTCTTCGGGATAAATTACCGGCGGGGGACATCTTCGCCCTGTATCATGACCGCATGATAGGTAATGGAGGTCGAGAATCATGAGAGGATTAAGGTTGGTAGGGCTGTTTCTGGCCGTGGCGACGCCGCTGCTGGCGCAGGTGCAGATCAACGGCTATGTGCAAACGTATGAGCGTTTCCGGCTGCAACAAAATGGCCGGGTCTCCTGGAATGAAAACCGGCTGGGCTTGAAATTGGAAGGCAATCCATCCGAAAAGGTGCATTATTACAGTGAGCTGCGGATCCGCAGTTTTGGCTTTCCCAATCCGCAAACCGTGGCGGATTTACAGCTCCGCGACCGATCGCAGGTGGCCCCCTGGGCCGTGGAGGTGCGCGAGGCCTACATCGATTTGTACGGCTTTCTTCTGGACAATCTCGATCTGCGCATCGGCAAGCAGCGCATTGCCTGGGGCACGGCCGATAATCTGAATCCCACCGATAATTTGAACCCTGATGATCTCGAAGACATTTTCGATTTCGGTCGGCATCTGGGCAGCCAGGCCATCCGCGCCAATTATTATCTGGGCGATTGGACGCTAACCGGCGTATTCATCCCGGTGTTTACTCCGGCGGTATTGCCCTTCGGGGATTGGGCAGCCGCGTTCCAGGAGCCACCGGTTTTACCTTCCGGCGTCACGCTGGTAGAAACCGTCGATCGGCTGCAGCTACCGGAACCGCGGCTTCCGGAATCGGCCAATTACGGGGTCAAAATCACCGGAACGCTGCTCAATTTCGATGTTTCATTCAGCTATGTTATCACCCGGGACGACCTCCCGCTACTCACCCGGTTTGCGATTGCACCTGTAGATACCGGCGGCCGGGTGCGTGCCGAGGCGGGCCTCGAATTTCCGCGTTTGCAGGTGTTTGGTTTCGACCTTGCGGGCAGTCTGGGAAGCGTCGGCGTGTGGGCGGAAGCCGGCGTGTTTTTCTCCGAGGAGATGCGCTTACAGCAAACGTTGCCGGATCCGCGAGCCGGTGTCATCATGCGGGAAACCGTCGCACTGGCAAAGGAACCCTACATCAAATGGGTCATCGGAGCGGATTATACTTTCCAGAACGGCTGGTATATCAATGCCCAGTTCTTGCACGGCTTTTTGCATGAGCGCGGGCGCGGCCGGCTCCAGGATTATTTCGCATTTCGACTGGAGAAAACGTTCATGCAGGATGCCCTGAAACTGGCGCCGATGAATTTCATCCTGGCCATTCAGGACTGGCAAAACCTGTCAGAGAATCTGGGATTCGCCGGTGGTCCGGTTGTTGATTACCAACCCACCGATGCGCTGACCGTTTCGCTGGGTGCGTTTTTGGTTGAAGGGCGGGGCGAAGGCTTGTTCAGCCGGGTGAAACAACTGGATGAGCTTTTTTTCAAAGTGGTGTATCATTTTTAAAAAGGGCGGGGACGGGCTACGGGCCTGAATGGAGAATCAGCGACCGTCCCTGACCGCCGGATCAGCATACGATGGAGGGCATTCAGCGCAAAACCATCAGCCGGCCTATTTTGCTGATGCCGCCGGCATGGACCTGGTAAAAGTAAATCCCCGGAGCGATGCGGCGGCCATTTCGGTCGCGGACGTCCCATGAGGTGATATGGCGTCCCGGCATCAGCGAGCCGAGATCCAGCCGCTGCACCTCCTGCCCCAGAATATTCATGATGCGTATCTGTACCGGCGCGCGCGTTGGCAACACGAAAGCCAGTTGCATGCGGCTGTTGCGGGACAGATAAAATGGATTGGGCCTTCCCGGCTCCAGCAGAAAACCTTCCGGCAGCGCCACCTGCACCTGAATGGGCGGCGTCTCCTGGATGCGGCCATCGATCTTAAGAATTTGCAGCCGGTAATAGTACGTGCCCGATTCCACATCCCGGTCGAGGAAACGGTATTCGCTGCCGGCGCCTGCGCGGATAAAACCGCGTGATTGAAAACTGCGGCCGTCCCGGCTGCGCATGACATTGTAGCCAAGCACATCGCTCTGACCATCCGCCCGCCATTTCAGGGTCACGCCAGCCGGACTCACCGCGGCCGATAACGTCACCGATTGCACCGAGGTAACCATGCCGTACTCATACGCGCCGATATCCGGGGCGTTGCCTCTGTAAGGCAGGCCGACGTCCGTACCGGCGTCCACAGCCGGACTACCGGCGCGGAGCTGGAAATCATAATTTGTTTCATCCACAAATCCGGGAGTATCGCCCGAAATATCACCGGCGCCGGCCATGCTTCCTGCGGGGGTATCAAACCAGCCGTTATAGCCAAGCTGCACCTGGAATGTGGTTTTGATACTCGGCTTGCTCGCCTTGTAAAACAGATTGTTTTGAAACCGTCCTCCCGTTACGCCGCCGCCTTCCACGCGCAGCGCCGTGGCGCTGATGAAGGCAATGGTGTTGTTCACAAACTCGACATCAAATACGTCATCGAATTTGACGGCATAATATTGCCGGATATTGTACAGGACATTCCGATAGATTTTGTGGTTTCTTTGCGATTTTCCGCCCTCACCGCGGAATTCCATCCCACGCTGCGAATCATGAATCAGGTTGCCGACAAACGTCAAATTGCGGCAGCCTTTTTGTACCACCACTGCCTTGTTTTCAAAACCGTACAACTCGTTATATTCCACACGCGCGCCGTCCACTCCTTTGAAATCCAGGGCGTTTTCCGAGTTGCTGCCAAGGGTGGTATAAAGAACATTGCCCCGGATGACAATATCTTTTGCATAGCTCGAAATGGGATCGCTGTCGGAAGCGTAAAGCTGTATGGCATCGCCGCCGCAGTTATAAATGACATTGTTCAGGATATGAATGCGCGTAGCGCCCGGATTGGTGACGATGCCATGGGCGTCGCTTCCCGGCTTCCAGACGAAATCATGGATTACATTGTTGGCGATGGTGATGTCGCGCGCTCCGCCGCTGATATCGATGGCATCCCGTTTGCCGTTGCGCAGTTCGCAATTGCGCAGCGTCACAAAAGCGGCGTTGCTGGTAATTTTAATGGCGTCATTGGCGCCGCCCTGGTGATCCAGTATAAAGCCATCGATGATCCAGTATTTCTTATTGATGCTGAGCATCTGATCGCTGGTTTGAATGACCGGCCGTTCCCCCGGATACGCCATCAACACAATAGGGCGACCGGGTTCTCCATCCCGGGGCAGGGAAAGACTTTCCTGATAGACACCGGCGCGAACCAATAAAGTATCCCCCGGGGCCAAAGCCGTCATTCGACTGCTGATTCCTTGTGCTGCGGTAACCACGTAAGTGCCCGCCTGTACGTCGCCGTTCCAGGCCGGGGCCAGCCACAGCGTCAGTATGGCGATACATCCTATCCGCCGGAAGGTTTGTCGCTGCATAATGTTCGGTTCCTCCAGAATGGGCATTTTCCTTATTTTGCCAGAACCAGCTTGTTCCAGGCAACCATTTCTCCTACCGCCAACCGGTAAGGATATACACCGCTCGCCACACGCAGACCTTTTTCATCGGTGCCGTCCCACCGCACTTTATACTCTCCGGGGGTTAAAGAATCCGCCACCAGAGTACGGATTCTCCGGCCCGTGGTATCGAAGATGGTCAGCGTGGTATAGGCGCTGAACGGAACGCTGAAGGCGATGGTGGTAGCCGGATTGAAAGGATTCGGAAAGTTCATCAAATGAAGCTCTTTCGGAAGAGCCGCACCCTGAGCGCCTTTGACGCCGGTAACCACCGCTCCCAATTTAATGGTGTAGGTGGCGTTGCCGCCCGGATTATGCGTAAAAGAAATGGTCCCATTGGGCCCGGTCGTGCCGCGAGCCACCACGTTGCCTCCCACGCGGACGGTATATTCCCGGTTTTTTTCAACTTCCGTGATCAGATGTTTGACCTTCCGCGTGCTGTTGATGGCATAGGAAAAATCGCCCAACGGGGTTTCGGAATTGCTGAAAATGACCAGACGCTCTTTATCCATCAGCGCGCCGATCCAGTTGGGCCCGGAAAGCCGTTCCACAGGCGCCTGTTCCCCCATGGTGTTGGCGTCGCCAATCTGGATGACGGTCAGAAATTGATTGTCATACGAGCGAAATTGCAGGGTGTATGCACTGAGCAAATAAGCGGCCTTCTCACTGAACCGCGAAGGATCATAATCGAGGCGGGTGCCGTCGGCCCAGACCCATTCATAGCCGGGACCGCCGAACTTGTGCGCAGTGACGTTTTTCGGAAACACGGAAGTGACGTACATTTGCCCGTGGGCCTGATCGATGGTATTGACCACCTTGAACGTGCGCCCGGCGCTGACCCAGTGGCCGCTGCCCGCCGGTTGCCAGGTGCTGCCCACCGCCTGGATGTCTGTGGGCGTATGCAGCAGAAAGAATTTTTGCCGGTCGGAATCAACGCGGTCGAGGACCACCACAAATTCATGATTAACAGGGCCCCGGAGGTACACCACCGCCCGGCGAGCCAGTTTGGTTTTGTTTCCCTCAATATAAGACCGGGTGTAGTTATAATTGATATAGTCATACAATCCCGGACGGTATTCCCGCGCCTCTACCGTTCCCACGTGGTTGTTGCGGCCATCCTCAAAATACTCCGGCAAATCACCTCTGTCTCCATCGGAATCAAACTCCACCGCGAGCCGCGGATCATCGCCCAGACCGAAAATGTTGTTTTGCGCCATACCTTTTCCGCCGGAATTCACCCGCGGGATTCCGTCTCCGGCGTTTTTGGTGTTGGATGCGCTGATGGCCAGCGGGCCAAAACGGTGGATATTGATCGCTCCCATTTCTGTTTCATTGTGCCCGTTGCCGTACCAGAATTTGAAAGCAAAAAATTGAATCAAAGTAGCATCATTGATGCTGTGATCCGAGCGCATGGCATGCACCTGTCCCAGATGCACGCTCAACGGCACTCCCGCTTCCTCCGGAGATTTCGGGGGCACATGCCTGGAACCAAAAATATATTTGAAAAAGAAGTCGAAAATGTACGGCTCATAATATTTATATTCATCGACCTCCAGTCCGTAAGGACTTTTGTGGATAAACCAGGAAGCAAAGCCGGCCATATTGGGGTCTTTATCCACCAATTTCGCAGCGATCATATTCATCACTGACGAAACGCTGCGCGTCCGCATTTCAACCACGGTGCTGGTGTTCTGCTGCGAAAAATAATATTCACCTTTGTACGGCATGGGCATCATGTAATAATAAAAATAATACGGCGCATACCGGATCCACGAACTCTGATAGAAATAGTCGGCATTCATGGCGCTTTCCGCCGCCGCCGCCAGGAGCAAAATGCCGGTATAGCCGTCCAGACTGTATGAATCGCCTTCCACCCAGTCCGCCGAACCTTCGAACAACCTTTCCGCCACACCGAGCTGACGGACAATAAAAACGTCCTGAAACGAGTCCATCATCTCCTGAGCTTTGGCCATGTATGAGGGGCCCAGTTCCTTATCGCCGTAGAAGCACAACGCCGCTGAATACACATGAACATTGGCGGCATAATGGTTTTCCAACTTGACTTTTTTGGAATCGTACTTGTTATTCCACATGGTAATGAGCCGATCGACGATGGCTCGCCGTTCTTCCAGGGTGGCGAGATCGTACGTCCAATCGTACACCACTTGCAGCGCCAGGGCGCCGAGGCCGCCCTTTTTCGTGGTCAAATTTTTGCCTCCGTTGTGCGTTTCCGTCCAATCATCGGGAAGCGTCTGGGCGAGGTGCAGAGCAATTTCGATGGCCTTTCTGCCGTACTCCTGCCGGCTGTACTGTCCGCCATTACCGAGGATGGTCTGCGGATCGATCACGTACAGCAGGGCGTAGGATCGTGCGGCTCCAAACATTTCGTTCCACTGGCCAAGGTCTCCGCTGCCGGGAGCCGTGGTGTACAACTGATCCATTTGATTGAGAAAGCGCCGGAAATCATCCGAGTAATAGGTTTGAATTTTGGCGCGCAGGCGGGGAATGTCTGCTTTGGTAATGAAAATGCGCGGATGTTCCCCTTTGGCGATCGGCGAGCCGGCGGGAGGCACAAATTTTACGCCTGCGGCCGCGCCCGAGGCAATCAGGAGGACCATTCCAAGTAGTAGATATCGCTTCATAAGACTCCCTGTTCTATTGTAATGAACGGATTTACGTTTTCGTATTTCAAATGTGTCAACCTTGCGGTTCTCTGCTGATCAAAGCCGATGGGCAACCGCTTGTTTTTTCGTATTCTATATAGACAGCAATGCCCTGTCCATAGATCGAATTCGCAAGGCCGGTCTTCCACAGTGCGAATTCCGTACCAGATGGCAGGGCATCATCATGACGAGATTGAAATGGATGAATTTCGGCTCCCACAAAAAATGGCTGTTTTTGGTATTTATTAAAAATACCGGCGAGGGTGGATAACTGCGCAGGCAGGGATCACGGAATCTTGCGGAAAGAAGAATTGCAGGAACGTTCTGCGGGATGCGATGCTTTTATCAGCCGCCGGTGACTGCGGATGCAGGACAGATGCTGGCAATTGAAAGCATTTGCCTGTTTGCTGGCTGCTGTTTAAAAGTTGGTGTCAAAGCGGTATAGCCATTGTGAATCCGTTGCATCGGTGTTCCATGACCAGCCGGGCGGAAAACGAAAAATCATTTCAAGCGCGCCATGCCCCGGGCAATCATCCATTACTGGCACAGAGCCGGTGATGGGGTTGAGGGCAGCCAGAAAATCGGGAGTGCGGCAGGATGGTGGAAGAAAGCCACATCAGGTGAGATCGGCTCGCTTGAAATACAAAGCCGCCAGTGGAGGAAGCACCAGGCTCAACGAATGCTCGAAGCCGTGCCAGGGGATGGGATCGGCGTATTTGCCGCCGTAATTGCCGAGATTGCTGCCGCCGTACAGCTCGGAATCGCTGTTCAGGATTTCTTTGTAAAACCCGGGCCGGGGCACGCCGATGCGGTAATCGTAGCGCGGAACCGGCGTGAAGTTGCACACCACCACGATTTCATCGGCGGGATCCGCGCCGCGCCGGATGAACGAGACGACGCTGTTTTCACTGTCCAGAAAATCGATCCATTGGAAGCCTTCCGGCACGAAATCCTTTTGCCACAGCGCAGGCGTTTTCTGATACAGGTGGTTCAAGTCGCGCATGAATTGCTGCAACTGACGGTGTGAATCCCACTGCAGCAGGTGCCAGTCCAGACTTTTGTTGTAGTTCCACTCTTCCCACACGCCGATGTCGTTGCCCATGAACAGCAGTTTTTTGCCGGGATGTGCATACATGAACGCATAGGCCAGCCGCAGGTTGGCGAATTTCTGCCAGAGATCGCCGGGCATTTTGTCCAGCATGGAGCGCTTGCCATGCACCACCTCGTCGTGCGACAGCACCAAAATGAAGTTTTCGGTGAAGGCGTAAATGAGGCCGAACGTCAGGTCGTTGTGGTGATATTTGCGGTGGATGGGATCTTTTTCGATGTAGCGCAAAAAGTCGTTCATCCAGCCCATGTTCCATTTGAAGCCGAAGCCGAGTCCGCCGAGATAAGTAGGACGCGAGACGCCCGGCCAGGCGGTGGATTCCTCGGCGATCATCATCACATCCGGATGCTGGGCATACACGGTTTCGTTCAGCCGCCGCAGAAAGTCGATGGCTTCCAGATTTTCGCGGCCGCCGAACTCGTTCGGCACCCATTCGCCTTCCTTGCGCGAGTAATCCAGATACAGCATCGATGCGACCGCATCCACACGCAGCCCGTCAATATGGAATTCATCGAGCCAGTACAGAGCGTTCGAAATCAGAAAATTGCGCACTTCATTACGGCCGTAGTTGAAAATCAGGGTGCCCCAGTCCGGATGTTCGCCTTTGCGCGGATCGGCATGCTCGTACAGGTGAGTGCCATCGAACCAGCGCAGCGCAAAGTCATCGCGGGGAAAATGGGCCGGCACCCAGTCCAAAATCACGCCGATGTCGTGCTGGTGCAAATAATCCACGAAATATTTGAAGTCGTCAGGAGTGCCGTAACGGCTGGTGGCGGCGTAATAGCCCGTGGTTTGATAACCCCAGGAGCCGTCGAACGGATGCTCGGTGATCGGCAACAGCTCCACGTGCGTGTAGCCCATGTCTTTCACGTAATCGGCGAGCTGATGCGCCAGTTCCCGGTAAGTCAGCGGCCGGTTGTTTTCTTCCGGCACCCGTTTCCACGAGCCCAGGTGCACTTCGTAAATCGCAATGGGACTTTCCAGACCGTTGTGCTGATGGCGCTTCTGCAACCACTCGGCATCGCTCCAGGAAAAGCGCATTTCGTTATACACGATGGAGGCATTCGCCGGTCGGAGCTCGGTTTGAAAACCCACCGGATCGGTTTTGATGCGCAGATCGCCGTTGCGGGTTTTGATCTCAAATTTGTACAGTTCGCCTTCGGCTAACTCGGGGATGAAAATTTCCCACACGCCGGCGCCGGGATGGACCCGCATGCAGTGCCGTCGGCCGTCCCACGCATTGAAATTGCCCACCACACTCACGCGCACCGCATTGGGCGCCCATACGGCGAAATTCACGCCTTTGACGCCATCCACCTCGCGCAGGTGCGCCCCCAGCTTTTCGTACATTTTCAAATAATTTCCTTCGCCGAACAGGTGCAGATCAAAGTCGGTGAGCAGCGGCGGGAAAATATAGGGATCGAGGAACTCCCAGGTGTTGCCGGCATAATCCACCGCGCGCAGGCGGTAGCGGAAGGAGCGGCTGCGCGGCCTGATCAGCGCTTCAAAAAAGCCGTCCCCGTGGATGCGCTGCATGGCCACGGGCTTGCCCGCACCGCGCCGGGTCAGCGGCACGACAAACATTTCTCTGGCCGTGGGTACGAAGGCGCGCACCGCCATAACCGGACGTTCGCCCTCGGTCACGGGATGCAGCCCCAGGACCGCATGAGGATCGTAATGGGTAGCATGAACAATTTTTAAAATGTCTTCATGGGAAACCGTGGGAGCGTTCGGTTGGTTGGAATGCTGGTTTTCCTCACTTGCACGCGGTGATCCTGCCATGGAAATCGGTTACTCCTCTTCGTCTTCAGCCGGCTCGATAGTTGCACTCATGGAGCCCTTGCAATGCGGAATGCGCCAGTCGGCGCCGTACGCATGGATTTGGTCGCGCTTCAGCTCAGCCCGTTCTTTGGATGTGGTATCGACGATCACCCGGCCGTAGGTGTCCACCTCCACCGCCATCCGGTAGGCGGTTTCCTGACTGTGGCCGAACAGCTTCATGAGCATTTCAATCACATAATCATACGTATGGTCATTATCATCCCAGAGGATCACATGATATCGGGGAATGTGGACAACACGGTTTCGTTTTTCGGTATCCTGATGGATGTCGGGTGTCGCATCAGCCATCTGCATCGCTCCCCTTTTTACGTCAACCATACGTCCTTTTTTTGTGGATAAATATACAGACAATGCGATCTGAAAATCAAGCCCTCAGCCGGTTTTTGCGAAAAATTTTCAGAGCGAACTTGCGTTTTGTCGCCGACCGTCTTTGCGTGTGCATGCTGGATTATGCGACTTGGTGCGCTGCTAAAACCCTGCGGCATGCAGAAAACGCAGGACGGTCGTTTGTGCTGTTTCGCACTAAAGGCGCATCCGTTCGGTGCGGTACAGGTTGATTTTCAAAGCGTGAAAACATCTTCACCGCTAATTTAGCGTGAAAGGGGCCTCGCCGAAAGCATAATCTAACGCGAGGCGTCCCCGTACAAAGCAAAATTTAGCGCGAGGCGTCCCCGCCGAGCACCTACCCTCGGCCGGAGGCCTCCGCCAGGTTGAAAAATTCTCGGCAGAAAGCCTTCGGGCTCGTTGGGGAATTGGGGATTTTTCGGTCTGCTGGCAATCATGCCATTTAGAGCCGTATGAAAATCTTGTGGCAGCTTCAAAGCCTTTGCAAGGTGCAGCCTCATAAGTTGCTATTGCCGAGGCCCCTTTCACCGCCCGGATACTACCGGCTATGCCCCATGCCCCCTGAACAGCCATTTCCGCGTGTCATTCAATAGAAAAAACAACAGGAACGCCCAGGGCGCACCGTGTTGCAGGGTGTCCCACCAATCGATGAGTCCCATGCCGTTGGCGCCGCCGGCGATCCAGCGCAATTTGCCCACGATGTGCGGTTCCGGATAGTAGGGAGCCAGCCCCAGGGTGAGGCAGGCCAGCAACGTCAGCAGATATTTTTTCATAAGTTCCATGTGTCCCATACCAGTTTAAGTGCAAAAATAATGACCATAACAATCACAAATCCTTTGACCCACTCATGTCCTTTTTTGACGGCCACGCGCGTGCCGATAAACCCACCCAGTCCGCTGCCCAGCCCCAGAGCCAGGCCGTAGGCGAAATTGACCTGTCTGTGCCAGATGAAAATACTCAGCGTCAGAATGGTAAAGATAAACACCACCAGGATTTTGATAGCGTTGGTGGTGATCATATCGAAGCCGCTGATGAGCAATACCGTAATCAGCAGGAAACCGATCCCGGCCTGAATGAAGCCGCCATACAGGCCGATGAGGAAAAACGCCAGAAAAAACAGTCCGGTTTTCACGGCCGGCGGCATCGACAGATGCAGGTTCCAGCGGTGCGCCGGATCCAGCCAGATGAGAAAGGTGATGCCCACCATAATGGCGGCCAGGATCGGTTTGAACAGATGATCCGGGATATTCACCGCGGCGGAAGCGCCGATATAAGCACCGAGCAGCGCCGGGGGTACGGCGAGCAGGCTGGGCCGCCATGGGAAAATATTGAGCTGCCGGTAGCTGGCGATCGCCGCCAGGTTTTGAATGAGAATCGCTACCCGATTCGTGCCGTTCGCCACCGATCCCGGAAGCCCGAGAAAGATCAGCAGCGGCAGGCTGATCAGCGATCCGCCGCCGGCAAGGATATTGATGAATCCCGTCAAAATGCCTATGACAAACAGCAACAATAACTTGAATTCCATGGTGACCTGTAAATCCTGTCTCCTTGAGGTTTGGATGCCAGGGCCATGCAAAATGGCCGGATTTTTTGCTGGAATGTATGACGTACAGCGGGCGGTTTTGTTTAAACGCCGGGAATGGTTGCTGATCGGCAGAATGGATCGGCTGCTGATGCAAGGACGCACAAGAGCCCATCGCTTTCAACAGGCCACCAGACACCTCGAAGGTGCCCGGTGGCGGTCGTCGGTCCAATGCCCGGCATCGTTCACTGCTGCCGGGTTTTGCGCAGATACTTCAGAAAATCCGAATCCGTCTTCAGAAAGATAACGCTGTTTTGTTTAAGCGTTTCTTTATACGTCTTCAACGTCTGCATGAAGGCATAAAATTCCGGATCGCGGTTGAAAGCATCGGCATAAATTTTGGCCGCTTTGGCGTCGGCCTCACCCATGATTTCCTGCGCGCGGCGGTAGGCTTCGGACTGGATGCGCTGCAAATCTTTGGAACGCATACCCTCGATCTTGGCGCGTTCGCCCTGCCCCTCGGAGCGGTATTTTTCGGCGATGCGCTTGCGCTCGGAAATCATGCGCTCATACACCTTCTTACGCACATCCTCGATATAATTGATGCGCTTGATCTGCACATCCACCAGTTCGATGCCGTACTGCGGCACGATTTCCCTTGCTTTTTCGAGAATTAGCCGGGTGATCACCTCGCGGCCTTTTTCGACCGGCGACACATCGGTGATTTCCACCATATCTTCTTCGCTTTCGCCCATGGCGTACATCTTGCGGTTGGTATTGCGCACCAGCTCGATCAAATCGTGCTGGGTCACCAAATCGCGGGTCACCCCGTCGAGAATGTCATCCAGCCGGGTCTGGGCGTTCAGTTCGTTGTTTACCGATTGATAAAACTTCAACGGGTCCTGAATGCGCCACCGGGCAAAGGTGTTCACCCAGATGTATTTTTTGTCCGCGGTGGGAATCTGGTTGGGATCGCCGTCCCACTCCAGAAGCTGTTTCGGGAAAAAGGTGACTTTTTGAATGAACGGCAATTTGAAATGCAACCCCGCTTCTTGAATGGGCCCGCCCACAGGCTCGCCGAATTGCGTGATGATGCACTGCTCGGTCTCATCCACGGTAAACACCGAGGAGCTGAGCACGATGACCGCCAGAATGGCGATAATAAGCGTAATGACCGATCCGGTTCTCATTTTTTCACCCCCTTTCCATCATTGCCCAATTGCAGCAGCGGCACCAATCCCTGCATGTTTTGATCGATGACGTAAATTTGCTGCACGGATGGAAGCACCTCCATCAGGGTTTCAAGGTACAAGCGTTCGCGTGTGACCTGCTTAGCGCGGGTGTATTCCTTCCACAAAGCAAGAAACCGCTCGGCGTCGCCCTGAGCGCGGTTGACCCGGTCGATGGCATAGCCTTCCGCCTCGCTGATCCGCTGCTGCGCGCGGCCCCGCGCCTGAGGAATGACCTTGTTGTAAGCCTCCCACGCCTCGTTGATGATGCGCTCTTTTTCCTGCTTGGCTTCATTCACTTCGTTAAACGCCGGTTGCACCGGCTCCGGCGGGTTCACGTCCTGCAAGTTCACGGTGATCACATGCACGCCGATATCGTATTCATCCAATTTTTTTTGGATATAGTCCCGGGCTTCGATGGAAATGTCCTGCCGGTTGGTGATGATAACTTCATCCACGCTGTGATCGCCCACCACCAGCCGCATGGCCGCCTCGGATATGTCCCGCAGGGTTTTGCGGATGTTGCGTACCTTGAAAAGATATTTGGCGGGATCTTTGATGCGGTACTGCACGACCCACTCCACCACGGCGGAGTTGAGGTCGCCGGTGAGCATCAGGGATTCATCCTCGTAAGATCGATTGGCATAGGTGGTGCGCACGCCGGGTCGCAGCGTGCGAAAACCGAATTCTTCCTTGAAAACGCGTTTGACTTTGACTTTTTTGACCGTCTCGATACCAAAGGGAATTTTGAAATGCAATCCCGGCATGGTGGTGTTCACATATTTGCCGAACCGCTGCACGACGCCGACTTCATCGGCGTCCACGGTATAAAATGCAGAGAACACCAGCCAGAGGCCAAGGATAAAAACGCCGCCGATCATCGTCCAGCGCCTGATAAACGCAGGATCTTCCAGCGGGGATGGGCCGTGCCGTGTTGGCCGTTGAATCATGTCCTACCTCCAAAAATGAAGTGTTTATGGTTTGATACAGACCATCGGGAGTATCCATGATGAGCGCCAACAAGGTAACAAAAACCCGGGTTATTCAAAAGGGAATTCGTTCGTGAAGTCAATTTAAATGGGTTTATTAGATTTTCAGGTTCGCATGGCATGAAGAAATTCGAGAATGATCAGCAACGCCGCTCTCGAATGTCTGGACCAATAGCGGTTGTTTGGGCAGATCAGCGTCGGCAAGGAGTTTGATCCGTCGTATTCGTACGGTGAAGTACAGGCTGATTTTCAGGTCACGAAGACATCCTCACCGGTCGTATAGCGTGAAGGCGTTCACGCCAAAAGCAAGGGCGTCTCCACCGAAATGACAAACTAACGCGAGGCGTCCCCGCCGAGCCCCCCTCGGCCAGAGGCCTCGGGCTACCATAAAAAGATGCAGTTTGCCGGACGGATACGATCCGTCCAGCATCCCGGAA
>WFVT01000230.1 GCA_015491485.1 Candidatus Zhuqueibacterota bacterium
GCCCCAAGCGCATCCCGGAGCTGGCGCGAAGCCTCGGGAAAAGTTTGAATGAGTTGCGCAGGGCGGCGGAAGATGTGAAAGAAGAGCTGCAAATCGATGACCTGGATGACTTGAATCAAATGAAGCGTTAAATCCAACCGTGAATTGATCAGCTTGATTGTTCATTCAAAAAGGAGCACATCATGATTGGTGGCCAGGAACTTATTATCATATTTTTAATTATTCTCCTGCTGTTTGGCGCCAAAAAACTCCCTGAGCTGGCTCAGGGCCTGGGAAAGGGCATCCGTGAATTTAAGAAGGCCGCCCGCGAAATCGATGAACCGGAACAGATTGAAGAACCCAAATCCACGATCTCTCAGTCGAGCAGCCAGCAACAAGAGCAGGGAGCCGGGAAAGAATAGTGGACGATTTGCTGTCAACAAAGGCTTCGATTTCGGAGATTCAACGCCGGATGACTTCCGGCGAATTATCGCTTCCGGACCTGGTAGAATTTTATGCGCGCCGCATTGAAGCCGAGCCGTCGTTAAATGCGTTTTTGGATGTCTATGCCGAGGAAGCGATCGATCGGGCGCGCCAGGTGCAGGAAAAATGGCGGTCGGGTGAAGCCGCACCGTTGGCCGGAGCGGTACTGGCAATCAAAGACAACATCGCCATCCAGGGCAAAAAACTGACCTGCGCTTCGCGTATTCTTGCCGATTTTGTCTCCCCATACAACGCCACCGTTATCGAGCGGCTGCTTGCCGCCGATGCCATCATATTGGGCAAAACCAATATGGATGAATTCGCCATGGGGAGTTCCAACGAAAATTCCGCAGTGGCGCCGGTGCACCATCCGCATGACCCTGAGCGGGTACCGGGTGGATCGTCCGGTGGCTCTGCAGTGGCGGTTGCCGCCGATTTATGCACGGCAGCCCTCGGCAGCGATACCGGTGGATCGATCCGGCAACCGGCGGCGTTCTGTGGCGTGGTCGGGCTCAAACCGACCTACGGTCGCGTATCCCGTTTCGGGCTGGTGGCGTTCGCGTCTTCTCTGGATCAAATTGGACCGTTTGGGCGCAATGTCGAAGACGTGGCGCGCTTACTGAACGTGATTTCGGGCCACGATCCGATGGACAGTACCAGCGCTCCCGATCCCGTGCCCGATTTCACACAAAATTTGCATACCCCGCCGGAATCGCTCACCATTGGCCTCCCGGTGGAATATCTATCCGATGAGGTCCAGCCGGAAATCGTGCAGGCGATTGAAACCGCCAAAAGCCTGTTTGCCGATGCAGGTTACTCAGTACGTGAGGTCCATCTGCCCATGACGGAGTACTGCATTGCCGCCTATTACATCATTTGTACGGCTGAAGCGTCGTCTAATCTGGCGCGTTACGATGGTGCGCGTTACGGCTACCGTGCTGCGGGGGCGCAGGATCTCGAGGAAATGTACCGGCGCACGCGCAGCGAAGGCTTCGGAAAGGAAGTGAAGCGCCGCATCATGCTGGGAACGTATGTGCTCAGTGCGGGCTATTACGATGCCTACTATCGCCGTGCACTCAAGGTGCGCACCCTGATCCGCCGTGATTTCAACCAGGTGTTTGAAGCCTGTGATGTGCTGTTGACCCCGACGACGCCGACCACGGCTTTCCGCATGGGCGAAAAGGTGCAGGATCCGGTATCGATGTACCTATCCGATATCTTTACCGTTTCTGCCAATCTCGCCGGCATCCCCGCTATCTCTGTGCCTGCCGGAACGGATGCACAGGGGTTGCCCATCGGCGTGCAGTTGCTGGGTCGGCCGTTCGATGAAGCCACATTGTTGCGCACGGCGGCCTTCCTGGAATCGCACTTGAAATAAGGGGAAGCCGTGGCAGACTACGTGGTGTTTGACGTGGAAACCAAGCATAGTTTCGATGATGTCGGCGGCCGGGACCATTTGCACAAACTGGAAATTTCCGTGGCGGTGATGTACGACAGCCGGTTGGATGTTTGCCACGTGTTCCGTGAACGCGATTTGCCGCAACTGGTGCAGCGCCTGAGGGAGGCGGATCGGGTGATAGGCTTTAACCTGTTCGGATTTGACTATCCTGTGCTTCAGCCATACACCGAGTTCAAGCTGGATGCCTTGCCCACCCTGGATTTGATGAAATCGATACAGCAAACCCTGAACCGGAGGGTGAGTCTGGATAATTTATGCCGCGCTACCCTCAATGCTCCCAAATCCGGGGATGGGTTGAAAGCGATCGAATGGTACCGTAACGGCGATTGGGACCGCCTGATCCGCTACTGCGAAAAAGATGTGCTGTTGACACGGGATTTGTACCGTTTTGGAGTAGAGCACGGATATGTGAAGTTTTGGGACGGCGATCGCCGGGCAGAGCGGCAGGTGCCGGTGACATGGACGGAAACCTGAACGGCGACGATTTGCCGGGGTGTTGCTGGGCACGGCAGAAATCCGAATTGAGCCATCATCGTTGCGGCGTGCCCGCAAAGCCTTTGGGGGCGTTCGATGATGTGAGAGGCCGACAGGCGGGTTCGCGCTGCTTCTAAAATATGAACAATGTTTGACATTTATAGCCGACGGACTTGACATCTAACCCGACACACGAGATATGGAGTACGAAGCGATTATTGGGCTGGAAGTGCACTGCCAGCTATCCACGCAGAGCAAAATTTTTTGCGGATGCAAAACCGATTTCGGAGCACAGCAAAATACCCAGGTTTGCCCGGTTTGTCTGGGCATGCCCGGCGTGTTGCCGGTTTTGAATCGGCGTGCCGTGGAGTTTGCCATTCGCATGGGCCTGGCGACGCACTGCCGCATTGCCGAACATTCTATTTTCGCCCGTAAAAATTATTTTTATCCTGATTTGCCAAAGGGCTATCAAATCTCGCAGTACGAAGAGCCGCTGTGCGAAGACGGTTATCTTGAAATTGAGCTGGAGAGCGGTGAGAAAAAGCGCATTCACATTATTCGTATCCACCTCGAAGAAGATGCAGGCAAGTCGGTGCATGCTGAAGATTATGTCAGTGAAAACGAAACGCTGATTGATTTGAACCGGTGCGGCGTGCCGCTTATCGAGATCGTTTCCGGCCCGGATATTCGCAGTCCGCGAGAGGCTTATCATTACCTGGTGCGCATTCGGCAGCTTGTGCGGTATCTGGAAATTTGTGATGGCAACATGGAACAGGGCAGTCTCCGTTGCGATGCCAATATTTCCGTGCGGCCCAAAGGCCAGGATGCCTTCGGCGTCAAGACCGAGCTGAAAAACATGAATTCGTTTCGCAATGTGGAGCGCGCCCTGGAATACGAGATTCAGCGCCAGATCGCCATGCTGGAACGCGGTGAGCCGATTCAGCAGGAAACGCTGTTGTGGGATGCCGCCAGAAACCGGGTCGTCCCCATGCGCAGCAAAGAATACGCGCATGATTATCGGTATTTCCCCGAGCCTGACCTTGTCCCGCTGATGATTTCTTCGGAATGGCGGCAGGCCATCGCGGCGCAACTGCCGGAATTGCCGGTGGCACGGCGAGAGCGTTTTGTGCGTGACTATCGGCTCCCGGAATACGACGCAGCGGTTTTGACTGAAGAGAAGCCGGTGGCGGATTATTTTGAAGCAGTCGTCAAAGCAGGTGCAGATGCCAAGCAGGCCAGCAACTGGGTCATGGGCGATGTGCTGCGCGTGCTCAAAGAGGAAAAAATCGAAATCAGTGCCTTCCCGGTAAAGCCCGAAGCGCTTGCTGAAATGATTCAATTGATCACCGATGGCACCATCAGCAGCAAGCTGGCCAAGACCGTCTTCGAGGAGATGCGCAAAACGCAAAAGTCTGCGAAACAGATCGTTGAGGAAAAAGGTCTGGTGCAGATCACTGATACCGGCGCGATTGAGCGTGTGGTGGATGAGGTGCTGGCGGCGAATCCCAAAGAGGTGGAGCGGTACCGGCAGGGGGAAGAGAAGCTCATCGGGTTTTTCGTGGGGCAGGTGATGCGCGCCACACGCGGTAAAGCCAATCCACAAATGGTGAATCAATTGCTCCGGCAAAAGCTTTCGCGGCAGGATGGCTGAAAAGCAGCGATTTTTCGTTTTGCGGACCGGATTGCATTTCATCAACGTATCCGTCCGGTGCGGCTAAAATCATCTTCCGAATTGCAGTAAACCAAACCTTGACAGTCGTGCGGTTTGATGACGCGTTCGATGAGATGGCAACGTGCCTAAAAATTGCGGACGGTTCGATCACATTTAAACACGACGATGTCGCGGCAGTCTGAACATTCGAATGCAAGGATGTTGGGCTGCCGTTTTTTATTTTCCATTTTCATCAACACACGTCAGAGACCAAACGGATGAGGGTTCCATGCAATCATTTTTCAGTCATATCGAGTGTTCGGCCTGCGGGGCGACGTTTTCGACCGATGAGCGGCTGAATCATTGCCCGCAGTGTCAGAAACCGTTACTCGCCCGGTACGATACCGATGCCGCAAAAGCAAGCTTCCCCCCGGAGAAAATCGATACCCGGCGGCAATCGTTGTGGCGCTATTGGCCCATGTTGCCGGTAAGGCAGGCAGAATTTCGGCTTACCCTGGGAGAGGGATTTACCCCGCTCCTGAACGTGGCATCCTGGGGAAAGTCTGTAGGATTTGAATCGATTTATGTTAAAGATGAGTCTGCCAATCCCACATTGTCCTTCAAGGCGCGCGGCCTGGTGATGGCCGTTTCCCGTGCTGCCGAACTCGGCGTTAAAAAAATTGCCATTCCTTCTGCCGGCAACGCCGCCGGCGCGACGGCAGCGTACTGTGCCCTCGCCGGCATTGAATGCCATGTCTTTATGCCGGCGGACGTTCCCGAAACCTTTCGTATGGAATGCGAAACGCTCGGGGCGGTCGTCAATTTGGTTGATGGACTGATCACCGATTGCGGCAGGCGGGTCGCAGAACTCAAGGATCGCGAAGGCTGGTTTGACGTTTCCACGCTCAAAGAGCCTTACCGGATTGAAGGCAAAAAGACCATGGGCTATGAACTGGCAGAGCAGTTCGGCTGGACGCTTCCGGATGTGATCGTGTATCCCACCGGAGGCGGGACCGGTCTTATCGGGATGTGGAAAGCGTTTGACGAGATGGAAGAGTTGGGCTGGATCGACGGCAAGCGGCCGCGCATGGTGAGCGTGCAAACCACCGGCTGCGCGCCCATCGTCCGCGCCTTTGAACAAGGACAGGATCATGCCGAGCCCTGGCAGAATGCCGCCACGGTGGCTGCCGGTTTGCGGGTGCCGGCCGCCGTGGGAGATTTTCTGATGCTGCGTGTCCTGCGTGAAAGCCGCGGCACCGCCGTGGCGGTTGCGGACGAAGAATTGCTGGATGAGCTGGCACGGTTCGGTGCCATGACCGGCATGCTGGTCTGTCCGGAAGGTGCGGCGGCGCTGGCGGCCACCCGGAAACTGATCGCGGATGGCTGGATCCAGCCGGGTGAGCGTGTGGTGGTGTTCAATACCGGCTCGGGGCTTAAATATCCGGAAGCGGTTAAAATGGCGGTCGCGCGACGAGCCTAACCGTGCCTGCGGTTTGCCGCAGATGAAATCCCGATTGAGAGGATCAAAATAAAGTCGTGTCAATTGAAACGAGGCCGCCGGCCGGATTGGCGCTTGCAGGGATTTCCCGGGGGATCACCTCCGCATGCAGCCATAAATTGAGCATGAATGCATCCCCAACCGTACCGCCACGCCTGACAGTCATGCGGAAAATGGTAAACGGTACCGATTCTGTTTCCGGGATCGTTCTGCAACTTCCCTGCCGTGATGCACAGGACAGATCGATCATTCGGACTGGGAAAATGCAAATTCGCATTGCTGATTTCTTTTAAAAAGCGTATTTTAAGGGGCCTTTTTCAAGCCTCCCTGACGCAGACAGTCATTCAAAACGGGTCACATGCTGCAAGAAAGGAGATTCTAACGATGAACACACAAGAATACATTGAGCTTGAAAATCAATACGGTGCCCACAACTACCATCCACTGGATATCGTCATTTCGCGGGCCGAAGGGATCTGGGTGTATGATGTGGACGGCCGCAAATATCTGGATTTTCTCAGCGCCTATTCAGCCGTAAACCAGGGACACTGCCATCCACGCATTTACCGGGCTCTGGCAGATCAGGCGCAAAAGGTCACACTGACCTCGCGTGCCTTTCGGAATGATCAGCTCGGACTGTTTTGCAAAGAATTGGCCGAGTTGTGTGACATGGAAATGGTGCTGCCCATGAACTCCGGTGCAGAAGCGGTGGAGACCGCCATCAAAGCCGCCCGCAAATGGGGCTACACCCGGAAAGGCGTGGCACGCGATAAAGCCGAAATCATCGTATGCAGCAACAATTTTCACGGCCGCACCACAACGATTGTCGGCTTCTCCACCGAAGAGCAGTACCGCGACGGCTTCGGGCCGTTCACCCCGGGCTTTGTGATCATTCCCTACGGCAATATTGAGGCTCTAAAAGACGCCATCAATGAAAATACGGTGGCCTTTTTGGTGGAACCGATTCAGGGCGAGGGCGGCATTATCATCCCTCCGGAAGGCTTTTTGACGGAGGCGCGCAAAGTCTGTCAAGAGCATAACGTGTTGTTTATTCTTGATGAAATTCAAACCGGCCTCGGCCGAACCGGTAGGCTGTTTGCTTACCAGCACGAAGCCGATGCCAAACCGGACATGATCATCGTCGGAAAAGCGCTGTCCGGCGGATTCTATCCCGTCTCTGCAGTGGTCAGTTCGCGCGACATTCTCGGAGTCTTCCATCCCGGTGACCACGGCAGCACTTTCGGGGGCAATCCTCTGGCCTGCGCCGTGGCGCGGGAAGCGTTGAAAGTCATTGTGGAAGAAAAGCTCGCCGAGCGTTCCGCCGAACTTGGGCATTATTTTATGCAGCGGTTGCGTACGCTTCAGAGCAAGCACGTGAAAGAAATCCGCGGCCGCGGACTTTTCATCGGTGTGGAACTGCATCCGGAGGCGGGCGGAGCGCGCCGCTTCTGCGAGGCGCTGAAGGATGAAGGCCTGTTGTGCAAAGAAACCCACGAGCATGTCATCCGGTTTGCTCCTCCGCTGGTGATTGGCAAGGAAGATATCGATTGGGCATTTGATAAAATCAAAGCCGTTCTGGAAGGCCTGGAATAACCTTTCAAGCGAACGTCCTGCACATTCCGAGTACCGGATGCGGCGCGATACCGGCACCGGTGGAGCCCGCATCCGGTCTTAAAGGAGGAACCTCATGTCGTGCGGAAGCAGGGAAGGGAAACGCTTTTTCGCGGTAAAAAGCGGGCGCTGCCTATGCGCCTTATGGCTGATGGCGGTGGCGGCGATGCTAATTTCGGAACGCCCGGCTGCTGCGCAGCGCACGCAAACCTACACGCTGCGCGGCCAAATTGTCTCGTTGCTGGATGGGTTGCCGTTGCCCGGTATCCGGGTGAAGCTCAAGGGAACCCGCCTGGAAGCCGTGACCGACTCCAGCGGCACGTTTCTGATCCACAAAGTGCCGCGCGGCGTCTATGAACTGGTCGCCAAATATCCCGATTTTGAAGCCACCATACTGAAAAATATCGAGGTGCCGCCCCGCACCCGGCAATCATTCGTGTTTACGCTCAATCCCGAGACGCTGCGGGCGCCTTTGCCGGTGTCGCTGGACCGGCTTTCCGACTCGCTGGCGGTGCTGGAAGGGGTGGTCAGTGCGGTGATCGACACCTTCCGAAGCCGTTACGAAAAGGGCTGGCTGATGCTAAAAGCCGTGGTCGCAGGAAAAATAACGGAAAGCTATCTCTATCCGCAGCGCTGGAAATTGCTGCCGCAGCCGGAGAATAACTACCGCTTTCAATTTGTGTTGCCGGCCGGTAAGGTTTATCATTTGTTTTTGCTGTGGCAGGAAGAAGGCAGGGGCTTCCTCAAAGAGACTATTTTGCACGTGTTTCGGCAAAATGGCCGTGCACGGCGTTTTGACCTCACCCGCAAGCGCCGCATCGGTGACATCCGAGAAACCGTGAATTTGACAAAAATCGGGCGATGATGGCGAAATTTCACGCGAACTCCGAAAAGATCGGCCTGGCGTTGAGCGGCGGCGCCATTCGTGGGGCAGCACACATCGGCGTTCTCAAAGTGTTTGAAGCCCAGGGAATCCGGATTGATTGCATTTCGGGCACCAGCATCGGCGCCATGATTGCCGCCCTGTACGCATTCGGTAAGACGCCCGCCGAAATCGAGAAGTTGGCCTGTGATTTCAATTGGCTGGATATCAGCAAATTTATCATTCCCAAATTGGGCCTGTTGTCCAATGAAGAGATGGGAGATATGCTGACCCAATGGCTGGGGCCGGTCCGCATTGAGGACGCGCCCATCCCGCTCGCGATCGTAGCCACGGATATCAACACCGGTGATAAAATTGTATTTCGCAGAGGCAGCGTAGCCCATGCCGTGATGGCAAGTACGTGCATCCCGGGCATTTTTACGCCCATCGAAGAAAATGGCCGTCTGCTGGTCGATGGCCTTCTCGTAGAGAACGTGCCAATCTCGCCCCTTCAGAGCATGGACGCCGACCTCATCCTGGCCGTCGATCTCAGCGGCGACCGGAAATATAAGCAGGCCGATGACATCATTGATGTGATTATGAACTCGTTTGAAATCGCGGTGGATACCAATACGATGCATCAGCTCAAAGCCGCAGACATTGTGATCCAGCCGAAGGTATCGGAATTCAGCCGTACCGACACCGGACAGGTGGCGGAGCTGATCCGACGTGGTGAAATCGCCGCCATGGCGGCCGTCCCGGTGATCCGTGATAGGATCGTGCAAAGACGGCGGGTGAGTTTATTGAGACGTTTGCAAAAACTGCTGCGCCGGCCGACTCATCCGGTTTATGTCAACCGGCAATAACCACATTTCAATCCCCGTGTATCCTTCGTTATTTGTATCCGTCCGGTGAAGTACAGGTTGATTTTCAGGGCGCGAAGCCATGTTTACCTATAAACCAGCGCGAGGCGCCCTCATTGAAAGGGTGTTCTGGCGCAAGGTTTACCCATTGAACGTAAAATCTAACACAGGACGTCCCCGCCGAGCTCCCTGCCCTCGGCCAAAGGCTTCGGGTTTGCTGGAAAAATTTCCGGAGGCCTTCCAATTAGTTGTAAGATCCTTGTCTCGAGGCCTTCGGGCTGGTTGAAAAATTTCGGATTTTTCGGTCTGTCGTCCGGTATGAAGTTTGGAACCGCGTGGAAACCTTGTAACAGCTTCAGAGCCCTTGCAAGCTGCTAACCATGAGTTGCTATTCTCCAATTGCCCTTCACCGGGTGAATACCGTTATTCATCAAGTCCGTTCTCTCGTCGGTAGGCTAAAATCGCCTCGATGCTGTAATCCCGCCGGGTTCGGCAACGCTTGCAAATGAAGTGCGCCTCCTTTGAGCAAACCACATGCGTCCGGATATGCCCGCCACATTCCATACACGACCTGGTTTGCTTTTTCCAGATGAAATGCAACGGCGCATGGCAGATGCCGCAGAAGGCGTTTTGATATCCCCAAAAGACATCCCTTGCAGTACGGACCGCCCAGCGGGGTGTCGGCCACATCATTCGGGTGAAGCGCTGGACGCGTCCTTCGCGAATGTGGGCTAATACTTCGGGGACGCTTCGCCCGGGAATCCGGTTATAGCACTGCCCAATCATGTCAACGCGTTTGGCGTCCGAGTTGGCTAACAAGGCGGCCGTTCTATTCCTTGTCAGCAACCAGGCGAGCGTGTTTGGCCAGAGGAATGGACCTGCACGGTAGTTAAAAATCTCAATGCCATCCACCGGCAGGTGCGCAAACCGCCGTATGGGTGGAATGGAGGAGACGCCTAAAAACGGATGGGGGAGAACAGCGACCCCGCCCTGGTCATGAATATGCGCAATGGTTTCCTCGGCGCTGCGGTAATCGGGGATATTTTCCTGCAGACCAATGCCCAGAATATGGCCTTCCCGGGCGTTGATTTCTTTGCCGATTAAAATCAGGGCATCCTCGAGACGGCGCTGCAGCCAGCGAGCGAATTCAATTTCCCAGAAATTGGTCACCGCGAAACCATCCAATCCTGTGATTTTCAGACGGCGCCGGATGTCGGCAAGCCGGTGAAATCGTTTGATGTGGACATGGAGATCGAGCTTTAGCATCTTTCCCTTGATTTTTAGCCAAATTGCCGATATAATACTTTCGCTTTATAAACCGGTGACCACCGAATAAAATACAAAAATAACGTCCATGAGCAACCTGAAAAATCTTACCGCCTACCGGAGCTGGAACCGAAAATATTGGCTATTGGCTGCGGCGCTTTTGCTGTCGGTGACGGTGATTGAAGCGAAGACCTATTTCATCGAAAAAGCGGTGGGGCAGTATCTGGTATGGCAAAATCCGGGGCGGGAAAAAGTCGGCCGCCAATGGCAGGTGGAGCAAAAGCGGCTGCTGGCAGGCACGCGATTGGAAAAAATATCCAAGGAGTTGCGCTCGCGGGAGAAAGCCATCGCCGCGATTCCGGATTTCCCTGAACTCATGCGGCAGGTACTGCGGGAAAAGCAGCTGGTTTTGCCCGCACACCATTTCATCCGACTGTACCACACGCTGCCGTTTTTCCTGAAAGAGCATGTCATCGAACCGGATTCCCTGATTGCCCTCCGCCTTGGTGATCGCCTTGATAACGTCATTCTGAACCGCGAAGCTGAAGGGATCGAGCTGGTTTTGCTTGATGCTCAGTCGCGGATCGAAAATATTTTATTCATTTCGAATGAGCTGTTGCAGGTCTTTTTCAAGCATGGAACGTCCGAAGTGGTGGATGTGACCTCGGATCCGCGATTTGCTGGCCGGGTATTTCCTTTTGATCGTTTCTGGCAAAGTCTCAGCCGGCTGCCGAAAATCATGCAGAATCAGTTTTTTGAAGCCATGCCCGAATTGTTGACCTTAGCGGGGCCGACGGCCAAAGTGGCTATTTCCAATAAAATTTCTGAAGACCTGGTGGAAGTGGCGGTAGCGCCCGATAATTTCCGAGCGGTTATCTATTACCTTCCCGAAGACTGGATCATCAATTTTGTATCAACCCTGGAATACCCCTGGATGCAGGATGAAGCGCAAGATATTTTATAGCATCATTTCGGGCTTTGCCGTGGTCTTGCTGGCCGTTTATGCCGGTTTTCTCTGGCTGGCAACGGATCTTCCCCACATTCCTTCCGATCTTCGCCATCTGATTTATGCCCAACCCACGGAAGTGTACGCCGATGACGGTTCGTTGGTTTATACCCTCGGAGGTCAGCGGTATGTGCCGCTGAATAAAATCAGTCCTCATTTTCAGAAGGCGGTGGTTGCCGCAGAAGATGGCCATTTTTGGCAACATCATGGCATCGACAAACTGGCTATGGTGCGGGCTTTTTACCGGACCGTTTTTCTCGG
Organism: Candidatus Zhuqueibacterota bacterium; assembly: GCA_015491485.1. Lineage (GTDB taxonomy): Bacteria > Zhuqueibacterota > Zhuqueibacteria > Zhuqueibacterales > Geothermadaptataceae > Hydrothermovivens. The sequence continues at coordinate 11,414 of WFVT01000230.1, forward strand.
TCAAACTCAGGGCGGCTCCACCATCACGCAGCAGCTTGCAAAAAATCTCTTTTTCACCTTTAAAAAGCGGTTTTCCCGCAAGTTCAAAGAGATCCTGGTGGCGCTGCAACTGGAAAGCATGTTCAGCAAAGAGCAAATTCTGGAGGCGTATTGCAATCTCATCTACTTCGGGGGGACGGCCTACGGTATTGAAGATGCAGCGCAGCAGTTTTTCGGCAAAGCCGCCGCCGACCTGACTCTGGCTGAATCCGCCCTGTTGGCCGGGATTATCAACTCGCCGCAGGCGCTGAATCCATTTTCACATCCGGAAGCGGCGCGCCGACGGCAGGCGGTGGTTTTGCAGCGCATGAAGCGGCGCGGATTGATTGACGAAGCCACTTATGCGCAAGCCCTCGCGGATACGCTGGTATTTTCGCCGCGTCAGCGCCGGAGCAATGATTTTATTGATCATGTTCTCAGCCTTGCCATTCAGCGTTTTGGTGAAGAGGCCGTGGTGTTTGGAGGATTGAAAATTTATACCACGCTCGATCCCGATTTGCAGCAAATGGCCGAAGAAGAGCTGGCTGTGGGTCTGGCACGGCTTGAAGCCGAGCTGGATTCCACCGGCATGCCACTGCAGGGTGCGATTGCGGTGGTCTCGATCCCGACCGGTGAAGTCAAAGCACTGGTGGGGGCAAGGCAGTATCTGCCCGGGGGCTTCAACCGGGCGGTCAGCCAAAACCGTCATGTCGGATCCGGCATCAAACCGTTTATTTACTATGCGGCTTTCGAAAAGCTCGGCTTGAATCCAGCCTCGGTTGTGATGGACACCGCGAGTGTCTTTTACACCCCGGCCGGCCGGCGCTGGATGCCACGCAATTTCGACCGCCGCTACCACGGCCCGATGATCATCAAAGCGGCTTTCATGCAATCCATCAATGTGATTGCGGCGCAACTCGGCTACCGACTTACGCCAAAGGTCATGAAGGAAACCCTCAGGCGGTTTGGTATCCAGGCACCGATTCCGGAAGTGCTGCCGTTGGCGCTGGGAACGGTTGGCATTTCGCCTCTGGAAATGGCTTCGGCCTATGGCATATTTGCACGCAACGGTGAATATTTGCCGCCGATCTTCATCAAACGGGTGGAAGATATTAACGGCATTGTTTTGGATCGCGCCTTCATTGTGGGGGAAGAACGGTTGCAGCCGGACATCAGTTATCAGGTACTCGATATGATGCGCGGCGTCATCGAGCAAGGAACCGGGCGCTCCGTACGGTTATCCGGATTTCTGGCTCCGGCGGCGGGCAAAACGGGGACCAGTACCGATTACACCGATGCCTGGTTTACCGGAACCACCACGTCGCTTGCCGCATCGGTTTGGGTGGGATACGATCGCAATTTTCGCCTTTATACCCGATCCGGACGCGGAGTGACCGGCGGTTACGGCGCGGCGCCTATCTGGGCAAATTTTATGAAACGAGCCGTAGAACGTTATCCGGCACGGGATTTTCGGAAACCTCCCGGTGTGAAACAGATCATTGTGGATCCAAAGACGGGCTGGCCTGCTGCAGAACCATCGGAAGGAATGACGGTGGTGGTGCCGGAAGACTACTGGCCGGCATTGCCGACGGATTTACCGCCGCGGCAATGGACTCCTTCTACCGACAGCCTGCAAATCATTCAGAATGAATAGCCGGTTCAAGCTTGCCGCTGTTGCTTTCCGCCTCGTACGCAAGGCTGTCCCGGTTCACTCCCGCGCCATTCAAGCGAATCGGCAAACGATGCGGAAACGGGGTTCCGGAATACGCGCTTCCCTGGGCAGGACGATGTGGCTGTTTTGCTCCTGTTCCTGAAGCTGCATCCTGGTTTCAGTCCCTGGTCCTTGCGCATTCTGATTTTATTTCAAGCCCAATGGAATCAAAAGCGGTTTAGCAGGGATCGAGCAGTTGATCACGAAGGGGATTGCGATGTGAAGGGCGATAACCGCTGGCCAGCCTGGCTTCTACCACCCGTTTCAAAACGGGATGCATTTCATAATATTGCTTCCCGTCGGTTTTGGTTTGCGGTTGCGGCCGGAGCTGTTTGTGCAAATAGGCGCTGGCGCATTTTGCGAGGAAGCGATGCTGTAAATAGCTGAGCTTTTGCCGCATTGCAGTGATCGACAGGCAATCGGAAACGTCCACATGCCGTTGTTGCAAAATGGCGCCGGTATCCACTCCCGGATCCACCAAATGCACCGTGAGGCCGACCGGAGCATTTTCGAAGACCGCCCATTCCGCCACATTGCGGCCGCGGTACCGGGGCAGAATTCCCATGTGAACGTTGACGGTGCCGAACGTGGGAGTTTCCAGAATCGGAGCGCGAATAATCGGGGTTCCGCCAAGGACGAGCAGATCGGGCTTCATGGCCTGAAGCACGCTTTGGGCCTCGGTTCCATTCAAATCATTCACCCGTTCGAGGCGGATCTGCTGTTTTCGGCAAAAGGTGGGCAGGTCTATCGAGGCTGCGGACGGCTTTCCCGGGCCAGGAGTGGGGGACATCCTTTTGCTGGCACGAATTCCGGCGGAAACCCGTTGCCAGATGGATTTGACCCCCTCCCGGTGTATCTTTTGAATCACGGTGGGTAGGCTCCGCTCTGGCTTTGGGCGCTTCATCGCCACGATGCTTGTAACGGTCAGACCTTCACCGATCAGTGCCTGCGCAATATCGATGATTTTGCCGGCGTTCCAGGCTTTACCGAGAATGACGATGTTCATGCATTTCCTGGCTTTGATAGAGGGAAGTTACGACCTTTTCTTCTAACATGATAGCATCCACAAAAAATTTTGCCGCCCAATTGGGATAACTATAGCGGATGTATCTGCCCCAGATGGGGTGGGACCCTTTGATGCCCCCACGGATGCCCGGGTTGCGGCTCCGCAAATCCTGAGTGGATTTCACGAACTCGTTCAATTTCACGGCTCCGTTCAGGTATCGTGGATCACGGATGCCTTCATAAATCCGGAGCCAATTATACGCCATCTGGGAATTGCCGGTCAGGCAACTGAATCGGGCAGGGCTTTTCCAGTTTTGGTCAAACTGCGCCGCCATATAACGCCGTACTTCAAAGCGGTGCAGAAGGGCTTCACTGGCCCTGACGGCGGCAAGAAAAAACCGGCTTTTGAAGGGGGCTTCCGGCTGCAGGAGATAGGCGGATTCCAGAAGCCCGGTAATGGTGTAAGCGATGGTATGTAAATAGGGAAAGCGGTCATCCTTAAATCCGTTGTGATGAAACCAGCCCGTCTCGGTTTGACACGACAGCGCCCAGTCGAGATTGGCAATGGCCGCTTGCCGGTAATCTGCCGTGCCGGTCAATGAGGCGAGCAAAATCATGGGCCATGCAACGCAGGTATGGTAAGCATGCACCCGGTCATTGAATGTATGCCGTAACCATGAACCATCCGGTTCCTGCACCGATACCAGCCATTCGCCTGCCCGGATGCTTGCCTCAAGGTACTGTTCGTTGCGGGTTTCCTGATAGGCATGCAACAATCCTAAAATGACCTGTCCGGTATTGAAAACGCGGGGGACCGGTTTGCAGTCAAGGGTATGGCCGGGAAAAGCACCGGAGTCCATCTGTATCCGCAGCAGCCAATCTGCCATTCGGATGGCGCGGGAGTGATAGCTGGGATTTTGCGTGAATGCTGCGTAGTTAAAAAAAGTGGGGATTATATATCCCGTGGTTTCAGGGTAAGAGGCGGTCCAACCGCGGTCCAGCCGGTAGCGTGCGGCGATACCGCCGTCGGGCGTAGCGTCCTGGGCATGGCATAACCATGCCATCGCTGCTTGAAGATAGCGGGCGTTGGGCGGCATTTGATCCGGCGGTGTACGCAGGTCAAAGTAATCCAGGACACCGATTCGAAGATGCGAAGGTCGATAAATCCGGGCGTTTAGAAAATCCCGCGCCTGCCTGGCTGCACGGAGAATGGAAACCATGATTACCCCTGCCTGTTGATCGATCAAGTGATTTCTGGGTCAATAAACCGGAAACCCGATGGTGGGTCTATCTCCTGCCGCCCTGTTTGCCGGGAATACGGGATAAAGGAATCGGTTGCATCTTCTTTGCGGTTCTGTAGAAAGAGGGAATAGGGCGCCGTTGATAGA
>WFVT01000231.1 GCA_015491485.1 Candidatus Zhuqueibacterota bacterium
TTCAGGAACTGCGGCTCTTCTTTGACGATCAGATAGATCGGGCCGGTGGCACCGCTTTTGAGGTGCTCTTCAAAACGGTAATGGAGATAGTAGGAGAAGTGGTAAGTACCACGATCTGGACGGTGACGCGGCTGCCCGGCATAACGGATATAGGCGCCTTCGCCTTTAGGATCACCGACCGGGAAGCGCTTATCGGCCGTGTGGATCAGGAACGGCAGCCGGTCTTGTACCGGGGTATTCAACCAGGCCTGATAATTGCCGGACGTGTCCGCCGGTCCAAGGCTGTTCATGTAATCGGCGCGCACCCAGATCGGATGCTGACCTTGCAACTGGAGACGGCTCCACCAGATGTTGCCGTCACCCTGAACGATGAAATCGCTGTCGATGGCTTTTTCAGCGTGCGCCAGAACGGCGTTCCAATCCACAGCGGCACGCTCTTCAGGCGTACGGGCCACCTGAGCCATGAAGCGAGCCATGTACGTATGGATGAGTTTCTGCAGATCCTGGCTGGTAAGCGGATTGCCGTTGATCCAGTTTTCCGGCAGGGTGAAGTCTTTTTCCTGTGCCAGGGTCAGAGCTTCTTGCAGAAAGCCCAGAGCCGCTTCCATGACTTTGTCATACGGCTGGAAATCGAGCTGAGCGGTGGTCAAATCCACCGTTTCATCTACGACAAAGGCTTTGTCATGGAACAGCGCCAGCCAGCCGTGGGCCAGCCCTTGCACGAATTTCGCAAAGGTTTTTGCCCGATGCGTCCGCAACTCATCTTCAATGATCAGGCCATTGGCGATTTGCTTCAGGCCGTCATTGGCGGAGGAAATTGCGGAGTAGCAGTTGTACCAAGAGTTTTCGACAAAGGCACGGTAGCGGTACGACGGGCTATTGTCAAATGGAATCCGCGGTTCCGTCGAAGCGTTTTGCATGTGCCAGTTACCCCAGGAGGAGGTCAGCTCATCCGCGGCGGTGCTCAGCCCCATGGAGGGGGCGGAGTATTGCGTGGCTGCCCACCAATCGAGATAGGAACCGGCAATCAGCGATTCCACATCACCCGGGGAGGCCAGTGCGCGCTGGGTATCCGGCGCGTTCTGGTTGACAACGTTGAGATCCGGGCTGCAGGCGGTTAGTGACAACACAGCCCACGCGCCCAAAAACAAAGAGGAGAAGAGTTTAACGGCTTTCATAGCCACCTCCATATTTCAAGCACATTCATTGCCCTATCCAAGTTTTTAGAATGATGTTTCAACTCTGCTTCTGACGGACGGCTGGTCCCGATTGACCAGCCGGTCCATCATCCGCGCTTGCTTCTTTTATAACGATTAGAATTCGAGCTCAAGAATACCGGTAATCGTGCGGTAGTTCGGATACCGGAATGCATCCACACGGTACAGGGTTGCATCGCCGCGGCCGACTTCAGGATCAAAGCCTTTGTAGTTGGTCCAGGTCAGCAGATTGCGGCCAATCACACCGATGGTGATGCGATTGAGGAATGAACCCAGCGTACCGCCCAGAAACTCCGAAATTTGACCTTTGTTGAAGCTGTAGGAAACATTCAATTCGCGGAGTTTCATGTAAGTACCGTCTTCGATGAACCAGCTATTGACGTTGTTCACGTCATACAGTTTGGCGTAGTAATCGATCGGTTTTTTCAGCTCTTCGGGTTTGCCGAACTGATCGACGTCCGCGTGACGGAGCTCACGGTAAGCCCACTGACGGGTGTTGTTGTAGATCTGACCACCCACTTCTGCGTCAAACAGAATGTAAGCCGTGAATCCTTTCCAGCGGAACGTGGAGGAGAAGCCCAGGTTGAAATCAGGAATGACGTCACCGATTTTCTGGTGCTCATTTCCGTTTTCATCGATAAAGCCGATAGGCATTCCCCAATCATACTCGACACCATCGATGACCACTTTGGTGCCCCACAGGTTCTTGCGCACACCGTCTTTGTAGGTATTGCCGGAACCCACGGCCACCAGCAAGCCGTCATCGTTCACATCAAATTGATCTTTGGAGTTGGCATGAATGCCGCCCATATAACGATCGAGCTGGCTCTTACTGGTCATCCAGAGACGACCATACATGGCGCCGAATTTTTCGCCCTTCCGGTTGTAGAAAGCACCATTGTATCCGTGACGGTAGGCCGGTAGATCGAATTCGGTAATGACCTGATCGGTCTGATCGAACACGAGGGTGGCCGTCCACTGCATGTCCCGAGTTTGCAGCAGCGACGCATCCAACGTGGCTTCAAAGGTTTTGGATTCCAGAGTACCGGCATTCCGCCACTGGTTGCGGAAACCATAGTAACCCGCCAACGGCACCAGCAACAGAACGTCTTCAACCACCGTCTTGGAATACACCAGCTCCATGCTGAAACGATCCAGGAAGCCCAGATTCAGACCGAATTCTTGCTCGGTGGCGAATTCCGGTTTCAGCTTTTTGTTACCGAGATTTTGTTTGGACACAATACCGGAGCTCACACTGAACGTTTCGTACTGGGCCTCGAAAGCCGGACGGTTACCGGCAGTACCAAGAGAGTAGCGAATCTTGAATTCGTTGATTTTATCCGTGAACCACCACGGTTCTTGAGACATCCGGTAGGCCGCGCTGACCCGGTAGTAGGTATTCCAGCGGCTTTCCGGACCGAACAACGAGCTGCCGTCCCGGCGGACCAGGATGTCAGCGATATACTTATCTTTGTAATCCAGACCGGTGATGAAGTAATAGCCTGCCGATTTAACACGCGAAGAAGACGAACCGATGAACTTCTCGCCGTTGACCACGTCAAGGTCGCGCGTGTCCACCACCGCCAGGTCGATACCCGCCGTAAAGGTATCCGAGAACCGGGTGGACTCAAACAGGTACTGTACCTGTGTCCGGTTGGTCAGATCGCCGAACGCTTTGGTAAACGTGGCGGTGATATTGGCGTTGATTGCCTCATCAAAAGCGTTGTACTTTTCATAACGACCCAGGTTGATCTGCGTCGCATCGATGGTTTTGAAACCTTTGGGATAGTATTCTTCGTTGTTCCGATCGGAACGGTCGAAGCTGAAATTGCCCTGAATATCAAACCAGTTGGTCGGTGCGAAACGCAGGCTGATGCTACCCTGGATTCGCTGACGGCGATAGTCGATTTCGGCCGTATTCACAGCATACAGCGGGTTTTCTTCCAGCGTCCGCGGATCCGGCTGAATCTTGTACGGCGTGCCGTCTTCATTCGGTTCCAGCAGGTTCACATTCGGATTCAGGAACATCAAACCAAAGAACGGGTTCGGAGCATTGTTGGGACGGGCATCGTCGCGTTTCGAGCTGGAGTAGTAAGCCGTCACCGACAGGTCCAGTCCCGGGCGGACATGGTGATCGAAATTCAAACGCATATTTTGGCGACGATAACCTTCCTGCCCGATAACCACACCGGGCTCACGAACGTTACCGAAAGACAGGCGGTAATTGGTGTGCGGTGAGCTGTAGCTGATCGCCGCATAATTACGGTAGAAATTGCCCGGATCGAAGAACAGTTTCATGTGATCGTACAGCGGCGGAGGGAACGGATTGTCCTGGAATACGTATTTATTCGGTGCATTGGGATCGGGATTGTCATTATCCAATGCCGCAGAACCAAAATCGACCGGATTGCCATCGGCATCCAACCACTGTCCGTTTTCATCGATCCGGAACTGATGGCTCTGCGAGATGAACTTTTTGCCTTCCAGAGGCAATTCGTTGATACCGAACTCGTTACGGATCAACAAATTGGTTTTGCCCGTACCGACCCGGCGACCGCGTTTGGTGCGAATCTGCACAACGCCGTTTGCCGCACGCGAACCGTACAGCGACGCTGCGGCAGCGCCTTTGACCACTTCGATGCTCTCAATATCCAGAGCGTCGATATCCACCTGATCGGCGCCCAGGATCACGCCGTCCACCACGAACAGCGGAGCCGAGGTACCGGTAATGCTGGTAGCACCGCGCAGCTTCACCGATACGCCCGTTCCGGGCTGACCTTCACCTTTAATAATCTTCGCACCGGCGACCTTACCTTTCAAACTCGACATCGCGTCCACCGCCGGGGCCATTTGCAGTTTTTCTTCGCCCACAGAAGCAACCGTAAAAGCCAACTTTTCTTTCGGAGTTTCGCCCATCACACCCGTAACGACGATCGCGTCCATTTTCAGGACGTCTTCCTTCAACGTGAAATTCTGGGTAATGGTTCCCGGGTTGAGGCGAATGCGTACCGTTTCCGAATGATAACCGATGAAACGAGCCGTCAACTTAACTTCCTGACCCTTGACCACGCTGGCAGGAACGGTGAAGCTGTAATTACCGTTTTCATCGGTCGCTGCACCAAGGTTGGTCAATTCGATGAAAACATTGGCGCCCACTAAGGGTTCACCTGCTTCATCGGTCACTTTGCCGGTAATGGTTGCACTTTGACTCCAAACCAGAGCCGGTGCAAACAATACGGCAAACATCAGCAAAGCAGCGAAGGTACGATTGGACATATCTCCTCCTTCTCCTTAACTTTAACTTCACTGAACATCCGGCGATGGATTCCCGCAAATCCACCACGGGATGAGGCCAATTTGTTGGGGAGGTAGGTTAAATGGGTGTGAATCCGTTTTGGCCTTGCCAATGTTATGCCAAATTGAAACACCGTCATGGCATTCGTGCGGCAATCAATTAATTTTTATTAAATTATTCCGACCATTCAACTTCATTTACTTTCATGCTCTTGAATGCAGGGTGAAATTTTTTGCATAGCCGCTATGCAATTTATTGTCGAATCGGTTCATTCAACGGATAATCCAGAGATCAACGGAATACGGTAATCATTAGATTCCTTTGCCATTTAAGGATGGTACTTTCCGCATTGCAAATGCAACGACCGCGATGCGGCATCATCTCCTCTCAACTCGTCTCTGCGTGATGTTTGAAGCATCCGGATGCGGTTGGAACCGGCATCGCTTTTGATTCATATTGGCACAGGCCCTGTGGTTACCGATGCCGGAATGCCCTGATTTTTTCTGAATCGCGGTTGACGAGGATGACGGGGGGCGGGGGCGCGGAGTTCTGAGATAAACCAATCCGTTCGAAGGGACGCCGGGGGATTCTATGGGGAAGCGAATGAACCGAATGATTCTGGATTTCCCACTCAGCGTGCATGCCTTCCCGATCAGGGGGTGAAAAGCGGTCTATTTCATTTTAAACGATCCAGCCGATCAGGTCAATCCTGTCAAAAACTGTTTCGTGACGGGATCGTCCGCGTCATCCGTGTTCGATTTTTTTCTCTCGCAGAGGGACGCAGAGAACGCGGAGATTTTCTCCTTAATATGAGATGGCTCATCATCTTCACAACGGCATGATGCGGCGGTTTGTTATCAGCCACGAATGAACGCCGATTAAACGCGGATGTATGAGGGCACACCAACAAAAACATGGATTGAGTTTTCGCTTTCTCAAGGCAGTGTCATGTAGGAAGGATGGTTGTCTTTTACACAATGCCTATCCGCGATCATCTGCGTTATCCGTTTCATCCGTGTTCGATTCTTTCTTTTGCCGAGGCGCTGAGCGCGCGGAGGATTTTGTTGATCGAAGTTTAAGAATGCTGATAAATCAGGCATCTTCCGCCTGGAGCAAATTTTTGGGCCACTTGGGCCAACGCCACTTTTCACTTGCTTTTTTAACCTGCGACCGTTTCATTGTCTAACAAATCAACAATCACCGTCCGGCGGCCAGGCTGTTTCCATCCAATGACCAGGCCCAGTCCGGGACGACGACGGCTACAAATGACACAGATTCATTCATCAAACCCGTTCCTGCGATGCACAAGAAACCGATCCTTGTATTCGACCGAGGCATTTTCCGTAATGAGTATTTCTGGATTTTCATCCTGGCTTTGATGCTCCGGTGGCTTTATCTCTGGCAAGCGTTTCAAAACAATCCTCTCATTGATTTCCCCATGATCGACGCCAATGACTACATCAACTGGGCAAGGCAAATTTTGGCGGGTCGGTTTCTCCATCAGCGTGTGACTTATACCCCGGTTTATCCTTTTTATTTAGCCGCAATTTTTCTGTTTATAAAAAATCCTTTCTGGGTTTTTGCGCTGTTTCATGTGCTGGGAGCCGTACAAGCGCTGCTGCTGGGCAAAATCGCCGAACGGGTGTTTAACCGCCGCGCGGGGGTGGTCACCGCGTTTCTTGCCGCGACGTACTGGCCCTGGATTGTTTACGAAGCCACCTTTCATGCCGAGAACTTTGCCCTGTGGACTCTGATTCTGGCACTATACCTTTTTCTACGGGCATGGGACCAAAAGCCAGGACTGTGGTTCATCAGTGGCGGGCTGTTTACCCTGGCGGCATTGGCGCGCCCCAATATCTTTCTGGCGGTCCCGGTTCTGCTTTTCTGGCTGTACAGGGCTGCCCCCAATCGCCGGACCGCGCTGTCGAATGCTGTCCGTTTTGCCGCGCCGATGATCGTTTTGGTCGTTCCTCTCTTGATATACAATTATCAGCTCACCGGCGCCTTCATGCTGCGTGATCAGGGCATGCTGACTCTGTACC
>WFVT01000232.1 GCA_015491485.1 Candidatus Zhuqueibacterota bacterium
GGTCTGGGGGTGGTGTTGCTGACGGAAGCCCTGAATAAATCCATTAAAACCCCGCACGATATCAAAAAACATCTGCGGCTGAATGTGTTGGGGACGATCCCGCATGTGGATTTTGAAGACGTGTTTGATTTTCAGGACAGCGAAAAATTGAAGATGATCGACCAGCAACTGGTGACGCACGATTATTCACCCACGCCCATTGGCGAAGCGTATCGCTCTCTGCGCACCAGCATCATGTTCTCCAAAAACGTCGGCCGGATTCAGACACTGGTCGTGACCAGCATGGAACCGGGCGACGGCAAGTCGTTTACTTCGGCAAATTTGGCGATCACCTTTGCGCAGCAAAAGAGCAACACGCTGCTGGTGGATACCGACCTCCGGCGCGGTGTGCTGCACAACACGTTCGGCGTGCCGAAGGAGCCGGGCTTCAGCAACTACCTCACCAGCAGCATCCCGATTGCGGAGCTGATCAACGAGACCCATATCCCGAATCTGTCGTTGCTGAGCTGCGGCTCGCTGATTCCGAATCCGTCGGAGCTTTTGGGGTCGCATCAGATGAAACGGTTTCTGGATGAGGTGCGTCGCCGGTTCGACATTATTATTTTCGACACGCCGCCGCTCAACGCGGCAACCGATGCCGTGGTGATCGGCACCCAGGTGGATGCCACCATCATTGTGGTGCGTGCAGGCAAAACCAATCGCGAAACGGCAAAACAAAAGCTGGAGCTGTATGAACACGTTCCGGCAAAAGTAATTGGCGTGGTGCTCAATGGCACTACCCCGGACCTGGCTCATGAAGGATATAGCTATTACCATTATTGAGAGGTGAATTTCAGGATGAAAGTATTGGTTACCGGCGGAGCCGGATTCATCGGATCACACTTTTGCGAGTATCTGCTCGATCGCGAGCACGAAGTGGTGGCGCTGGATAATTTCAACGACTATTACGATCCGGGAATCAAGCGGCGGAACGTGGAATCTTTTGTCGGGCGGAACGGCGCTGAGCTGGTGGAAGGCGATATTCTCGACACCGATCTTCTCGATCGGCTGTTTTCGCAGCATCGGTTCGATGCTGTGGTGCACCTGGCGGCGCGCGCCGGAGTGCGGCCCTCGCTGCAGCAACCCAAGCTGTACGAGCGCGTCAATGTGCAGGGCACCATCGAAATTCTGGAACAGGCGCAAAAGCATGGCGTGAAGAAAATCGTGGTGGCGTCATCGTCCTCGGTGTATGGCAACAACAAAAAAGTGCCATTCTCCGAGAGCGATTCGGTGGATCATCCGATTTCACCGTACGCGGCCACCAAAAAAGCATGTGAATTGATTTCATACACCTATCATCACCTGTACGATCTGGATATCACTTGTTTGCGGTTCTTTACCGTGTACGGTCCGCGGCAGCGACCGGACATGGCGATTCATAAATTCACGGCACTGATCGCCAAAGGCGAGCCGATCCCCATGTACGGGGATGGCAGCACACAGCGTGATTACACCTACATTACCGACATTTTAGACGGCGTTTACAAAAGTCTTCTGCACTGTGACGGATATCACATATACAATCTTGGCGAGTCGCGCACCATCCGGTTGCGCGACCTGATTCAGCTCATCGAAGAGGCGTATGGGAAAAAAGCTGAAATCCGGCAATTGCCCATGCAGCCGGGCGATGTGCAAATCACCTATGCCGACATATCCCGGGCAAAACATGAACTGGGATACAACCCGCAAGTCGATGTGGCCGATGGCGTACAGGAATTTGTGAAATGGTTTAAAGCGACCTACGAGAATTCACGGGGATAAGAAATTTGCCGAATTTAGCAGAAACGGACGAAATATAGCAGGGGTAAGAGGCAACTATGGTCAGGGAAAAAGAGGCTTTCTTGCAAAGTCTCATTAAATTGATCGACATGGGGGTGATTTCTTTTGCTTTTTTTGTGTCGTATTTTGTCAGCTTTTATATCCGGGACCTGTTTGATCTCGGCGAGATGGCGTTTGCCGTTTCGCAGGATCTGGAAGGCTTTTTGCACTTTTTCCAGAACACGGCGGTACTGTGGGTGATCTATATCCCGGCTTATGTCCTGGTGCTGTCGATGCAGGGCATGTATCAGGATATCCGTACGCGCCGTTTTCTGACGATGATTTCGACCATCATCAAAACATCCCTGATTTCGCTGCTCATTCTCGGTACCGAAATCTTCCTGTTCAAAATGACCCTGACCAGCCGTCTGTTCATCGGTACTTATATCGTCATCACGGCGATTTTCCTGATCATTGAAAAGGTGCTGTTGAGCTACATTCTCGATTATTTGCACAAGCTCGGCTACAATCAGATCAATTTGCTGATTGTGGGCACGGGCAAGCGTGCGCGGCAGTTCATCCGGACGGTGAAGAAGCACTCCAACTGGGGACTCAATATCGTCGGCCTGATCGACGACGACCACGGGATGTTCGGCAAAGAAATCGAAGGCTACCGCGTGCTCGGCCGCATTCAGGATATCCCGTTCATCATCCATCGCAAAGTAATCGACCGGGTGATTTTTGTGGTGCCGCGGCTGTGGCTCAACCGCATCGATGAAGCCATTCTGGCCTGCGAGCGCGAAGGCATCGCCACCAGCATTTCCATGGACCTGTACAACCTGCGCATCGCCAAAGTACGGCAGACCGATTTCGGCGGTTTCCCGCTGCTGGAATTCGAGACATTCCATGCACGCGAGTGGCAGTTGTTCGTCAAACGGCTGATGGATATTGTGCTGTCGCTCTCCCTGCTGATTCTGCTGTCGCCGTTGATGCTGATTGTGGCGATATTGATCAAACTCACTTCAAAAGGGCCGGTGCTGTTCAAGCAGGTACGCTGCGGCCTGAACGGCCGGCATTTTACTTTGTACAAGTTCCGCACCATGATAGTAGGTGCGGAGATGAAAAAGCGCGAGCTGGAAAAGATGAACGAGATGGATGGGCCGGTGTTCAAAATCCGGCGCGATCCGCGCATCACGCCGCTGGGCCGCATCTTGCGCAAATTCAGCATCGATGAGCTTCCGCAGTTGTTCAACGTGCTCAAAGGTGACATGAGCATTGTGGGCCCGCGTCCGCCGTTGCCGGTCGAAGTGGAAATGTACCAGCTCTGGCAACGCCGCCGCCTATCGCTGAAGCCCGGTCTGACCTGCATCTGGCAGGTCAGCGGCCGCAACAATATCAAATTTGAAAAATGGATGGAAATGGACCTGGAATACATCGACAACTGGTCTCTCTGGCTGGATATTAAAATTATTTTTAAAACGTTTTTTGTTGTTCTCACCGGTTATGGAGCAAGTTAAGCCGGTCGATATTGAATATGATTTATTCGGCTGGCATTCTTCATGCTTCTGCTCCAGACTTCCATCGCAGCAAAATGAGGCTGTGGCTGTTGAACGTGAACATTGACCCTTGCCCTGAAAGGGATTTGGGGCAGATGATAAATCTTTGAGTTGCACCATTTTAGAATTGGAGGACGAGAATGAACATCTGCATGATTGGCACAGGATATGTCGGCCTGGTGACAGGCACCTGCTTCGCCGATTTCGGAAACTACGTGACCTGCGTGGATATTGATGAAGACAAGATCAACAAGTTGAACAAAGGCATCATCCCGATTTATGAGCCCGGACTGGATGTCCTGGTGGCGAAAAACGTCAAAGAAGGCCGTTTGAAATTCACCACCGATCTCAAATCCGCCGTGGAAGATGCGCTGGTGATTTTTATTGCCGTGGGCACACCGCCGAAAGAAGACGGCTCCGCCGATATGCGCTATGTGGAGGCGGTGGCCAAGGACATCGCCAAATACATGAACGGCTACAAGGTCATCGTCAACAAGAGCACGGTGCCGGTGGGAGCCGCCAAACACATCAAAAAAATCATTCAGGAAAATTTGACTCGCCCCATCCATTTCAGCGTGGCATCGAATCCCGAATTCCTGCGTGAGGGCTCGGCCATTGAAGACTTCATGCGCCCGGACCGCGTGGTGATCGGGACCGAGGACAGCGAGGCCATGGCGATCATGAAGGACCTGTACTCGCCGCTGTACCTCATCGAAACGCCGATCGTGTTCACCAATCTCGAAAGTGCCGAACTGACCAAATATGCGGCCAATGCATTTCTGGCCGTGAAAATCTCGTTCATCAATGAAATCGCCCGTATCTGCGAACGCGTCGGCGCCGATGTGCACGACGTGGCCAAAGGCATGGGCCTCGACAACCGCATCGGTAAGAAGTTCCTGCATGCCGGTCCCGGTTACGGCGGCTCCTGCTTCCCGAAAGACACCAAAGCGTTGCTGGCCATCGGCAAACAATTCGACTACAAATTCAAGATCGTCGATGCGGCGGTGCGCGTGAACGACGAGCAGCGGCAGTTGATGCTGAAGAAGATCAAGAGCGCCGTCGGCGACCTGAAGGGCAAGACCATCGGCGTGCTCGGGCTGTCGTTCAAACCGAATACCGATGACATGCGGGAAGCGCCGTCCATCGACATCATCAAAGGCTTACAAAAAGAAGGCGCGTATGTGAAGGCGTTCGATCCGGTGGCCATGGAAGAGGCCAAAAAGGTGCTGCCGGATATCGAGTACGTGAAGGACACGTACGACGCAGCCAGGGATGTGGATGCGCTGGTGTTCATCACCGAATGGAACCAGTTCCGCAGCCTCGACCTGGACAAGCTCAAAACCCTGATGAAAGAGCCGGTGGTGATCGATCTGCGCAATATTTATGAGCCGCCGAAGATGGAGGAAAAAGGCTTCAAATACGTGTGCGTCGGCAGATGAGGAAGACGGCAACCATGAAAACTCTGATGATTGCACCCCAGCCGTTTTTTCAGCCCCGGGGAACCCCGTTCAGCGTGCTGCACCGGCTGAAGGCGCTGTCCAAATTGGGGTATCAGATCGATTTACTGACGTACCCGATCGGCCAGGATGTGGAGATCGATGGCGTGCGCATTTTCCGATCGGCGAATGTGCCGGGAGTGAAAAATGTCGCCATCGGGCCATCGAAAACCAAGCTGTTGCTGGATGTGTTGCTGTACCGCAAGGCCGTGGCCATGCTCAGGGCCAACCGTTACGATCTGCTGCATACGCATGAGGAAGCGGGGTTTATGGGCATCCGGCTGGCGAAGCGGTTCGGCCTGTTGCACCTGTACGACATGCACAGCAGCCTGCCGCAGCAGTTGCACAATTTCAAGTATTCCAGCAATCCATTGCTGGTGAATCTGTTCGAAACTCTGGAACGCAAGACCATCGAGTCGGCGCAGGCGGTGATCACCATTTGCCCGGAACTGTGGAAATACGTCAATGAAAAATATCCGGGCAAATTCAACAAACTCATCGAAAACGTGGCGGACAACAGCCTGGTGTTCGGCGAGCAAAAAGCCGATCCGGAGATTTTCCGCCGGATCAACCTGAACGGCGAAACGGTGATCCTGTACACCGGCACGTTCGAGCCGTATCAGGGGCTGGACCTGCTGATTGAGGCGGCGAAGGAAGTGGTGCAGCAGGAATCGGATGTGCGGTTCCTCATCGTCGGCGGCAAGCCGGAGCAGGTGGAAGCCTACCGCCAGAAGGTGAAAGCGCTGAATCTCGAGCCGTATTTCATTTTCACCGGCCAGCGGCCGCCGGAAGAAATTCCGGTGTATTTGCAAAAGGCGAACATCCTGGTTTCGCCGCGGGTGGAAGGCACCAACACGCCGCTCAAAATTTACGCCTATTTGCGCTCCGGCGTGCCCATCGTGGCGACGCGGCACATCACCCACACGCAGGTACTCAACCCCGACGTGGCGGTGCTGACCGACCTGAAGCCGCAGGACTTTGCGGCCGGCATTTTGAAAGTACTGCAGGACCCGTCCTTTGCGCAGCGGCTGTCGCAAAAGGCGCGTGAGCTGGCGGAAAAAGAATACAGCTACGAAGCCTATTTGCAGAAGACGCGCGAGGTGTACGAATATCTGGAATCGTTGCTCAAATCCAAATCGAGATTGAACTGATGTGTGGCATCTGCGGATACATCAACTTCGACAAACAGGATTATGCGCGGGAGCAGGACATCCGCCGGATGTGCGACGTGATTGTGCACCGCGGTCCGGATGAAGACGGCTACTTCGTGCACGACAATGTGGCGCTGGGCATGCGCCGCCTCAGCATCATCGATCTCCAGACCGGCCGCCAGCCCATCGCCAATGAGGATAAGTCCATCTGGATTGTGTACAACGGCGAGATTTACAATTTCCCCGAGCTGCGCAAAGAACTCGAGGCGAAAGGCCACATTTTCCGCACGCGAACCGACACGGAAACGATCGTGCATGCCTATGAAGAATGGGGCGTGGATTGTCCGAACCGGTTCAACGGCATGTTTGCCTTCGCCATCTGGGACGATCGCCGCAAGCAAATGTTCCTCGCCCGCGATCGCATCGGCATCAAGCCGCTGTATTATTATTTCGACGAGCACCGGCTGGTGTTCGGCAGCGAACTGAAATCCATTGTCCAGTTGCCCACCGTGCCGCGTGAGCTCGATCTTGAAGCTCTGGACTTGTTTTTGACTTACGAATACATCCCGGCGCCGTATAGCATCCTCAAAGGCATCCGGAAGTTGCCCCCCGGGCACCTGCTTCTGGCCAAGGAGGGCAAAATCGAAACGCACCAGTACTGGGAAGTGCATTTCCAGGAAAACGGCCGGAGCTTCGAGGATTACAAGGAAGAGCTGCTGGATATCCTGCAGGATTCGGTGAAGAAACGGCTGATCAGTGATGTACCGCTGGGCGCGTTTCTGAGTGGCGGCATCGATTCCAGCACCATCGTGGCGCTGATGAGCCGGGTGATGGACCAGCCGGTCAAAACGTTTTCCATCGGCTTCGAGAATCAGACCTACAACGAACTGGATTACGCGCGTACCATCGCCAAACACTTCAACACCGATCACCACGAGCTGATCATCCAGCCCGATGCCCTGGCCTGGACGGAAAAGCTGGTGTACATGCTGGATGAGCCGTTCGGCGATTTTTCGATTTTCCCCACGTATCTGGTGTCCAAGATGGCGCGCGAGCACGTGAAGGTGGTGCTCTCGGGCGACGGCGGGGATGAGTTGTTCGGCGGCTACGAAACGTACATCGCCGACTGGACCGACCGCGCCTACCGCCGGATGGTGCCGGAAGTGGTGCGCGAGAAGATGATCGCGCCGATTGCAGCCTGGCTGCCGCCGACGGAAAAGAAGAAGGGCCTCATCAACCGGATCAAGCGGTTCGTCGAGGGCAGCCACCTGCCCGAAGACCTCGAACACACGCGCTGGATGACCTTCCTCGCCGAGGAAGAGAAAGCCAAATTTTACAGCGAAGACGTGGTGATGGCCCGCAACGGCCGCACGGCGTATGATTTCATGCGTCAGTATTTTCGCAAAGCCGCCACGCGCGATCCGCTGAACCGGCAATTGTATGTGGATATCAAAACCTACCTGGTGGATGATATTCTGGTCAAAGTGGATCGCATGAGCATGGCCGTATCCCTGGAAGCGCGGGTGCCGTTTTTGGATCACCGCGTGGTGGAGTTTTCGGCGCGCGTGCCGGGCGAATACAAGCTCAATAAAAACCGCACCAAAATTATTTTAAAAGAAGCGCTGAAAGAGCTTCTGCCGCCGGAAATCATCCATCGCGGCAAGGAAGGCTTCAGCATTCCGATCAAAAGCTGGATCAAAAAGGAACTCAAACCGCTGATGCTGGATGTACTCAGCCCGGAAACCATCAAACGTGACCGGCTGTTCAATCCGGCGTACGTGCAGCGGCTGATCGACGAACATCTGGCCAACAAGGAAAATCACAGTCATCGCCTCTGGGCGCTGATGGTGTTTCACATCTGGAAAAGCATCTATCTCGACAGGCATTAGGATGAAAGCACTGGTTACAGGAGCGAACGGATTTACCGGAAGCTATCTCACCAAACATCTGCTGAACAAAGGATACGACGTACGCGTTCTCGTCCGCAAGAATTCGAATTTGAGCACCCTTGAAGACTTACCGGTGGAATACGCTTATGCCGATCTGGCGGCCGATGACCCGGTGGAGGATGCCGTGGCCGGCGTTGATGTGGTGTTTCACATTGCCGCGCTGTACCGCGCGGAAAACGTGCCCAAAAAGATGTTCTGGGCGGTGAATGTCGATGGAACGCGAAAACTGCTGGAGGCCGCCAAGAAAGCCGGCGTGAAGCGGTTCGTGCATTGCAGTACAGTCGGCGTGCAGGGCGAGATCAAAAATCCGCCCGCCAAAGAAGAAGACCCGTACAATCCGGGCGATTATTATCAGGAGTCGAAAATGGAGGGCGAGCTGCTGGCCCTCAACTTTTTCAAGAAGGAAAATCTGCCGGGTACGGTGGTGCGGCCGGTGGGCATTTACGGCCCGGGCGATACGCGCTTTCTGAAGCTGTTCAAATACATCTACAACGGCAAGTTTCGTATGATCGGCAGCGGCAAAGTGCTGTACCACCTGACCTA
>WFVT01000233.1 GCA_015491485.1 Candidatus Zhuqueibacterota bacterium
GCATCAGGTGCGGGGTAAACTCCGTGACGACGCAATCTCATAAGCAAACGGACTGGCAATTGATTTTATGCTCTCGCAAAGTGCGCGGAGAGAAGCGGAACTGATTTTTGAAAAGTGAGGGTTGCTGTTTTTCAAGATTGTACATGACTGACAGAGAATGCCCCCACAAACCGCGTAGCGGTGAAATGGTTGTAGAATCATCATGCAAGCAAAAAATCACAAACCGCGTAGCGGTGGCATGTAAACCATGCTCACGCCACGCCTATTACAAATATCTCACTCTACCTGTGGCAACAGCGAGCACAATGTTCATTTTTTACAACCAAACTCCATCCCGCTGTCAGGCATGGGGAACGCAGCCAAACAATCGCAAAAATGCCGTTCGCTGCCAGCCATTTGCCAGCCATACCGATGCCGTCCCTGGCGGGGACAGGATCAGCCCTGATTGCGGTGCCGGCGCGCCCAGACCAGCGCAAAGGGCAGGCCTGTAGCAATGAAAGCCAGATCTTTGAGAGAATTCTGCCACTCGAAAAAGCCGCGGACGCCGATAAGCGCCACCAGCAAAAGTAAATATAGCGCCGGTAAATAAGGATACATCGGCACGCGGAAGCAATCGTTCTCACCAACCCCGTTACGGCGCAGTTTAAACAGCGCCAGGGTGGTCATCACATAAAAAATCAAAATGGCGAACGTCATGCCGGCCACGATGTCCTGAAAATTTTGCCGCACCAGCAGGATCACCACCGCCCAGCCACAGTGCGCCAGCACCGCCCGGGACGGCGTTCGGAAACGCGGATGCACATAATCCAGCCAGCGGAAAAATAGACGGTCGCGCGCCATGGCGTAATACACCCGCGGCGCCGCCATGCTGGTGCCGTTGATACTGCCGATGCAAGAAATGATGACCAGCAGGGATACGAATCCGGCACCGATGGGCCCGAAAAGGATGGTGGCCACGTCCGAAGCCACGATTTTCGACGCGCGAACTCCCTCCATGCCCAGGGTGGCATGATAAATAAAATTGGCGGATAGATACAGCAAAAAGATCACCGCCAGACCATAAATCATGGTAGGCGGGATGGTGCGGCGGGGATTCTTCATTTCGCCGGCCAGGTAGCCCACCCGATCCCAGCCGATGTAAGAAAACAACACCAGCATCATCAGGGCGCCGATGTTTCCGACGGGCCCCAGCTCCGCCGTGGGTTCCGCGCGCGTACCGAGCAGACTGGGATGGTCGGTGAGCTGAATAAGCCCTGCGATCACCAGCGCCAGGAGGCCGACCACCTTGATGATGGTGGTCAGATTTTGAAACACGCTGGCTTGACGGATACCGACATAGTTGAGGACCCCAATGAAGGCGATGATGCCCAAAGCCACACCGGTATGCGCCATCCCGTGGAGAGGGATGAAATGGCCGATGTAATCGGCGGCGGCCAGCGAGAGCCCGGCGGCGGGACTGGTGCGAATGATGAACAGTTGTGCCCAGCCGAACAAAAAACCGATGAACGGGCCGAACGCTCTATGCAGATACACATATTCGCCGCCGGTGTTGGGGAGACGAGTGCCAAGCTCGGCATAAATCAGGCCTCCGATAAACACGAAAAATCCGGCGAGAATCCAGAAAACGATGATTTCGGAAAAACTGGACTGATACCGGGCGATGATTTGCGGCGTCGTGAAAATGCCGGCGCCGATGGTGATGCCCACGAGGACAGCCACACCATCAGGCACTCCGAGGACGCGACGCAGCGAGGGCTGAGTTCCATTTTCAACCGGGCGCATTCAGATACTCCGCATCGATGAAGGGGCGTTATTTGATGATTTTCGAAATCGATTTAAACCGTTCGGTTCCCGCTTCCACACACAGCTCCAGAAGCAGCGATTCGTACGTGGTGATCGTCGCGCCTTCCTGCCGCATGCGCGCCACGGCCACCTGCTTGTCATTGGGACGGCGTGACGAAATGCAATCTTCCACCACCACCGGATGGTATCCGGCTTCCAGGAGATCAATGGCGGTTTGCAGCACACAGGCATGTGCTTCGGTGCCGAACAGAATGATGTTCTGGCGGCCGGACTCTTGCAGTGCCTCCATCAGACCCGGCGCACCGCAGCAACTGAACGTCATTTTTTCCAGAACCGGTGCTTCGCCCAGGACTTCACGCACCGGTGCAATGGTGGGGCCGAGCCCTTTGGTGTATTGCTGCGTCACCCACATCGGGATGTCGAGGATGTGCAGGCCCTGAATCAGCCGCACCACGTTGGCGGCGAGCTGTTCATGCTCGTGGATGTGCGGAAAAAGCCGTTCTTGAATATCCACAACCACCGCGGCGGATTGGTCGTTACGAATTCGCATGGTTACTCCTTTGTTGTGTTAATGTTGAAGCGAAGATAATAAAATGAACGGGTGGAAATCAAAACAAATTTACCCGGATGGTTCCTGTCAGGTCTTTTTCGGCTCCGAGGCTGTAAAAAGCCGATTCGCGCAAATTGGGCAATGGACGAGCGGTGCGGATTCACCATTTTCGAATGGCACGAGGCGGATGTTTCACCTGATCTAATGCATTGATATTTCTGAATAAATTGCTTATCTTTGAGCAAACGGGATGATGCAACCATCTGTTTCGGATACGATTATGGTCAAACTCAATAAAAGCACGCGTTTTGCGCTCTATGCGATCGTGGAGCTGAGCCGGAATCCGGAGGCGGTATTGTCGGCGAAGGAAATTGCGGAAAAGTACCGTATTTCCGAGCATCACGTCGCCAAAGTTTTGCAACAACTGGCGCGCGTGGGGATGATCCGCAGCATCCGCGGTATTCGCGGCGGCTTTCAGATCGCTCGCGATCCCCGGGAAGTGACCATGCTGGATGTGGTGGAGATATTCGAACCGCGGCTGCCGCAAAACGGCTGCGTGCTGGTAGAAGAGCCGGGGGAATGTGCCCTGCCCGAGGGCTGCCGCATTGGTGAAATTTTCAACGAAATTCAGGAACAGGCCTATTACACCCTCAAGTCCATCTCCATTGCCACCTTGCTGGCGCCGAAAAAGATTGCCTGAAGCCGGTCGCGACGGGGGGGACGGCGGCAAAGACGGTGAGCCGCTGTGAGCCGAACCCATGCTGTCAGGACTTCGGTGGCAGTCACCGTTGAGATAACCGGCCTTTTTTCGGTGGCCGATTGCATGCGGTTGACACGAATTTGCGGAGAAAAACATCAGGCACCGGGAGGAAAAAACACCGGGCACCTCGAAGGTACCTGATGTTTGGGTGTTGGAGGTGTCTGGTGTTTGAAGATGTTGCAGCTCGAACACCGTGTTCACCGGTCGCGGCTACCGTCTGAATGTCCCCCGGAATTTTTCAAATGAGGGTGATGTAATTGTCTAATTATGAGTGAATTACGTGGTGAAAAAATTGCGTAAATTGCTTGCAAAAAATGCTCCTTCTCTGGGTTTTTATTTCTTTAAACAAAGATATCAGATGTATATGGTGTATATG
>WFVT01000234.1 GCA_015491485.1 Candidatus Zhuqueibacterota bacterium
CAGCGAAGGGGAAGTGGATTTTCCCCAGATGGCCGAGGTCCCGGCTCAGCCGCAGCCTGAAGCGAACCTGCAGGAAGAAAATACACACGAAAATCAGGAAGCCCCGATCCGTGATACAGGGAAGGAAACGGCGAGCCAATTTTCGCGTGAATGGCTGACCGGTGCAAAACCGCAATCCTTTCGCGGCGAGTTGTTGCGGCCGAAAACCAACCAGCGGCGAACCCGTGCCGAGGACCTGGGCGCTTTCTCGTTAAATACCTATGCATGGGATTTCGCGCCCTATATGCTGCGTCTCAAGCGCCGCATTGAGAAAAATATTTTTCCACCGCCCGCATTCACGTATATGGGCATTATTAGTGGACAGGCTGTGCTGCGGTTTCGTATATTACCGGATGGAACTTTGAGTCACCTCGAGGTGCTTTCTTACAACGGGCACAAGAGTTTATTGAACACCAGCTTAAAGGCCGTGGAAGTCTCGGCGCCTTTCGAACCATTGCCCGGAGATTTTCCGGAAGAATACCTTGAAGTGACCGGGCGGTTTGAATATCTGACGACGAACCGGTGAGGAAAATATTCATGGAGGCATTGACGACAGTCTGGAATTTCCTGGTCAAGGGCGGCGTTATCATGATCCCGCTGGCACTCTGTTCTCTGGTGGGATTGGCCGTGCTGATTGAAAAATTGTATTCATTGCGGCGGAATAAGGTTTTGATCCCGGAGATCATTCATGTCCTGGATAATATCCGCTCCGAAGAAGATATTCCTTTGGCGGTGAACATTTGTGAAAAACATCAGGGGCCGTTCGCCAACATCGTGTTGACGGTGCTGCGCTACCGTCATCAGTCCAGAGCGGAATTGAAAGAACTGGTAGAAGAAACCGGCAGACAGGAAGTTCGCACCCTGGAGCGGGGATTGGTGGCGCTGGAAACGGTAGCGGGGGTGGCGCCGCTGTTGGGCTTGCTTGGCACCGTGATCGGCATTTTGAAAATATTTGACGTGATTTCAGAGGTGGGCATGGGACAGGCCTCAGCCCTTTCCGGCGGACTCAGTGAAGCCCTGATTACGACCATCATTGGCCTGTCGATCGGGATTCCCTCTCTGGTTTTTTACAACTATTTTGTTGATAAAGCTGAACAACTGATCCTGGAAATCGAAAAATATAGTTCAGCTTTAATTTTAAAACTCAAAAGTTTTGAATCGCAGGAGCTGAATCTTGTCGATGCACCTCAGTGAAAAAAAGAAAAAAAAGCCGATTATCAATATCACCTCGCTGATCGATGTGTTGTTCCTGTTGTTGATTTTTATCATGGTTTCCTCAACGTTTCTTGAGGAGCCGGGAATGAAACTGGACCTGCCCGAAGCTCAGAGCGCCGAAATTGGCGAGAAAAAGGAAATCACCATTTATATCACCGATGCTGGGGAAATTTTCCTGAACAACGATCCCGTGTCGCTGGATCAACTGAAAAGTGTATTGGATACATTAAAAGCCGATCTGCAAGAGAACGGCCTGACGCTGAAAGCCGACGCTCAGGCAACGCATGGCCTGGTGGTGGAAGTCATGGATATCGCGCGGCAGGTCGGAGTGAAAAAGCTGATCGTTGCCACTCAGCCGCCGTCGTCCCGCTGACAGACCATCCGGTCGATTGCCGGGGCGGTCGATTCTACTGGGGGAACGGGGGAGCCGAAAACACGAAAAAAAGCAGGCCATGCCGTGTTGAGCTTGCCACCTGCCGCCTGATCTGATTCGGTCAATCGTTTGCCTTCCTTTGGCCTCTCTGGTTCCCCATTGGAAATTCCGGTCGTTATGAATGAGATCGGGAAAAAGGCATCTCCGAAGACCTGATTTCATTGACACCTGTCACAAAACTGCAGCAAATCCTGTCATCTGTGTTGACTGAAGTTTGATCAAAATTGACCAATGGTCTATATCCGGTCACGGTTGTTGGTCAAAATCAGGTCGATTTTTAGCATAAATTGAAACGCTCATAAGAAATTGCAGAGACAGCGCGGCATGGCGAAAATTGCAGGCTGGGTTGATGGCATGAGTTAATTACTAAATTATCAAAGAATTATCCGGTCTTTAATACGTCAAATCTGGAATAATCGTGACAATTTCTATAAAAGCGTTCCGAAATGGCACAGTGCTTGCTAAAAAAGAGAGCGAACTACGGTTCAGCACTTTTGAAAATCACTGCAACATGAACGTGGCTTCAGTGCTTCACACCGAGACTCGAGAAAGTCCAACGAGTTTTCATCAAACCCTATGATGTATCTTAAAGGACTGAACAGCATCTTGGGCCTGCATCATGGTCTCGGTGTGAAGCCAGATTTTTCCCACCTCAATCAAACTTTGCCACGGCTCGAGGAACGAACTCATCACAGTGGAGGAGAAGATGGAAAAAGGGACAGTGCTTTATTTCGGGCATGAGCACAGCAACTTGGGTACCCTGAGCAGTCTTCTTGAGCGCGATGGATTCACCTTCAAGCGCTCGGAGGAGATTGACATGGCCCAGGACATAGCACTGCAAGAAAAGCCCGTGGCTATTTTAATCGATCTGGATAGCTGCGGCGAAAGTGGGTGGATGGCCTGCACCGATTTGAAAGACGACTTCATTACCCGAAAAGCCGCTCTAATCATGCTTTCATCTGACAACGATGAGAACGTCCGCATCAAAGCTCTTGAATCCGGAGCCGATGATTTCACAGCACTGCCCTTTAGTCCGAGAGAGATGGCGGCACGTATCAATGCAATTCACCGTCGCATCCAGATGCTGGATAACAAAAAGATCAAGGTCAAAGATATCGAAATCGATCTGGATGAACACAAGGTCATCAAAGCAGGCAAACCCCTTGATCTGACTTATATCCAATTCAAGCTGCTGTACCTGCTGGCCTCCAGACGCAACAATGTGTTCAGCCGAAAAGAAATTCTGGAAAAAGTCTGGGGCAAAAAAGTTTATGTCACCAACCGGACGGTCGATGTACATATTAAGCGGTTGCGCGAAAAACTGGGCGAGTACAAATATCCGTCGCAATATATCGAAACGATTCACGGAACTGGTTATCGTTTCCTTTAGTACCTCATTTTTCCTCCCTCCGGGCCCCTGGCGAGAAGCTGGGGGCTTTTTTATTTCTATCCTTACATTCTCGAATCGCAGAAAGATGAAATCCCCAAAGCACATAGAGTGCTAAGAAAACCCTTTTATGCTGAAACGTGAATATCGATCACTGCAAATCCGTGAAATGAGCCCTTCGGATGGATTTCTGCCAAAGGCACATGGACATGACGGCTTTGAATCGGTTGCAAATTGAAATGGGATTTTGACCACCAGACGCACGAAGGAATAATGGCTGTTCTTTTCTTTGGAGACCCCGGCCTTGGCGAGGAGACATGGGCTCAATGAGTGGAAGCAATACACAATGTCGGCCGTCACCGGGGCCTATGACTGGTGAAATTCGGTGGTTGGTGGTTCAATGATGAACGCGCAGAGGGGATGGGAGTCCTACCCGCATAATAAGAAAGTCCATCAGGGCAACCTGCTGAAATGGATGGTTCAAGCTGTGAAATGGGAATGCACCTGAATGAACCGAGGCGGCTGGTGAATGCTGGCCCCAAATAGGCTCAGCCGGCCAATTTCTTTTCCCGTTCCTGCCGGGCGAACTGAAGCTGATACAGTCGGTGGTAGATGCCGTTGAGACTCAGCAGTTCGGCGTGCGTACCGATTTCCCGGATCTCGCCCTTGTGCAGCACGATGATTCGATCCACGTTCTGGATGGTGGAGAGGCGATGGGCGATGATGATCGACGTGCGGTTACGCATGAGGCGCTCCAGCGCCTGCTGAATGAGAATCTCGGTTTCGGTGTCCACATTCGAAGTCGCCTCGTCGAGGATGAGAATGGCGGGATCGAAGGCGAGTGCCCGGGCAAAGGCCAGCAACTGCCGCTGCCCAACGGACAGCGAAGCCCCGCGCTCTTTTACCGGCGTGTCGAAGCCCTCGGGCAAGCGTTCAATAAACGGCAGCGCATTGACGTCGGCGGCCGCCCGGCGCAGCCGCTCATCGTCGATGGCCTCGTTGCCGAGCCGGATGTTCTCGGCTATGCTGCCGGCAAACAGAAAGACATCCTGCAGCACGATCGCCATCTGCCGCCGGAGATCGAACAGGGAATAATCACGGATATTATGGCCATCCAGACGAATTTCTCCCTTTTGCACCGGATAAAAACCAGCCAATAAATTAATCAGGGTGGTTTTACCGGAACCGGTCGCTCCCACAATCGCAATTTTCTCTCCGGGGGCAATTTGAAACGAAATATCTTTGAGCACCCAATCTTCATCATTGTAGGCAAACCAAACGTTCCGGAATTCAATTTCGCCGCGTACCCTGCCCTGAATGCGGATTCGAGGGCGGATCACATCCATTTCCGTTTTCTCATCCAGCAGTTTGAAGATGCGCTCGCTGGAAGCCATAGCCGATTGCATGATGTTGTACTTTTCGGACAGGTCGCTGATCGGGCGGAAGAACATAAAGGCATACTGGATAAACGCCACCAGCCCACCAAAGGTGAGGGTGCCGGCCATGATTTTCAAGCCGCCGTAAAAAATGATCAGCGCGGTGGCGAAGGCGCCGATAAACGACACCGTGGGATAAAACACCGCAAAATAAAAGATCGTGCGGATAAACGCATCGAGATGGTCGCGATTTAATTTCTCGAATCGGTCGAAATTTTTCTTTTCCCGGTTGAACAATTGAACCACGGCCATTCCGCTGATGTTCTCCTGCAGGAATGCGTTGATGCGCGCGATGCGGGTCCGGATTTGCCGGAAAGCGTTGCGGACCTTTTGTTTGAAAAGCAAGCTCACGATAAACAGCAGCGGGATGACCGAAATGGTCACCAACGCCAGTTGCCAATGCATGTAAAACAAAATAAAAATGATGCCACTCAGCGTCAGGATATCCCCGAAGAATGCCACCAGTCCGGAAGTAAACATTTCATTAAGTGCTTCCACATCGGTGGTGACGCGGGTCATGAGCCGTCCGACCGGGTTGCGATTGAAAAAGGACAGGGGCAGGTGCTGGAGATGCCCGAAAACGGCGCGTCGCAGATCGAACATGATATGCTGGCCAATCCATTCCATCAGATACATCTGTGCGAAGCGGCTGATGAAAAGGCCGAACAGCACCAGCATATAGTAAAAAATAATGATTTTGAGTCCGGGAAGATCGTTATTTTGAATGTACTGGTCGATCCCGACCTGTGTTAGTTTAGGTCCCAGGAGCTGCAGAATGGACGCTGCCAGAAGCGCCAGCACCGCAAGCAGCACACGCGGCAAATAAGGCCGGATGAACGGCAGCAACCGCCGGATCAGTTGACGATCGTATGCCTTTCCCAGGGTTTCTTCTTCAAAAGCCGACAACTACAATTCCTCCAATTCCTCTTCGATAATTTGCTTGCGATACAGATCGGCATACACGCCGTCCAGGGCAAGCAGTTGCTCATGAGTCCCGGATTCGATGATTTCGCCGTGTTCCAGCACCAAAATTTGGTCGGCATCCCGGATGGTGGAAATACGGTGTGACACGATAACGCTGGTACGCGATTTCATCACTTCGCGGAGTCGCTTGAGAATGGCTTCTTCGGTATAAGTATCCACCGAAGACAGCGCATCATCCAGCAGGAGGATCGCCGGTTTGCGGACAATGGCGCGGCTGATCGCCGCCCGCTGCTTTTGCCCGCCGGAAAGATTGATGCCCCGCTCGCCGAGCAGGGTGTCAAATTGGTCCGGGAAACGCTGGATTTCCTGGTAAAGCTGCGATATTTGCGCGGCTTCGATCATATCCTCCAATGCCGCGCCGTCTGCACCGAACAGGATATTTTCTTTCAGCGTGTCCGAAAAGAGGAACGTCTCTTGCGGCACATAACCGATGTGCCGGCGCAACACGTGCAAAGGAATTTGCTGAATCGGTCGTCCATCGATCAAGATTTCTCCCGCCGTCGGTTCCAGAAGCCGGGGAATCATGTTCAGCAATGTGGATTTCCCGCTGCCCACGTGGCCCACAATGGCTACGGTTTTGCCTTTAGGGATGGTAAAGCTGATATTTTTCAGGACCGGACGGCCGTTGTAGGCAAAGCTCACATTTCGAAATTCAATTTCGCCTTCGATGCGGCTGATGGAAAAATCCGTTTGCGGCCCATCGGCGATGTCGGGGGGAGTGTTTAAAATTTCATTGAGCCGCCCCATGCTGGCAATGCCTTGCTGGGTCAAATTGATCACCCAGCCCAGAGCAACCATGGGCCAGGTGAGTCGGGCCATGAGTGAAAAAAAGGCGGTAAGCTCACCGAGGCTGAGATCGTTTTGAACCACCAGAGTCCCTCCGATCCAGAGCACAATCATCGCCCCGACACCGGTGAGAAAGCCCATGGCCGACCACAGCGTTCCCCGAATTTTCGCCAGCCGCAAATTATGGGCGATGTAGCGCAAATTGAACTGCTCGAATCGCCGCTTCTCCATTTCCTCCTGTACATACGCCTTGACCACGCGGATACCGGAAATGTTTTCCTGGGCATGCGTGGTCATGCGGCCGTACTCTTCCTGCGCGTTCTTGAACGTATCGTGAATGCGTTTCATCAGGCTGGCCACCATAATCACCATGATCGGCAGGGGCAGCATCGCGAAGGCGGTCAGATGGGGATTGAGAGACAGCATCACGATGAGCGTGCCGATGAATAAAATCAGCGTATTGATGGAATACATAATGCCCGGTCCCACCAGCGACCGGACGGCATTCAAATCGTTCGTCGCCCGCGCCATCAACTCGCCGGTACTGTACTTCAAAAAAAAGCGCAGTGACATTTTTTGCAAATGAGCAAAGAAATCGTTGCGCAGATCGTATTCGATGTAACGCGAGGTAACGATCAGGGTTTGCCGCATCAAAAAAAGAAACACGCCCTCCAGCGCCGCCACGCCGAGAATACCGAGCGCGTAGGCGACCAGAATCCGGAATTCGACGCTTCCGGCCAACGAATCCACCGCAGCACGAATCAGCAGCGGCTGTATGAGTCCCACGGCGTTGGTCATGAATACAAACAGGCCGCCGATGAGAAACCGCTTTTTATAACGCGCCAAATACGGTATCAGCGAGCGAAGCTGATCCAATTTGCTCATGGTGTCCGTTCGGCCGTTGTCGCTCATTTCCTTTCCTTTAAAATACGGTCAATGAAATCCCGGATTTCTTCAAACACCTGTTCTTTTTCCACATCTGCCGAAATGATATGGTAGCTTTCCGTGAACAATTTGAGCCGTTTGTCCACCGATGCAACGGAGCGGTAGATTTGTTCCGCATTGCTATAGGGCACGGCGTGATCCTGTTTGCTGTGAATAATTAATATGGGCATCCGGATGCGGTCCAATTGAGAGCGTACCAGCCGCAAAAGGTTGAACAGTTCCACCGCCGATCGTGTGGGATACCGGTTGTAGCTGCGCAGCCGTTTTTTAGATTCCTGATCGCGGATGTCCGGCCCGTTTTTTTTGTGCTGCCACCGGATGATCGGGTGCAGCAGCCGTGCGGCGATTTCCTTCACCGGCGAAAGCCGCACCGGTGCCGCCATGGTGACGACTCCTGCGAAATGGTGATTGGCTGCGAGATAAAGTGACAGGGCTCCCCCCATGGACAGGCCGACAACAAATACCGTTGTGCACCGGCGGCGAATTTCTTCAAGCGCATGTTCTGCGTCGCGGAGCCAATCCCGGTACGTGCACTTCAGCATCGCTTCGGGTTGACGTTCGTGCCCGCACAAAGTCGGCAAAAGCGTTTGAAAGCCCAACCTGTGGAATTGGGTTTGTAACCATTCCAGCTCCGCAGGACTGCCCGTAAAACCGTGAAGAAATAGAATGCCTGTTTTATCGCGATGACTGGGTTGTGAGGATTCTGAGTGCATAGATAACAAATCTAATGGCAACCATCGGTAAATGCAAGCGAAAAGACCGAAGCGGCTGCTGAAATCATGGAATTCCGCAAGACAAAAATGTTTGATTACCACAAAGACACAAAGACCACAAAGGGTTTTGAATCTTGGCTTTTCTTCGGGTCTTTTGTGAACTTTGTGGTTGAAAAAATGATTTGGCGCACGACTCGAATCGCATCCATGAGCCCGGGCTGAACGTGATGGAAATGATCATCACGAGTACTCGTCAGGTGGTGAACACGCGGCGACGTTTTCCCAATCCCGGATGCTAAAATCATGAAATTCCGCAAGACAAAAATGGTTGATTACCACAAAGACACAAAGACCACAAAGGTTTTTTTGAATCTTGGCTTTTCTTCGGGTCTTTCGTACACTTCGTGGTTGAAAAAATGATTTGGCAAACTGAGTTGATCCCGTTTTTCAATCATGTTCTCGCTTCCTGTGGAAGATAATGGCGAGAACGTGATGTCGTTTACCCAACCCTGGATGCTTTGATCGGGAACCGGCTGCTATTGGATTCCTCAAGACAAAAATGGTTAACCACCACAAAGGCACAAAGATCACGAAGGTTTTTTGAGTTTAGCTTTCTTTGTGTCTCTCGTGAACTTCGTGGTTGAAAAAAATGTTTTGCTGCATGAGTCAAACCATATCCATGAACTTGGGCTGAACGTGATGTCTTGAGTGCTCGTCAGGTGGTGGACGTGTGGTGATCGATTGATCAATCTCTTTTTAGATTGCATCGCTTCGCTCGCAATGACGACAGGCAGGGGCTGATTTTGAAAATGAAAGCCCCCTGCTTCCGGCTTTGCCCCCGACGCCGATGTTGGGGGCGTTTTGTAAACATTCTTCAGCTACTATATTTCACTCTGCGACTTTGCGTCTTTGCGAGGGAAAATCATCAGAGCTTATCCGCCAACGACACAAGCCGGAAGCTTGTGTTACAACGCATCCGCGTTTGATCCAGATCTTTCTGCGGCTTATCGAAGCTGTCGGTTTCTGGTTATGGCATGTAAAATCGGCCATCCCATTGGTCTAAAATCCCCTTGCATTTCAACATTCACCAACTTACTTTGAATGTTAATTTATACCCGTCTATGATCCTAAAAAATCATGAAGATCAAAATTATTGCGATCGGGCGCATCAAAGCCCGGGGATTTCAACTGGCACAGGCGGATTATCTTCAAAGGTTACAGCATTACACCAAAATTGAACTGACAGAACTCAAAGACGTCCCAACGCACAACCGTACGGTGGCGCACATTCAAGAGGATGAAAGCCGTACGATTTTAAATGCGCTCCCCGATGATGCGTTTTGGGTGGTGCTCGACCGGAGGGGCGAGGCCCTGTCCTCCGAAGCCTTTGCCGCCTTTTTAGAACGGCTTGCGAATGAACGAACGAAAACCGTGGCTTTTGCCATAGGAGGGCCACACGGCTTTTCCGACCTCCTGCGGACCCGCGCCGACCGGCTGCTGTCTTTGTCAGCCATGACGTTTCCGCATGAGCTGGCGCGGGTCATGTTGCTGGAGCAGCTTTACCGGGCCTTTACCATTTTAAAGGGCGAGAAATATCATAAATAGCAACACTTTGGCCATGCCGGGGCGCCACAGGGAAGCATCCGGGCTAAACCAGTGGCAGTACGAAATAAAATCAATGTGCTCCATTCCGGAGCCAAACGCATCTTTGACGAGGGTTTAATGCAGACAACCATTACCATAGCGGATGTATTGCAGGCGCGTCAGCGGATTGCACCGTATCTGATGCCGACGCCGGCACACCGGTATCCGGCATTGGAAAAGAAAATCGGTTTCAATTTGTGGATTAAGCACGAAAATCACCAACCGACAGGTGCCTTTAAAGTTCGCGGCGGAGTCAATTATTGCGGCGCTTTACCTGCGGACGAACGGAGCCGCGGAGTCATTGCTGCGTCCACCGGAAATCATGGCCAGTCCGTGGCTTTCGCGGCTCGCCTTTACGACATCCCGGCAAAAATCGTGGTTCCCGAGGGCGCCAATCCGGATAAAGTGCGCGCGATTGAAAACCTGGGAGCGGAGATTATTTATCATGGGAAACATTATGAGGAATGCAAACGTCATGCTGAAGAATTGGCCGAGTCCACCGGCATCCGGTACATCAGCGCCGGCGATGAGCCGTTACTGATTTCCGGCGTGGGGACGTATGCGCTGGAACTCATGGAAGCGGTTCCTGATCTGGATGTCATCTATGTTCCGGTAGGCGGCGGCAGCGGGGCTTCCGGATGCTGCATTGTCGGGCATGCCGTTCGTCCCGACCTCAAAGTGATCGGCGTGCAATCCGCACACGCTCCGGCGGTGTTCGAGTCCTGGAAATCGGGCAAAACCGTTACCACCGACTCCGCCGATACATTTGCCGAGGGGCTGGCCACGCTCTCGCCGTTCGAATTGCCCCTGAACATCTTGCGGCGCGAGCTTGACGATTTCGTGCTGGTGACGGACGATGAACTCCGCGCGGCGATTCGGATGTTGCTGACCTATACACACAATATCGCTGAAGGCGCCGGCGCCGCTGCCTTTGCCGCGGCCTGGCGAGAGCGTGAAAAATGGCAGGGCAAGAATGTGGCGGTGATCATGAGCGGCGGCAATTTGACCATGGAACAACTGCGGGATATTCTGGAAGGAGAGTAAAATCGGTGATCAAAAAGATGAAACGGGAACGGGATCGTCGATTCGGACTTCGGCTCCTCGTCGTCGGACTGTTGTTGAACACGAGCGTTTTGGTCGCGCAAGATTTGAGTGGAATCAGCATCTGCATCGACCCCGGGCATGGCGCCGGAACACGCAATCAGGGCCCGACCGGCTTGCGGGAGGCAGAAGTCAATTTGTCGGTGGGATTGTTCTGGAGGGATTTGCTCAAACGGGCCAATATCGATACGGTACTGATGACGCGGACGACGGACGCTGAAAATCCCAAACTCTGGGAACGGGAATATATGGCCAACACATTCGGCGTCACCTGGTTTCATTCCATTCATCACAATGCGACTGGCGGTACCAACACAAGCTCGCGTTATACCCTGATGTTATATGAAGAGCTGGCCAATAGGCAACCGCAATGGCCGGGGCAGTCTGATGTTATGAGTGAGCGCATGGGGAGAAGCCTTTGGCTGGCATTGCGCACCAGCGATTACCGCATTTTCGGTGATTATACCTTTTACGGATCGCCAAGCTACCTCGGTGTGCTCAACGATTTGCAAATGCCGGGTGAGCTGTCTGAAGCCACATTTCATGACCATCCGGTGGAAGAGGCAAAACTGCGCAACCCCGATTTCCGCCGCCTCGAAGCCCTGGGCTTGCACTACGCCGTTCTGGAATACTTCGACGCCGGCGGCATGCCCACCGGCACGCTCAGCGGCATAATTCGGGATGCCCTCACCCGTCAGCCCATCAACGGCGCACACGTGCTCCTGTTGCCGGATAGCCTGGAATACACCACCGACACCTGGAAGAATGGGCTGTACGCCTTTCACGATTTACCGCCCGGACCATATCGCCTCCGAGTGACGGCTCCTGATTACATCACCGCCGAAAAGGAAGTCGCACTGGACAGCAATCGCATTCAACACGTGGATTTTAATCTGGTGTCGGCCATCCCCCCCACGGTGGTGGCGATAAAACCGAAGCACGGCGCTTCGGGAATCGCTCCACTGGCGAAAATTTTCATCAAGTTTTCTCAAACCATGGATGCCGAAAGTGTGGAACAGGCCTTTCGGATTGAGCCGCCGGTCGCAGGAACATTGCTTGCCGACCGCCTGCGGCGAGTGTTTACGTTTGAATCGGTCAAGGGGATGGAGGCAGGCGTGACCTACACCGTCCGTATCGATTCGAGTGCAAAAAATACATTCGGGTTGCCACTGGACGGCGACGGCTATGGAACCGGCGGCGATGGATTTTCGTTTCAATTCACCGTGGCACCGCTCGATACCACGGTGCCCATGGTGCTCGTAATAGAGCCCGGACGGCGCATGCACGACGTCGATGTCTATCAACCCATTCGGGTGCAGTTCAACCGGGCGATCGATCCGGCTTCGGCCATATGGTCACAAAGCATTCTGGTGTCCAGCAACCGCGGCGGCGTATCGTACCGTCTGGATTGGCCGGCAGGAGCCGGCCACCGATGGCTGACACTGGTTCCCAATTGGCCGCTGCAACCTGACGCCCGGATCAATGTGACCCTAAGGCGGACTCTCAAAGATCAATCCGGTACGGGCTTATTAGAGGCATTGAGTTGGGAATATTCCACGGAATCGCAAACCGGCAATCCCGAAACCATCTCGGACTTTCGCGGCGAAGATAATCCTTTTGCCGATCCGTTGACCCAGACAGCCACCCGCGGCGTGGATGAGGATTCGTTGCGTCTGGAGATCGTGCCGCTGCCGTATTATTTTGCTTCGGGGGCTCTGCAGCTCTCCCTGCGGTTCTCAGAGCCTGACGGTAATCTGCGCCTGGCTTTTGCAGCGGAGGATATCCAGGTCGATTCCAGCGATGTTGCCTACGTGGCCGTTTATGGCGATAGCTCTGGAGCCCGATTGCGCTGGCTTTTCGAGGAAGAAAGCGGCCGTTTATCCAGGGCGGTGCCGATCGACTGGTGGGGCTGGCGCATGCTGCGTTACTGCGCCGGCAGGGATAGCCTGGTCGATGAAAACGGCCAAACCCGGCTTCAGGGACCGGTCGGCTTGCGCTGGCTCGGTTTTGATATCCAGGCCGATTCCACCGATCGCGTTGAATTGTATTTTGATGACCTTCAAGTGCGAAAGCCGGAAAATGTGGTGGCGGTGCGGCAGGAAGAAAACCTTCCGCACCGGTTTGAGGTGTTGCCGCCTCAGCCCAATCCGGTAACCCGGGATAAATTGCAGGTTCGCATTGATTTTATTCTGCCTGCCGCACAGGCCGTGGAAGTTGCGGTTTACGATGTGCTGGGACGAAGAGTTTTCGCGCGTTCACTTGAACAGTGGCGTGCCGGCCGTAACCGGTTTATCTGGAACGGCCGGGATGAACACGGCCGTCGTGTCGGGCCGGGGCTCTATTTCGTGCGATTTCGGAATCAATCACAGCAGGTCACCCGCAAAATCCTGATTTTGCCTTAATGCCATAAAAAACGGATGCATAGGGAGTCTGAGTCTATGAAAAAAATAATGATTCTGGCATCGATGGTGATGGGGCTTGCCCTTTCCGGCGTCCACGCGCAACCGCGACTGCTCGGTGAACCTCAGCGGATTACCCCGAATGGGAGGAGTTATCAGCAGCCCGTATGGTCGCCTGATGGGGCATGGATTGCGGTCACCGGTCCCCGCTACAATGGGATTTTTCTGGTGCGCCCTGACGGCAGCGAATTCAAGCAGATCACCACCGATGCCGCCGTGGGTTTTCGCATGCAGTGGTCTCCGGACGGCCGTTTTCTGTTGGGGCGGGCGGCGCGCTGGGAACGCCGGCGGCGGTACAATGCCATCAAAATTTATGATATCGTAACCGGACAGGCGCATCAAGTGACGGAAGAGCGGACATTCATGCCCGCGCTTCCGGTATGGGCGGGGGGGAATGCCCGAATCGTTTTATATGCCAATCGCGGCTTGGAGGTGTTTGAGGCGCCGATTCCGATATCATTGAGAAAATCCTCGCCGTTGCCTTTAGCGGTGGTGGCAAGCGGCCAACAAGGCATCGAAATTCTTGCGCCTGACGGGCAGAAGTTAAAGACGTTGAACCCCATCGAAGGCCGGTATCTGAAAACCGAAATATCTCCCGACGGCTCACGCGCGGTGATCGAAGTGATCGGCGGGCATTTGTATGTGGTTCATCTGGAAACGGAGTCGGTGGTGAGCCTGGGGGCAGGCGAAAATCCGGTCTGGAGCCCGGACGGCCGCTGGATATTGTGCATGGTCACGGAAGATGATGGGCACCGGATTTTGGCTTCGGATATCTGGGCAATTCGCGCGGATGGAAGCCGGCGTGTGAATTTGACCAACACGCCTGATCAAATTGAAATGGATCCCACGATTTCGCCGGATGGTTCAGCAATCGCGTTCAGTGAAGAACACAGCCGGGCGGTGTATGTGGCAAAAATCCAGTGGGATTGATGCAGGACGTTTGAAAATCTTCATATCAATGTTGTAAAAATCAATAACGCAAAAACGTTTGATTACCACAAAGGTACAAAGATCACGAAGGGTTTTGAAGCTTAGCTTTTCTTCGTGTCTTTCGTGCACTTTGTGGTTGAAAAAAAATGATTTACCAAAGTGAGCTGAACCTATTTTTCAACCAGGTTATCACTTCCTGAATTCAGGTGGAATTTGACCTGCCCTGTTATCATCGTGAGCGTTCGTCAGGTGATGACAGCGTGATGCCATTTCCTCAATCCCGGCTGCTGAAATCAGGGGATTCCGCAAAACAAAAACGTTTAATTACCACAAAGGCACGAAGATCACGAAGGTTTTTGAGGCCTTGCTTTTCTTCGTGTCCTTTGTGACTTCGTGGTTAAAAAGATGATTTGACGAAGTGAGTCGATCCAGTTTTTCAACCAGGCCATTGTTTCATGGATTCAAGTTGAATTTGAGCTGCCCGGTTATCGTGAGTGTTAGTCAGGTGATGAAAGCGTGATGCCGTTTTCCCAACCCCGGCAGCTGTGATCGGAAACCGGCTGCTACTGGATTCCGAAAAGCAAAAACGTTTAACCACCACAAAGGCATGAAGATCACGAGGGGTTTTTGAGGCTTTGCTTTTCTTCGTGTCCTTCGCGACTTCGTGGTTAAAAAGATGATTTGGCAAGAGAGTTGACCGCATCCATAAACCTGGGCTGAACATGACTCTAATTGTTATCGCGGGTGCTCGACAGGTGGTGAATGCGTGGCTATGTTTTCCCAAGCCTGGCTGCTGTGAACGGGAATCGGCTGTTTAAGTTACGGGATTCCGCAAGGCAAAGACGTTTAACCACCACAAAGGCACAAAGATCACGAAGGGTTTTTGAAGCTTTGCTTTTCTTCGTGTCCTTCGTGACTTCGTGGTTAAAAAATGCTTTGACACATGAGTCGAATCGTATCCATCCCAAAGGGCGTTACCGTAGCCGGATGATTTTTTGTGTGAAACGCGCAGTGTGACTG
>WFVT01000235.1 GCA_015491485.1 Candidatus Zhuqueibacterota bacterium
AAATTGCACCGCTTTGACCGACTCACGGCTGTGCCGCCTGCCGGTCGATCCGGGCTCCCAGTCGCCGCAAACGCTCGTCGATGGCCTCGTAGCCGCGGTCGATGAGCTCGGCGTGGCGGATTTCACTGCGGCCGCGGGCCCGCAGCGCCGCGATGAGCAGCGCAATGCCGGCGCGGATGTCCGGGCTGCTCAGGGTCTGCCCGCGCAGCAGCGTGGGGCCGGAAACCAGCACCCGGTGCGGATCGCACACGGTAATGTTGGCGCCCATGGCAATGAGCTTGTCCACAAAGTACATGCGTGACTCGAACATCCAGTCGTGGCAAAGAGTCGTGCCCTCGGCCTGGGTGGCCAGCACGATCATCGGACTGAGCAAATCGGTGGGGAAGCCGGGCCACGGCGCGACCTGGATTTTGCGCGCGGGCGCCCGCAGTCGCGCCGGCCGGATGTGCAGCACGCGCCCGGGCTCGAAACGGAAATTCATGCCCATTTGCTGCCAGTAGTACGCCGGCATGCGCAGATGCGCGCTTTCGGCGCGGTGGATGACGATCTCGCTCTGCAAACAGGCGGCGGCGATGGCAAACGTGGCCGCTTCGATGTGATCGGCGACGATGTCGTGCTCAAAGCCGCCGAGATGCGCGCTGCCCTCGATTTCGATGCGGTTGGTGCCGGCGCCGGTAAGACGCGCGCCCATTTTCACCAACACCTGCGCCAGGTCCACCACATGCGGCTCGCAGGCCGCGTTTTCGATCACGGTTTTGCCGGGAATGGCCGCAGCCAGGAGCAGCGCGTTTTCAGTGGCGGTCACCGACGGCTCCACCAGAAAAAGGTCGCCGGCGGTTGGCCGGGGCAGGGTAGCGCGGAAACCACTTTCCAGCGACTCGAACACGGCGCCCAGCGGCTGCAGCGCTTCGAAATGGGTTTCCAGACCGCGACGACCGATGACGCAGCCGCCCGGCGGCGGCAGCGTGGCCTCGCCGGCGCGCGCCAGGAGTGCGCCCAAAAACAGGATCGAGGCGCGAAGCTGGCCGGCGAGCGACTCGTCCAGAGCGGTTTTGCGGATGTCGCCGTGGATGCGCACAGCATTGCGGTCGAGGCGCTCGACTGTCTTGCCGAGACTCTGCAAAAGCTGCAGCATGACCTCCACATCGCGGATGGCCGGCAGGTTGGTCAGGATGCAGGGCTCGTCGGTGAGCACGGTGGCGGCGATGATGGGCAGGGCGGCATTTTTGTTGCCGGCCACGGTAACCTCACCCTGCAGCGGATGGCCGCCTTCGATAATGAACGTTTGCATGATCTATCCCTGTGCGAAGCGGTTGATTCGGTTTCAGAGTAAAGGCCAGACAGCGCCGGGGTAAACGGCGGTGCGGCCGTTTTATGTTTCGCCATGAGAAATGGGCTTTTTGATGTTGGTGATAACGCTGGCAGGGACGGAAGCCCTGCCAGCGTGGCTCGGGCAATGGCTATTTTCCGTCAAAGCCCACCAGTTCCACCTCGAGCGGCAATTCCATTCCCAGCCTGTCGCGGGCGGCTTGCTGCACGGTCTCGATCAGCGCCAGCACGTCTGCGGCTGTGGCATTGCCCAGATTCTCGATGAACGCCGCATGCGCGGGGGCGATACGCGCGCCGCCGATTTGCCTGCCCTTCAGTCCCAGCACCCGGTCGATGACATAGCCCACTGAAGTAGTGGGCAGATCGAGCCGGCGCTGCTGCTCCGGCGACAGATTCTGAAAAATGCAACCGGCCGAACGCTGTGGTTGATTGGCTTTGTACGCCGCCCAGACTTTCACGAATTGCCGCGCTCGCGTCACATCGCCGCGGCGTAGCCGCAAATCCACCTGCAGCACGATTTCGCGGGTGTCGTGCAGCACGCTCCAGTCGTAGCCGAACCGGAAATACTCGCGATCCACGGTTTTGAACCGGCCGCGGCGGTACAGCAGCGCGCGCTGAACGAGATCGCCGAAAAACCGCGGCCCGCCGTGCAGGTTCATGAAGACCGCGCCGCCCACCGTGGCCGGGATGCCGGCGAACCATTCAAGACCGGTGATGCCGTGCTGGAACAGTTGCTTCATCAACGGCATGAGTCGGGCGCCGGCCGCCACCCGCACCAGAACAGCCGGTGCGTCCGTATCTTCTTCCGGCCACTGTACCGCATCATCCAGAGGCGGAGGCGAAAACCGTGCATCAGGAACAGCCGGTGTCGGCGGCGGCGCGTCCGGCGTTTCGGCGAGAATTTCAAATGCATCGGCAAGGTTGCGGATGACCACTCCGCGAAAACCGGCATCGGCGAAAATGAGGTTGCTGCCGCCGCCCAGCAGAAAATGCGGCACGCCGGCAGCTTCGCAGACATCCACCGCCTGCCGGATTTGCTCCACCATAGTCGCCTCGACGAACACATCGGCCGGCCCCCCAACGCCGATGGTGGTGTATGGCGCAAGAGGCTCGTTCGTTCGCAAGTGCGGCATCAAACGCGCGAGCTCCTTCACGATTTCGTTCCGGTGCATTGATCGGTATTTCCGCGTTGATTTGATTGGCTTTCTGACGCCCCAATACTATGAAATTCCTTCCAGAAAGACAAGAGGATTTGGCAAAAGATGGCCGGTCTTCCGTTGAGCCATTTCGCCGAAAATGCTTTTTTCCGATGGCGGCGTTGTGTACATTCTATGGCCCCGTCATCCGACCACAGGTGAAATCATGAAAACGGCCCATCTCTCAATTTTCCTCGCCGCCATGATGGCGACCGCCGCCTTTGCCCAGAGCTGGTCCTGGCAGCAGGAAGACCGGCTCATCAATCCGTCCGGCGTTCAGATTCATCAAAACGTGCGCGTGGCCGCCGGGGATATCGACGCCGATGGCTGGCCGGATGTGATGATTCTGGATTCCGAAGGCGTGCGCTTTTACCGGAACCTCGCCATGCCGTCGGGACTGCAATTCGAAGAACGGCCGGACTGGGCATTGGATGTCGATGTGGCTGGCTATCCGCCGTTTTACAAACCCGCGCTGGTCGATCTCGACGGCGACCGGCGCGCCGAGGTGATTCTGCCGATCCCCCGGCAGGGCACCCCGGTTTTTCAAGGCTACCGGTTCGATCTGAACCGCGGCGAATGGCGCAATGCCGATACGCTGGTGACGAATCTGCCCGGCGGGAATTTCATCACCTTTGTGGATTTCGACCGAGATGGCGATCCGGATGCCGTAGTCGCAGGCCGGCAGGGATACCGTTATGTCGAAAATCTCGGCAGCGCGCAGCGGCCGCAGTGGGCTTCGTCGCCGCGCCCGGTTCTGATCCCGTACTACAATTTCAATCCGTCCAGCGTGCAGTTCACCCATTTGAATTCGGATTCGCTGCCGGACATGATCGCCGTGTGGGATTGGGATTACGGCAACGCGCTGATCGCCCTTGGCACGGCAGAACCGGTGCAGGATACGTTGCGATTCACGTTCGATCGGTCGTCGGTGTTTGTGGATGACGCCTGGTTTCACACCAACACGGCGCTGGCGGACTTCAATCGCGACGGTCTGCCGGAGCTGCTGCTGGCACACGAATATGCGCCCATCCGCGGCTTTGTGGTGCGTCCGCAAATGCAGGATGAGCCATTGCAGCCGGCGTTTTATTTGACCTTCCCGGCGGGCTACCGCGAAACCGATGTGGATTTCATGCCGGATGGCGGCCTGTTCGGCGTTCAGGTGCATTGGGCGCGGCCCACCGATATTCCATCGCAGACGATTTACTACCGTATGTTCCGGCTGGAGCAGGGCGTGTTGCGATTTCAGCAGCCCTTCAAAATGGCGCTGTATGACAATGTGCTCTACCACCGTCCCACCATTTCCGTCTTCGACTGGGATGGCGATGGCAGCCCCGAACTGGCTGTATCTGCCGAGCTGCTGGATCGCGACGGCAACACGATGGCCACGAGCCTCACTCTGATTCGAAAAAATCAATACGGTATTTATGTGGACTGGCCGGAATTCTTTTCACCGCTGGTCCCGGATTCGTTTTATCTCGATCCGGTCTTCCGGGATGTCAACGCCAACGGCCGGCCGGACCTGCTGTTGCAACAGCGCGGCCGCTATGCGTGGGCGTGGTATGCAAACACCGG
Organism: Candidatus Zhuqueibacterota bacterium; assembly: GCA_015491485.1. GTDB lineage: Bacteria > Zhuqueibacterota > Zhuqueibacteria > Zhuqueibacterales > Geothermadaptataceae > Hydrothermovivens. The sequence goes on from WFVT01000235.1 coordinate 4,098, forward strand.
CACGCTGGCCGAACCGAACTGGCAAAAACGCGGGGCGTGGTCCGACGGTTTTGCTGCGGACCCATTTTACCGCGCGGCCGTCGGCGATCTCGATCGCGATGGCCGGGCGGATATCGTGTTCATCAAGGATAGCCTGAATCTGGTGTGCTACCGCAACCTCGGCACGGCGGCGGAACCGCAGTGGCAGGCGGATGCGGCGGTTTTTCAAAACCTGACCTTGCCGGCGCCGGTGGTCAACCTGGCTCTCGCCGATCTGGATGACGACGGCGATGCCGATTTGATCCTCAGCGACCGGCAGGGCCGGTTTACCGCCTACCGGAATGATGTGGTCACGGGGGTGCCGGATTCAAAGCCGGTGGCAGGTGCGGCGCTCATCCGCGATTTCCTTATTGAATCGCAGCCCGGCGCGTGGCGTATCCGGTTTCGGTTGAGTGCCACGGCTACGGTGCGCCTGCGGATATTCGACTTGCTTGGCCGACAGGTGGGTGGTGTGCCGCGCAAAATCCTGCCCCCGGGAGCACACCGTTTACGGTATGCCTTCCAGCATCTGGCCAGCGGCGTTTACTTCATCCACCTCGATGCGGGCAGACAAAGCCGGGCACGAAAGGTGGTACTGGTGCGGTAAGAAAGGGAACTGCTCCGCGAAAAGTGCAGCAGGAAAGCCGGCCGTTTTATTGGCGCGCGGAGCGATATCGCCGACCGGGATCATGGCCGGTTGATTGAGTCGAGCGAAAGGCTCTCAGAGCACGCTCGATTTGACATCTATCGTTGAATGAATCACCGCAGCTTAGAAATTGGTAGATTTTCATGGATGGTGTGCCGTATCCGTCCGGTGAAGACCAGGTTGATTTTCAGAACGCGATAACATCCCCACCGGTCGTATAACGCGAAGGCGTTCTCGCTGAAATTATAATCTAACGCGAGGCGTCCCCGTCGAGTGTCCCCTCGGCCAGGGGCCTGGGGTTAGTTAAAAAATCTTCGGCCAAAGGCCTTCGTGTTAGTGGGAAAAATTTGGGATTTGTCGGTTTGCCAGAAAGTATGAAATTGGGAGCGGCGTGAAAACCCTTGCGGCGGCTTCAAAGCCTTTGCAAGGTGCAGACTCATGGGGTGCTATTGCCGAGCTGCTTTTTACCGTACGGATACGTGTGCCAGAAGGCGGTCCGGGGCTGCATCAAAGCGGATGCGCCGCATCGGGAAACAAAAAGGGCTGTTCCCCTGATGAGGCATATCAGCACGCGCGCCGCCCGAATGCTTCTACCCGGCATATTGCAAACCGGAATCGATGAATGCCCGATAGCGGCATTCGGGGGAAGCGCGGATGGTTGGGGGACAGCCCTTTGTAAAAACCGCTATCCAAAGGCCGGAATTATTTCAAATCATCCATGATCTCATCCAGCACCTCCCGGGAAGGGCGCAATTTTTCTTCCGGCAGCTCAACCAGCGGTGTGTCGTGAAGGTGCATGATATCGAACAGTGTCTTGGCGTCGGGATTTACATAAAAGATGCCGGTGAGGACTTCGCCCTTCTCATGAGCTTCCATAAGACGCTGCACCGCCTTTTTGCGATCGAATGGGGAGTAATCCTCCGGCAGTTTGCTCAGCAGCAGGTGCGACCCGTCATGCAGCTCCACATCCAGGGTGGTGCCGGGCTCATAATCCACCGTGATGTCTTCGAAATAGGGTACGAAGTTCACTTCATCGAGATACTCGTCGTGTTCTTTGACATACGCATAGCTTTTCGTGGAGCCTTCGTGGTCGTTGAATGTGACACACGGTGAAATGACGTCGATCATGGCCAGGCCGCGGTGCGCGATGGCCGCCTTGAGGATCGCCGACATCTGCTTGCGATCACCGGAGAACGAGCGCGCCACAAACGTTGCGCCCAGCTCAATGGCCATGGCGCAGGTGTCGATGGCCGGAAATTCGTTTACCAGTCCGGTCTTTAATTTGGAGCCCACATCGGCGGTGGCGGAAAATTGCCCTTTGGTCAGGCCGTACACCCCATTGTCTTCAATGATGTAGATCATGGGCAGGTTACGGCGCATGAGGTGTACAAACTGTCCGATGCCGATCGACGCCGTATCACCATCTCCACTCACGCCGACGCCCAGCAGAGAGCGGTTGGCCAGCAACGCTCCGGTGGCGATGGACGGCATGCGGCCGTGCACCGCGTTGAATCCGTGCGAGTAGCCGAGAAAATACGCCGGCGATTTACTGGAGCAGCCGATACCGGACAATTTGATCACCTGATAGGGATCCACTCCCATTTCATAAAACGCCTGAATCAATCGCTCTGAGATAGCATTGTGACCACATCCGGCACAGAGCGTGGTTTTTTCGCCTTTATAGAAATTGAGGTCCAACCCGATGCGGTTGACCTTTTGTGGGCGGGTCTTGGTGCTGCTTGCGTTGGTCGTTTTTTCCATGGTTACGCTTTCTCCTGTTCAAAAAAGTGAGTGAGAAGGTGTTCACTGGACATGGGCAGTCCGTCATAGCTGCGAATGCTGCGCAATTTGGCGATCTGTTCCGGGGTGAATTCCATGCGCATCAGCTTGAGCATTTGCGCGTCGCGGTTTTGTTCCACTACATACACCCGGTCGTGCGCATCGATGAAATCCTGCACCTGTTTGTTGAACGGGTAGGCGCGTAAACGCAGGTAGTTGGTTTCGATACCGTGCTCATTACGCAGGATGTCGCGGCTCTCTACCACCGGCCAGTGGCTGGTGCCGTATGAAATAAACGCGATCCTGGCATTGCTGTCCTGTTCGATGACGGGCGCCGGGAGAATATCCCGCGCCTTTTCATATTTTTTCTTGATACGGTCGAGCACTTTGGTGAACTCCACGGGGTCTTCAGTGTATCGTGCATACTCCGTATGGCCGGAGCCGCGGGTAAAATACGGCGCTTTGGGATGATGGGTCCCCGGGATGGTGCGGTATGGAATACCATCGCCATCGACATCCTTGTACCGGCCCCAATCCTGGATTTTTTCCAGGTCTTCGGCAGAGAGCACCTTGCCGCGGTTCATGGGTTTTTGGGGATATTGAAACGGGTCCGACATCCACATGTTCATCCCAAGGTCGAGATCGCTCATCACGAAAATCAGCGTCTGAAGGTGCTCGGCCAGGTCGAAGGCTTCCAGGGACATGTCGAAAATTTCTTCCGGTGAATTGGGAAACAGCATGATGTGCTGCGTGTCACCGTGAGAGAGGACGGCCGTGAACAAGACGTCGCCCTGCATGCTGCGGGTCGGCATACCGGTAGATGGCCCCACACGCTGTACGTCGAAAACCACGCCGGGGACTTCGGCATAATAAGCCAGACCGGAAAACTCGGCCATGAGGGAAATGCCGGGACCGGACGTGGCGGTCATGGCGCGTGCCCCTGCCCATCCGGCGCCGAGCACCATGCCGATGGCTGCAAGTTCATCTTCCGCCTGCAAAATGGCAAACGTGGCTTTGCCGGTTTCCGGATCCATGCGGTAACGGGTCATATAATCACTCAGTTGTTCGGCGAGGGAGGATGACGGGGTAATCGGGTACCAGGTTACCACCTGCACGCCGGCGAACATGCAGCCCAGGGCCGCCGCTCCGTTGCCGTCAATGAGAATTTTATTTTCGGTTTTGTTCATGCGTTCCAGGCGGAACTTGTTTTGCGCTGGTAGATTGTCTTTGGCGAATTCATAACCGACCCGGGCGGCTTTGATGTTCAATTCCGCCGCTTTGGGTTTGCGCTTGAATTGCTTCTGAATCGCGATTTCCAACGATTCCATATCGATGCCCAAAAGCCACGCAAGCACGCCGTCATAAATAATATTGCGTACCAGCTTCCGCAGTTTGGGCATATCGACAACCGGTTTCACGAGATCGTTGAACGGCACCGCGTAAAAGGTCAGGTCGTCGCGCAAGGAGTCGAGCTTCAACGGCTGATCATAGACCACCAGCGCGCCGGCCGGAACCTTCATGACATCGCTGTGAGCCGTTTCGGGGTTCATGGCTACCAGCACATCGACATGATCTTTTCGGGCAAGGTAACCGTCTTTGTTCACCCGAATCGTGAACCAGGTCGGCAACCCCTGGATGTTGGACGGAAACAGGTTTTTGCCCGAAACCGGAATTCCCATCTGCATGATGGCACGCAGCAAAGCCGTATTAGCGCTTTGGCTTCCGGAGCCGTTCACAGTTGCTACGTGGATGACGAAGTCATTGATCCTGGGCTGATCCGATACCTCGTGCTGTTTCGGCTGAGTTAAAGGTTCTGCGATACTCACGGTTCACCTTTCTTTGATTTTAATGGAGACTATTGTTTAGCATTTATTGTTGATAACGGTTTGGTGATCCTTCAACTTGAAAATGAGGAATAGCCGGAATTGATTCGGCCCCGGGGCAGGGAAATCACAGGCAGTACGATCAGGGTGGCATAGAAAGATGGACATCACCCGATGGGGCTAAGCGGAACCCTACGCCGGAATCATCAGGCAAAAAAAGGGATTCGCAAGGGAAATCTATGGGAAAGGGACAGGATTTCCAGGCGTTGTAGCAGCAGTACACGTACACGGCAGCGTTCACATTAGAGAATTGGTCTTTTGGGCGCATTTTTCAGGCTCATTCGATTGTCAGAACGGTTGCTGATGACCGTTCCTTTAGGAAACACGGTTCTCCGCCGGAATATTCGAAAAAAATCGAATGTCGCCTCGAAAGAAACAGGTCAAATTTAGTACCTGCGCCGATTAATTGCAATAAAATTTTTGAATTAGCCGCATTAAATAGAGGCGGAAAGATGAGGAAAGCAAACAATGTTTTGTATTTCACCACGAAGCACATCTGGTAGGCCGCGCCCCTTGTGCCCGGGGTCTTGCATGGATGGGGTAGTCGCAAGATAACAGCGGACACGGATGCCCCAGATTTCCCTGGAAGATTCACAAGCTGGCAGCTTGTGCCACTGCGGCGCTTCGGCTTAGAACAACTCCAATTGCTGCGGATTGGCCGGCCGGCGGATGTCCACCAGTTCGGGATAGGCCTGCAGCAGCGGATCGGGCAGGCTCACTTTCTGGCCGGTGAGCAGAAATTCAAACTCCAGTGCATTTTTGGGAGCCTGCCCGCGAAAATGGTTGTTGAACACCACATATGCCGCTACGGTTTTTTTCAGCGCTTCACGGACAGGGGAGATGAAGCTCTGCAATTCATCGCGGGAATAGTCATAATTGTACCGCTCATCACGGTTGGCTTCTTCCTTGAACCATTTTTCGCGATTGCGGCCATGGAATCGGAAGTAGGCAATGTCTGAAGTGATATGTGAGGTAAATCCGAGGCCTTTGCCGATGACCGGCTGATCGATATTGGCAAAACCCACATTGCGGTCGCGCAGAAAGGTCAGGGTTTCAGGGCGATCCCATGACTGGTGCCGCAGCTCAACGACCAACGGATAATCCCGAAACTCGGTAATGATCCGGAACAACCAGGAGCGGTTATCGAGATTGTTGTGAAAGGATTGGGGGAACTGCAGCAACAGGGCGCCGAACCGATCGGCCTCCATCAGGACGTCGAGACCGCGGCGTACCATTTTAACATCCTCGGTGGTGTAAGAGCTGCGTTCCAGCACAAATTTTTGCCACAGCTTGGCCGTGAAGCGGAAGCGTGGATTGTCTTGCACCCGCTTCACCCAGTTTTTCGAGGCTTCCGGCGATTGCGGATGATAATAGCTGGAATTGATTTCGACGAGATCAAAATAGGTGGCGATATAGTGTAACTCATCGAAATTCCGGGAACTTTTGGGCGGATAAAAAACGCCGTGCCAATCCGGGTAAGACCAGCCTGCCGGCCCGATATACAGATTCTCGCGTCCGAGCATAAATGACATCTGTTGGTTAGAGTTCCGGGAACAGAATACTGTAATTATCGGCGAACACCTGCGCTGAAGTTAATTTAGCACAAGTCGGCGCCGAAAGCAAGCAAAGGGTGGCGGGAAAGCTATCGATAAAATGTTGCGGATTGGTGGGAAGCGGCATAGCCACCAGGCCCCGTCAAGGGACCTGGCGGCTCGCCTTGCTATGCCTCATTTTCGACTTCAGCCTCCTCGTCAACCGGCAGCGGCGTTTTGGTGCGTTCCAGGCTTTTTTCAATGGATAGGGCGTGCATTTTGTGCAGAGCGATCAGCCATGCTAAAGTGGATTCCGCGCCCTGATTTTCATTCACGCCGGTCTTTTGCAACCCATCACGGCAGCCGCCGGTGGTAAAATCGTAAACCGGTTCTTGAATGTCATTTTCGCCGAAAAACCAGTGAAAACATTTGGTCAGCTCATCATACCAGCCCGGCTCATCGGTGATTAAATACGCGTCGTAGCAGGCTTCAACCAAAGCACCGGCATCCAGCGGCTGCTGATCGAAATGGGCGCGGTCACCGTTTTTATGCGCCCAGCCGTCGTTGCCGATCAACGAAAGATAGCCCGTAGCAGGATTGGTCTGGATTTGCAGCAGCCATTTGAGGGTTCGCAGGCCGGTCTCCAACGCCTCCTGATCTTTCAAAATATGGCCGGCGACAATCAGCGCCTGCGGTAGCCGGGCATTGTCGTACGTGAGTACATCTTCCCACCATATCCAGGTATCACTATGATTGGCGCGAAATTTTTTGAGCAGAAATTCGGTGGATTCCTCCAGATGGCGGCGAATTTCTGAAGCGCCGCTGAAGCGTTGCAGATAGGCGGTGCAGCCGAGGATGGCGGCCGCATGCCCGCGCAGGCTTTTGAATTTTTCCACCGCAGGCAATGCTTTTTCAAATAAATAGGTGGCCATTCTCAAAATGCCCGGGGTCGGCGCAAATTGGATCACCGTGCCGAGCGCCCAAAGGGCGCGTCCCTGGCAATCTTCGCTGCCGATTTCTTCAAGCCATTTCCGGTCGAATGACATGAAATTTCGGAACCGGCCGTGCTTTTCATGAAATGCGTAATGCAAAAAGGACAGGTAGCGGTGCATGAGCGGCAAAATGGTTTCGTCGCTAAATAAATCCCAATGCAACGCGGTCACCAGAAGGGCCCTGGCATTGTCATCGGTGGTGTATCCATGAAAGCGGTCCGGCGTGGTGAATTTCGCGTGTTGCAAGATGCCGGTGTCGTCGGTCAGCAGTTTCATGTGTGACAGATTGATTTCCGGCAATGAGGGCTGCGGGATATCTTTGGGACGGGGTTGGATCAACGGCCGCGGCCGTACGCGTGCGTACTGTTCCATGCTGGCTTGAAAGGTTTGCAAGTATTGAATCGCCACCTGCCGCCAGATCATATTGCGACCGAAGGTGTAGGCATTCTTACGTAATCGGTTGCGTGTGATTTCATCGGAGAGAATTTCGTCCAGCACCGCCGCCAGGGCTTCCGCATCTTTGAACGGAACCAGCCGGCCGCGATCGTCTGCCAGCATTTCCTCGGCATACCAGTACGGCGTGGAAATCACTGCCTTGCCGCAGCCGATGGCATAAGCCAGAGTGCCGGATGCGATTTGTTCTTTTGATAAATAGGGTGTCAAATATACATCTGCGAGAATAAGAAATTTAATCAGCTCATCGTGCGTGACGAAACGGTTGTGAAAGAAAACATGATCTTCCAGACCTTTTTCTTTGACCTTGCGGTTGAGAAACAAGCGGTATTCTTCGCCAAAATGCCGTTTTACCTCGGGATGGGTGGCGCCGAGAACGATGTACGCGACTTCCGGATGTTTATCGACAATCTGGGCCAGGGCGTCGATGGCGTATTCAATGCCTTTGTTGGGATTGATGAGTCCGAAGGTGAGCATCACCAGCCGGCCCTCCAGATCGAACTGATCCTTATAAAACGCCGGATCCAGGAAGGGCACATCCGGGACGCCGTGGTGGATGAAATCGATTTTGCCCAGCGGTACGCCGTAAACCTCGTGCAGAAGTTCGCGGGCTTTTTCGGAAAGTACGACCACCCGTGTGGACAGCTCACAAATTTCAGTCAAAATTTTTTTCTGAACCGGATTGGGTTTCTGAAGTACGGTATGCAGCGTGGTTACCACCGGTTTGTGCAAATTGCGCAGAAACGTCAGAATATAAGCGCCGCTATCACCCCCGAAAATGCCGTATTCATGTTGTAGTGAGACAATCTCAACCGCCGAGACATTGATAAAATCCGCTGCTTCACGGTAGTCCTGCTTATGTTGGTCCCGAATCTCAAATCGCACCTGATGAGGATATTCATAGCCCTCCGGGATATTATTCATGGCGATGACCTGTAAATCGGGACTATCGCCCAAAGAGGTTCCCGTAATTTGCGCGATGGAGCTGATCAAGTCATGCGTGAAGGTGGCGATACCGCATCGCCGCGGCGGATAGGTGGATACAAAGGCGGTCGGTACCGGTTTAATGATCGACGCCGGGATCCCGGTGTTATGCTGCAATACTAACTCCTGCTGATTGCTTTTTCGCATAGGGCATCACCTCTATTGATTATGTCCTGGTTTTCGATCGGAAATGGATCGTGAAAGACTGGAAAGTGCGTCTGGAATTGAGTGGTCTGCAAGAAAGGACAGCTATAATATTATAATATATAATGATCGCCGTGGTATTGCAAGGACGTAATAAACGGCGCCGAACGCCTGCTGAGGTTTGCTGTGTTGTGT
>WFVT01000236.1 GCA_015491485.1 Candidatus Zhuqueibacterota bacterium
TTCATTATCCTGTTTTTCATAGGTTTGGTAGAGTTGGATATACTCTCTGACCAACCGTTCACTTTTTTGTGCGATGAGTCGGATTTGATTGGGTGAGAAGGATTGGCGATAGAGGGTTGCGATTTGTAGGAAGTCGGCCAGATAGCGTTTGACACTGGCTTCGGAATGGTTGGTTTTGCCTTCGATTTCGGTAAAGGTGTACCCTTTGAAATAGAGGTCAACGATAATGGTTTTATGGGAGAGGCCTGGTCCCATATCGTGTTTGGTTCCGCGAGTCATGATGAATTGTCCCATTCGGCGCAGATGCTGTACATCACGGCGGACGGTAGCGGGACTGGTGGTCAAGAGCATGGCCAGGTCTTCGTAGGAGAGCAGCGCTCCCTGGTCGTAGGCTTCCCGTGTAAGCCGGGCCAGGCGATGGCGCCGCAGCCCGGAAAGGCCATAGTTGGCCAGGGCTTCTAAATCGGTATTGAAGTCAAGGAGCTTTAGGCGGACGGTGAGTTTACGCGCCAAACGGATATGTTTTCCAGCCGGTTCTTCGGCGGCCATGGCTTCGTAGGCGACTTCTCCGGTTGAGAGAGAGACATTGGCATGTTCTTCGAAATAAAGCGAAAATTGTTGATAAAAGGCTTCGGCAATGATGGGCGTGAGGTTGAAATCGGTGGCGAGTTTTTGAATGATTGCTGCTCGAGCATCCTTAGATTTGAGTCGCAGGACTCCATATGGACCCTGCGTTCGATAACTTTGCGAATGCGCCATGGGTAGGCCTCCGTTTTAAGTTCATTTTAGAAATGAATATACGAAGTCCTATAGTCATATGATACAAACTTACAGTAACTCAATCGTGCAGGAAGGGTTTTCCCCCAAAGAGGCCCAATATTCACCTTTCGATAAAAGGAAGAAGAGCCATGCAATCGTTCCGTTTCTTGAGTCTCTGGCTGGTTTCCCTGGCCGTTTTCTTCGGATGCGGCAAAAAAGGCCCCACCGGCCCCAGTTATGAAGACTTAATTCAGGCAGGCTGGGATGCATTTGCCCAAAAAGATTATCAAACCGCATCGCAAAAATTCTCCGACGCCAAAAATCTGGATACCAAACGAATCGCTGCTTATGAAGGGCTGGGATGGAGCCTGTTCATGCTGGATGATCTGAATCAGGCCAGCATCGAATTTGCAGCCGGCGCTTCCGAGGCCGAGGCCACCGCCGATTTATATGCCGGTTGGGCTTTCGTGCTCAACGCTCTCAAATTGTACTCTTTGTCCAACGTGCGCGCTGATCAGGCGCTTGAACTGGCCCCGGACTGGCAGTTCCAATACGGCCTTCCCCTCGCCGCCCGCGATTTGCGCGTGCTTAAAGCCGAAAATTATTTCCTGATAGGTGAATTCCAAAAAGCCCTCGATGAGGTCCGTACGATTAATCCCGGATTCAATGCCGATATTAACACCAACGAAGGCTTAGCCGCGCTGGCGCAAGAAATTGAAAATTTGCGCACGTCCCAATGATCAAATTGCGTTCCCCGGCAGGAAAACAGAGAATACGGAGGCCCTGCCCCCTTTGCCCCCTGGCCATCATTCGCGGGAGGATTCCGCCGGGCGTCTTAAACACGGCTGCTCTAAATAAGGTAAACAGGATTCGAGAAATCATTACGGCGGTTGATCTCAGCCACGATCCATGGTGAAAATCCATCCGCCAACGGTCGGACAAAGATCTTTGAACATGACAAGCCGTTATCAGCACTCCTACAGCATTCAGCCATTCGAAAGGACCGATTTATGGAAATTCAGTTTTGCGGGGGCGCCCGCACCGTAACCGGATCACAGCATCTGCTGTCGATCAACGGGAAGCGAATTCTACTCGAATGCGGCCTGTTTCAGGGACGGCGGAAAGATACGTATGAACGCAACAAGCAATTTCTCTATGAACCGGCCGACGTGGATGTGATGGTCCTGTCGCATGCCCACATCGACCACTGTGGCAACATTCCCAATCTGGTCAAACACGGTTTCGACGGCCCAATTTTCGCCACCGCCGCAACGGTCGATCTGTGCCAGATCATGCTGCGCGATTCGGCATACTTGCAGGAAAAGGACGCCGAGTGGGTCAACAAAATCCGCAAGAAGAAACACGAGCCGCCGGTCGAACCGCTGTACACCATTGATGACGTGGAAGCGGCCATGCCGCACTTTGTCGGCGTGCAATACAACCGGAGCTTTCCGATCGCACCGGGAGTTCAGCTTACTTTCCGCGACGCCGGCCACATTTTAGGATCCGCCGGGGTGTTGCTGGAGATCAACGAAAAGGGCAAGCACTACCGTTTTGGTTTTTCCGGTGATATCGGCCGAAAAAACATGCCCATTTTGCGAGACCCGGACCTCCTCCGCGATCTTGACTTCTTCATCTGTGAAAGCACATACGGCAACCGGTTCCATGAACGGGATGAGGATATTGAAGAAGAATTGGCTTCCACAGTCCGCCGTGTTGTGGATGACGGCGGCAAAATTATCATTCCGGCTTTTGCACTGGGACGGACTCAACTGCTGGTGTATCTCTTGCACAAGCTGTTCGATCAAAACCGCATTCCGGCCGTTCCTATTTTTGTGGACAGTCCTCTGGCGACCAGCGCGACCGAAGTCTTCCGCCATCATCCCGAATGCTTTGATCGCGAAACCTACCGGATTTTTTTGCAGGATAATCACGATCCGTTTGGCTTCGATCGGCTGACCTACATCCGCGACGTGGAACAGTCCAAAGCGCTCAATGAATATAAAGATCCATGCATCATCATCTCGGCCAGTGGGATGGCCGAAGCCGGCCGAATTTTGCATCATCTGAAGCACAATATCGGCAATCCCAAAAATCTGGTGCTTCTGGTTGGTTACGCCGCGGAGCACACCCTGGCACGGAAGCTTAAAGAGGGTTACGACGAGGTGCGCATTTTCGGAGAGTGGTATAAGGTCCGCTGTAAAGTCAAAAGCATGGATGCTTTCAGCGCCCACGCCGATCGCCGGGAACTGTTGGATTATTATGCATTGATGCCGCCGGAGCGGCTGCAACACGTGTTTTTGGTGCACGGGGAAGAAGAGCAGGCAATACCGCTGAAACAGGCGCTGGAAAGCAAAGGCTACCGGCAGGTGCATTTTCCAAAACTTGGAGACCGGATCACGCTTTCCGGATGATTGCCGGTCTTCGAATGTTTCGAATTCGCGCGTTCCCCGAAGGCACGATGACCGCTCCGCCGTGACGGCGCCGGTGTTCCGCTTACAGTCAAGTACAGAAACCGGTGCGGCTGGCAGTGGTCAAAAAACAGTGGATTCAGTCGATCCCCCTACAAAAACTTAAAGAGTGATTCCAAAAGGTAACGAAGCCTATCCCCCTCGACAGGTTGGTTAGTACAGATATTCGTCATAAATTTCCCGACGTTCCGGATCGAGGCGTTTCAAAATTTCGATTGCCGTTTTGTCCTCATCATCTTTAAAAATATCCAGCACTTCCTGATAATGCGAATCAATGAACTGCCGCGCCGCCTCCAGATCAGCGTCATTTAACAGCACTTCTTCGAGCATCTTCAACGCCTGAACAATATATTTCTTGGCTTTATCAGGTTCTTCCTCAAGGGTGGCCATGGCGTAGAAGTAGTAGTCTTTCATTTCCCGGAATTTTTGATAGTTCTTGCTCAGGATCAATTCCAGCAATTCTTCCCGGCGGTCCCAACCGGTGAAAAAGCGGCTGAATTTGCCCTGTTGCAATACCTCTTTGGCCTTATCCAGAAACGGTGTACCTTCGAGATAACCGAGCTTGTCATATTCATTGGCAATAACCAAATACACATAAAAATCGATGATGCCTTTCAGCGCCGTAAACTGGCCGTCGTGTTCCAGTTCTTCGCCTTCCTGGAAAGCGAAGATACAGCGTTTATCGTAATATTGGATGTCCGGACCGGCGATCAGCAGACTGCCTCGATATCGGTCCTCGATATTGGACGGCAAATCTTCCAGCACCATTTGAAAATTCAAATCAAACGGCGGGAGGTCCTTCGGATTGAACCATTCATAATCAGCGATGTACTTTTGAACTTTGTCCTGGAAATCCTTCATCTTTTCCTGACTTTCCAGTGACAACTTTTTGAGAATGATTTTCACCTTGACATTCATCGGCGATTCGTTTGCCGCTCGTGCCCGATCTGCTGTGGTGAGGTGAAGCATCAACGCCAGCGTCAACAAAGCCCAGCGGACTCCGAAAACGACCTCTTTCATAGCTTGCTCCATAAAAAGATGGGAAAATACCGCTTTCTGTTTCACTATGATATAATAAACTGGAAAGATCGCCCCGTCGTTTCATCACATTATTTTAAAATATAGTATCAATCCCGGGGGATGTCAAGTAATACCGCCGGTCCATCTATACTATGGGGGATCGATCATGCGGATTATCATATTGTCCTTCCTTTTTGCTCATCTCGCACTTGCGCAGGAGATTCAATTCGGGGTACAATCCGCTGCACTCGGCGGACAGCAAGCGCTGGTCCAGGAAAATGCCGGCACGGTATTTTTGAACCCGGCGCTTCTGCTGACAGCCTCCCGCTGGTCTATCTGGATGACCTATTTCCGGCCATTTCGGCTTCCTGATCTGAATGCGCAGGGGGTGGCCGGGCATTATGCTGCAGCCGGTTTTGCCTTTGGCGCCGCACTCGCCCAATGGGGCAATTCGCTGTATCAGGAACGTCTTTTGCGGATGGCTCTGGCTTTCCGGGCGGGCGATCGCCTGGATTTGGGAGTGACCTTCCAGCAGCGCGCGGTGAGCATCTCCCGCTACGGACGCGTGGCGCAGTGGAGCGGCGATATCGGCGCTGTCATTCGTCCGAACTCACGCGTACAGTTCGGCATCCTGTGGCGCCAGGCGTTTTTCTTCCGCTCTTCCAGTCTTCAGGAGCCTCCGCGCCGGGAAATCATCACGGGCATCCGAATTGCACTGCCTGCAAAACTGCAAATCGTGAGTGAGATTTCCAGAGCCGCTGCATTCGAGCCCACATGGCGCTTCGCTGCTGAGTTTCAGCCGATTCCCCGCCTGCAACTTTCCGCCGGATCCGGATTCAATACCCCCGAAACGTTTGCTTTTGGCATGGCCATCGATTTTGCGACCATGCGAATCCAGTATGCTCTCACCGACCACGCCGTACTTCCCCTGACTCACCGCATCGCCCTGCTATTACGGGGGAAGCCATGAAATCGGCATGGATTTTAGCGGGCCTTTTGCTTGTGGCGGCAGGGCAAACCGCAGGGCAAACTTATGAAGACCTCATGGACCGTCTGGCGGAGGCGGACATCCGCGATCTTGCGGATGTTTTGCAGCAGTTAATCGACCGCCCTATCAATATCAATGCAGTGCCGGCAGATTCCATTCAGTTGCTTTGGTTTCTCACCTCACAGCAAAAGGAACAGCTTGCTGAATGGGTGCAGCAGCGCTCGCCAAACATCACTTATGCGGATTTGATGAACATCCTGGCGTTGCCACCGGAAGTCGTTCAGGTGATGTTCATTGCCCGCCGGGAAGCATCACCCAAACGGCGGCTCTGGGCCCGCTGGCAGAGGCGCAGCTTGCCCGACGGAATTCAGCAATCGATGCGAATGCGTTATCAATGGGGCGCCTATACGTTCGGCACCATAACCGAAAAAGACGCGGGAGAACCCCGATGGCTCGATTTTCTCTCGGGTTACGTCCAATGGCAACATCCCCGGCGCGGCTTGAAAATTCTATTTGGCGATTTCTCACTGCAAAACGGCTCGGGGCTGGCCTTTGCCGGCACTTTTGGCAATCCGGCGCTTTCACTGCCCCAATATGCGGGCCGTTTTGCTCCTTCCGCGCTCACGCCCTATCAATCGGTGCTGGAAAACCGTGCTTTGCGGGGGATGGCTCTTCACTGGCAGACCCGCCGCTTATCGTTCATTGGCTTTTTTTCTACCATTTCCCGGGATGCCGATCTCGACTCCGCCGGGCAGGTTTTATTTCGGCCGCTCGATGGTTATCATCGCACCCCGCGGGAAATGGCGGCCCGGAGGAACTTGCAGGAGCGAACCACCGGCGGTATTCTGCAATTGTCACCGACCCGATCATGGCGTTTCGGCTTATCCGGCTATGTGCAACAATTTAACCGTCCAATTCGGAACCCGGAGCCGATCCGCCGCCGATTTGGGTTTACTGGGCTCAGAAAACGGCTGATCGGCGGCTTTTTCCACTGGCAGCCGGTGGGAGGCACGGCCGTGCTGTTCGCCGAATTCGCCCGGACTCAGGAAGGTAGCGGAGCCGTTTTGGGATTCCGGCACGCACTTGCAGAGCATCGGCTGGTACTGCTTCTCTGGCAAGCACAAGCAGGCTTTGAAAACGATTACGGCGCTTTACCGGGTGAACGCACCGGGAACACCGCCAATCAATCAGGAATTTATTTAGGACTGACTCATTCCGGCCGAATGGGACGCTGGACGGCCTATGTTCAGCGGAATCGAACCCCCTGGCGCACCTATTTTCTGCCGATGCCGGTTCAGCAAAGTGAAGCAGCCGTTTTATGGGGACGCAC
>WFVT01000237.1 GCA_015491485.1 Candidatus Zhuqueibacterota bacterium
ATACAGCCTCATGGAACTCGATGAGGAGTACACCATCCGTATCGTGGATCAGGGCGAAACCTATGCACTGCAGCGGTTCTCTGGTGGTGAACAGGATCTGGCCAATCTCTGTTTACGGATCGCCATCAGTCAGGTGGTTGCGGAACGCAGCGGTAAGTCGCCGGTGCAGTTCATCGTACTGGATGAAGTGTTCGGTTCGCAGGATCAGGATCGCCAGCAGATGATCATGCAGGCGCTGCTGCAACTGCAATCGCGGTTCCGGCAAATTTTCATCATTTCGCACGTGGAGGCGATCAAGGAAATTCTGCCGGTGATCATTCAAGTGGAATTGCTCAACGCGCAGGAAAGCCGCGCACAAATGCTGTGAGGTTTATGGAAAACGCATCCCCCATTTCGGTCCATCGTTTCGTTATCGATTTCAGCGTGTATTATTCTGTGCTGCCGCCCGCTCCGGAACACGACCGCGGCATCACGCTGGTGGTTCTGCACGGATTCGGCCAGCGCTGCGACCGCTTCATCGCGCAGTTTCGGCCGCTCGCCGATGCCGGTATCACGGTGGTGGCGCCCCAAGCCCCGAACGCCTTCTATGTCAAATTCGAAACCCGCACGGTGGGCTTCACCTGGCTGACGCGATACGAACGCGATCAGGCCATCCGCGATGTTGTGGCCTACTTCGATCGTCTGCTGGACACGCTACACGCGCGTGAGAACATGCCGCTGCAGCCACTGTATTTTCTGGGATTCAGCCAGGGCGTGTCCATGGCCTATCGTTATGCCGTGCATGGCAAGCACGATGTGACCGGGGTCATTGCCTGCGGCGCGGATTTGCCCCCGGATGTGGCCGAACGGCTACCCGATGCCCGGCCGTTCCGGGTGCTGCTGGTGCACGGCCGGGACGATACGGTGGTGCCGGTCTCCAAATGCGAGGCGGCGGAACAGGTTTTGCGCCGCCATCATGTTCCGCTGGACAGGTTCATCTTTTCCGGCGGCCATCATATTCCGCCGGAAGTCCTGCCCAAAATCCTGGACTGGATGCAACCGTCTGCTTCCCGATAATTGCCGCCCCGCCACACCTCGTTGAAGCGCATCGGTCCGGTGCAGGGAACCCCGGCAATAACAACTGATGAGCTTATACCCCGTAAAGGTTTTAAACCTGCCGCATGGTTCCCATACTGTCCCAGATTTCATCATTGCCGGCAGCCCCCAAATCCCAAATTTTTCCAACAAGACCGAAGGCCTCCGGCCGAGGGAACGCTCGGCGCGACACCTCGCTCTCGATTGGATTTTTAGCAAGGACGCCTCACGTTTGATGATTCCAATTTCGGCGGGGACGCCTTCGCGCTAAATGACCGGTGATGAGGTCTTCGCGCCCTGAAAATCAAGCTGGATGTTTCATGCGAACCTCTGTGTTCCATCCGCGGCAATCCGTGACCGAGAAAAATCAGCTACGGTTGATTTGCCACGTTGCGACAATCCTGGCTGGCCGGGAAAAGCAGCGTCACCGAAGCAGCAGCATTTTCGCCGATTTACGAAATCGGCCCGCCTTGATGCGATAGACATAGACTCCACTTGGAACCACCCGGCCCGACTCGTCTCGGCCGTCCCACTTTACGGCATAGCTTCCCGGCTGCTGTTTCCGGTCGATCAGGGTCCGCACCTTTCTGCCCACCGCGTCATAAATATGCAATTCCACAGGCACGGGAGCGGCAAGGGTGTACCGGATCGTCGTGGATGGGTTGAACGGATTGGGGAAATTTTGCTGAATCGCAAAGCGCAGCGGTCGTTCATGATCCCGCTGCACGCGGGTCACGTCCGCACCGGGAATCGGTGCGCCGGTGGTATCCACGGCCGTCATGCTTTTTGGAACGCCCCCTGTCCCATCCGACTCAACCCGGATCGTGATAATTTGCCCCGCGTAGGCGCTGAAGTCGAACTGGAAGCGGGCGAGCGCCTCGCTTTCGCCCGACGGCCAGACCGAAACATCGTACACCCCCGGACTCCCAGCCAGATAACCGCTGAACCCGCCAAACGCCATTCCGGTGATCGTGGTATCGAGGCCGCTGCCGACGAAGCGGACATCCAGCGTGCCGCCTTGCGGCGCCAGATGCGCCAGCAACAGCTCGATACCGGTGGCATCCGCCGCTTCCCTGCGATCATCGGCCTTCATGATCAGTGCGAAGCTGTCCGCGGATACCGGACTGAAAATGAACAGCGTTTCATCGGAAAAGTGCAAATCAGTGCTGTCGCCCACCGCCAGGTTCGCCTCGAATGTGGCCAGCGGATTGCGGTTATCCCCGTCATCCCCGGCAACGAGGTCGATGCGGGGCGCGATCCGACGAAGAGGGACGGGAATTGTCATCCACTTCCCTTCGCTGATGTCATCGGCTACCCGGACGCTATCCACGTAAATATCGAAGAAACGCTGAACACCGGTTTTCAATAAGCCCGACGGCGCCTGTACAGCGATTCTCCAGGGGGATGCGGTTTCGTCGATTTCAACGGAGGCTTTATCTTCAACCACCTGCCGACCGGCATCGATTCCATACGTTGCCGTGACATTGTTCACAAAAGGATCCCCGGAATCGGTGGCCCTGGTGACGATACCATCATACGAAATGCTTTTGCTTTCTCCGGGAGAAAGCACCGGATACTCGCAGCGGATGCTGTATCCCAGAAACAGAGCGGTTTCTTTGCAGGGCGCGGTCAGGGATCCGGGAATAAGCTCCAGGAAAAACCCGTTCACCTCATCTTCGACCACCACATTATCCGCCGGCGCATCTCCAACATTGGTGACGCGAATATGGTATTTGACCCGCTCTCCCACTTCCACCCGTCCGTCATCATCCAGGATCTGTTTTTCGACTTCCACCAGCGGTCCGCCGAGCTTAACATCGATACCGATCGCGCCCAGCCAACCGGCATCCGATCCGGTTAACCGCGATTGTACGGCCTTTGCCGTCACCTTCAAACCGGGATCATAAGTCCCTCCAACAAACCAGAGCTGCCAGCCTCCACCGACCATGCCATCCCAATAGGCGCTGGAACGAGAAATCCGCGACCGGGGTAAGGAAAACAGACTTCTTGCCGTATTCGGATCGCCATTCAATTCGCCCATAGTCCCCATCAGTAGTCTTAACGCCTTCAATAGTCCGGTTTCCTCAACATCGCTCACGTTCTCAGCCAAATAAATCTCATACACCAGTCCGGATACACCATTTACGGCCTGGACACCGGACATTCGATCTCCCCCGGAAGAGAACCCTGCACCAGCGCCCGCCGCAACCGGTCCGATGGCGATAATATCGTTAATGAAATCATTGGCTGAGGTGCCGGAATAGCTGAGATAAGCCAGCGTCATGGTTTCCATGTCCAGCGCGCCAACCATGCCGTCGCCGCCGCCGCTGTAATCCGGTTGCACCGCTCCGGAGGTGGTGGGAAGCCCCGGACCGGCACCGCCTGCAAAAAAGATATGATTTCCGGCCACTGCCAGAGAAGAAACCAGATCGCTTTCGGAGCCGTCCACCACCACGATCGTGTCCAGATCGAGCGCGGTTCCGTTTGCTCGCAATTTGGCCACAAACGCTGCGTTTTGTTGCAGCGATTTTCCGGCGAACGCTTCAGAACGGGTATCTCCGGCAAGAAACAGGCGGCCGCTGCCGTCATCCAGGATGGCATTGCTGCGGTCGGTACCGGTACCGCCCAAATAGGTGGCATACAGCAAATCAGCACCGTCAGGCGAGAATTTCGCCACGAAAGCATCACGATCGCCGGCCAGGGTATCCTGCAGGGCATTGGCGGTGACCGGAAAGTTTGCGGAAATCGTCCGGCCGGTCAACCAGATGTTCCCTGCGGGATCAAAGGCCATAGCTGTGGCCTCGTCCATGCTGTTGCCGCCGAAATAGGTGGAAAAGACCAGCCCGCCGCTGGAATCGAGCCGGGTGAGGGTGATGTCGTTGAGCCCGCCGGACGAGTCTTGAAAGGCGTTGACGACCGGGAAATCGGTGGAAAGGGTATAGCCAGCGAGGAACACGTTGTCCTGCGCATCCACCAAAACTCGCACCGGGCCTTCTTGCCCTTTGCCGCCCAAATAAGTCGAATACACCAGCGTACCGGTCGAAGTATCGATCCGGGAGACGAAGTAGTCGAGGAAACCGCCGGCTTTTTCGCGCTGCACGGGAGGAACCGTGGGAAAGTCGTTGGAATTGGTGATGCCGACCACGATCACGTCGCCGCCGCGGGTCAGGGCTATATCCGTGATG
>WFVT01000238.1 GCA_015491485.1 Candidatus Zhuqueibacterota bacterium
CCTCGCAAAGGCGCCAAGGCGCAAAGACGCAATTATTCTCTAAGCTGATTCACAACTCGGCAGATTCCATCTTTTATGAGTGATCCTCCAAAATTGATAAGCAATCCCAACCGTTTGTCAGCGATCTTTAGATAGGGCAGTAATTGCTTTTGGTGCACTGGATTTGTCTTCTCGACTGATTTGATTTCGACAATGATTTTATCCTCCACAATGAGATCCGCTCGACAACCAAGCTCCAAAGTTTTATCGTTCCAAATCACCGGAATAGGGACTTCTTTCTGTACCGTCAATCCTTTCTTTTCCAACTCGTACATCAGAATCTCATGATAAACAGATTCCAGCAGGCCAGGGCCAATGGTCTTGTGAATGTGGAAAGCAGTATCCACAATTATTTTGGCAATTTCATTATGTGTCATGATCCATCCTTTATTTTTAATCCCACGCAAAGGCGCTAAGACGCAAAGTCTGAAAAGTATTTGAATATCAAATGCTTTGCGGCTTCATTCCCTGGCGGCTTTGCGTCCTGGCGTGAGTCGATCTTTAGCACCAGCACAGCTCCCGGTAGGAGCATTTGCGGCAGTAGGGAATCTTCTTCGGTTTCGGCGGTCTGGGCTGGTCAATGATTTGCCGGATTTGCCGCAGTTTTTCTTCGATCTGTTTTTCATCGTCCGGGGTGAGTTGCACCGGCACCCGTTTGCGCTGTTTGGGGAATTCCAGCACGCCTTTGATGTCGCCAAAGCCATGCCGTTTGAGCATCCACAGATAATATTTGAGCTGCCACAGATGGGCCTCCTCGGCGCGGTCGCTCTTTTTCACTTCATGCACATAGCCGTCCGGCGTGATGCGGTCGATGCGGACATTTTCAAAAACCGGAATTTCTTTGGCATCACGGATATAATACTCCTCATTGACAAGACGACCCAGGGCCACGATGTCTGAATCGTAGCTCATGTTTATATCATGGGCAAAATACCACAATTCGGTATCACAAATATGCAGATAATTCATCATCACCCCGGTGATGCTTCGGGTCTTTGTTTCATTGGACGCAATCAACGTGACCTCCCCATTTTTCATAAGATCATGGCGTCCTCTTCCTCGCTCCGCTTAAATCCCGTTTCGGGATCATAATATTGTTGCCAAATGGAATCATCGATATATCCCAGGCGATCGATTTGTCCGTGACAGTAATCCCAGAAATGGTTCTTCACAAGATTTTGTGGAACGGAGAGAATGTATTGCCGCAGAGCCTTCCTCAATAATAGATAGTTTCTTTGCCGCTCGCCAAAATCTCGTTCTTGCAAAACCTGCTCCTGATACTGCTGCCAGACCTCAGCGGCCGTCTCATCGATGGCAATGAAGACATCATGGTATTGTCCCCGGTAATCAATGAGACGGAAATCATCCAGCGCACTGAAATCACCGGCTTCCCACCAGTTGCGAAAAATCTGTTTACCTGGATTCAAATCGCTTTTTTGCACCAGCCGCTGATAATTTTCCTTGACCAAACGATAAAAGTCTTTTTCATTCATTTCCTGCACATCTTTGAGCAGCTCGTAAGCGATGGCCAGATGCTGTTTCCCATAAACCCAATGTGCAAAAGTTCTCTGTTGCGCATCTTGCAAATGGATGACCCGGATTTCTCCTTTTTGCTGTCTGCCGTGTCGGTTGGCCCGTCCGGCTGCCTGGACAATGGAATCTACCGGTGCGAGGTCCCGATAAATGATATCAAAGTCAAGGTCCACACCGGCTTCGATAACCTGAGTAGAAACCAGAATCACCTGTTGCCCCTGCTCCAGTTTTGTTCTAATACGATCGATTCGTTCCTGTCTATGCAGCGGGATAATATTGGTGGACAGATAAAACACCTCTTGCTCTGGTGCTGCTTCCACAATAGTGCGGTAGAAATCAATCGATGAGCGGATGGTGTTCAAAATGACCGCGTAAGATTTGTCCGGCTGCACGGTGTCCAGGAAGATTTCGCTGAACTCGTCAAGGGCAACTGGATCAAGGTCGGCAAAAAAACGGATGCGGTCCAAACCGGAAAACAATGCTTCGGGCTGGTCAACCAGCTCAACGGCCTCTTTAGAGTCGAAGATCAAAGGCTGGGTGGCGGTCATAAGGATCACGGTGCACCGGAGATTGTCAGCACAGTGTTGCAAAACCCGTCTCAGCAACGGCCAGTATTCCACCGGGATGTTCTGCACCTCATCCAGGATGAGAATGCTGCCGGCGATATTATGGTATTTTTTAAGAAAACGGTTGCGGTTGCCAATAAGTGAATGAAGAAGCTGGATGAACGTGGTGACGATGATTTCCGACTCCCAACTTTCAATGAGCAACAAGGCCTGATCCACCGGCAACCGCTCATTGGGCAGGGTCTCGGTTTTATATTCTATATCAGCGAGGTGATGATGTTTTAGAAGATACATCGAAGCATTTTGCTCGAAATCTGGAAGACGGCTTAATACGTTTTCGAACACCTGATGATTCTGGTCAATAATGCTGGTGAAAGGCAAAGCATAGATGATACGAGGTGGATGGCCCGTTTCTTTTTCGATTTTCTTTCGCCACTTCAGAGCAAAATTCAGGGCACTGAGGGTTTTTCCGCTGCCCGTGGGCGCCGTCAAGGTAAAGATTTTGTCCTTACCGGCGACCTGTTTGGCGGCTTGATCCACCGTTTGAAACAATTGCCGCCTCAAGTTCAATATTTGGGTATCCGCGGGCTGGAATGGTGCCTCTTTTACGAATGCGTCCACCAATTGCTCCGGGAGGTCGCGCCGAGCGATATGCTTCGCGACTTTGCCGGCGTCACGCTTGTCCGCATCAATCAAAACCGAAAACAGCAAATACAGGTTCTGGTTCATGCGGGCACACCGTCCGGTTTCCATCCAATCATCCAGGGAATTCAGCGCCAGCAACAATTGTCTATATAAAGGCGAGGATTCTTCCCGCACAGCCCGGGCAAAGTCTTGCACCCCTGGAAAATCCGTGTGCAGCTTTTGCAATTGCTGATCGATCCCCTCAGCCTGTCGTACCAGGTCCGGGACTTGTTTCCGATGCAGGGTGTCCAGAACACGCAGCCGCTGCGGATCGATGGTGTCCTTCAGTACAGGGTCATGATAGCTGATAATATCCTGCAACCAGCTCTTGATGGTGTCCAGATTGCCGTGATGGTATAAAATGGCGGCAAACACCAGAAGCGTCGCTTCAATCAGGATGTCCTCATCGAGACCGAGCATCCTGGGCAGCAAAAAAACGCCCCAGATCGCTGAAATAAAACTATGATTTTTTGCCAGCCCGCTGTCTTCATCCTGCAGAAGGTATTTCTGAAAATAGCTTGTGAATTTCCCCAAATCGTGAGCGATGCCGGTCCAGTAGGCAACATCCGCCAGAAATGCTTTTTCTTTTGCTGCAAGGGGCAGGGATTGAATGTAAAGCCGGCTGACTCTGGCAACTTCCAGAAGATGTTCGTTAAGCGGTTTACGGAAAATAATATTTCCATCCGCGTCTTTTTCAATATGCGAATAGGCAACCATGTCAGCAAAAGCATATTTGCCAGATTTCATCGCCGATTTTCAAGCGATAGACCGGTTGTTTAAATTTTGCTTTGATTTTTTGCCGGTTCTTTTCCCAGAGAATATCGATCACCGGGCCGGGCTCACGCCCGGGTAAAAACTCCCGGCGCATGTGTTCGCGGAAAATCGCCGGTGGCTTGCCATCGATGGTCTCAAGACTCAGGGTGCGCATTTCGACGGCCTGCAGGTCGGTGGTGGAATCGATGACCAGCGGCTGATCTGTTGCCAGCTCTCCAATCGCATCCGGCATCCCCGCCCAATCAATCCAGGAGCAAAACGGCGCGCTGCCGAGATAGGGCAGGTATTTCAGCCGCTTTTGCTGCAGAACCTGCAACAGCTTTCCTGCCAGGCTTACATCGGCAAAATGCAGGTAAATGCGGTAATGCAGCGGTGCTCGCGGGAAAGCTTCGGACACCACGAGCTCAAAAGGGATTTGCGTATGCTTGGACGCCATATTCAGCTCGGTTGGATTCTTGACGAAAATGTAGTTGATCGTCTGCATGATTTTCCTTGGGGTTGATTTTACCTGTACCGCAATTTGTAAATTTTCCCGATTGAGCTCTTCATAATAGGTATCCCGTTCCATGCCCAGCATCCCCGCCACCATTCCCGCTATAGCGGTGGGCGGCGGGATGGAATGGCTCAGGGAGGATGAATTGGCATCGAACTGCCGAAAATGCGCAAAATAGCCCTTCCAATCAAAAATGACGATCCGATCTCTCATGATATTGCCCTCACTTGAATGCTAAAGGTGTGGCGCCGGCCAGTTCTTGAAGCGAGCCGATGGTCTGCAACGTTTCGTCGTGCCAGTACTTGATTTGGGCGATGGCGTTTTGGTTTTCCTGCAGTTTTCGCAGCAGCGGCGAAATATCCAATATCACGTCTTTGGCCGAAAACACTTCATCGTCTTTTTTGCCATCTTTCACCTGAAGCTGCACCCATTTGCGAAAGTCGCCCAGGATAAAGCCGTCCGAATTGTATTCCACACGCAGATACAACCGCGGCTCCTGACCGATCTTGCTCCGGGTGGCGTTCAGGGGAATGGCCTTCACCATCGCTTTGTCCAAAAGCGCAATATCGTCCGGCTTCAAGCCCGTGTTTTTAGCGTTGTAGCCTGAAATCACGCCGTGAAAAGCAATAAGCGAATACTTGACGCGGAAGTCCTTTCCCATGGTTCCCTGTTCTTTGCCTGCTTCTGCCGAAAAATGAGAAGTAATCGTCTGGCTATCCAATAGATAGACCCGATTGAGCGAATAGCCCCAGTTAAACTGCACCGGCCCGGTAAATGCCACGGATTGGCCCTTGCCCTCCAATTTGATGGGAATCGTAGCTCCGAACAGCCGGATATCGACCAACTTGTCTAAAATGGTGTTTAAGTCCTCTTGGGTCAATTTTTGCGATTTCTCCTGTCCCAGCACCGCCTTAATTCTCTCGCTCGCGTTGACCGTTTCTCCTGTATCGCTTTTTTGCACATACAGTTGGTGCCCCTGCTCTTGCAAATAGTCCCGGATGTATCGCTTCAGCCGGACATCGCTCACCAGGTTGGTTTGCGTCGGATAATCCATACGTGGACGGTTTTCTTCATCCGGATCTCCGTTGGGATTGCACATCTGTGCGTCATAAATAAAGAGAATTTCCGAGTTGTTCATGACATACCTCCCCAAATTAAGATTCAAGAGTTTCGGTTTCTGATTTGGATACTCGCAAGACATTCAATGCATAGCCGGAAAGCAGGTAAAACACTCGCTCATCCGAAGACATGGGCAGATCGCGTCCGGATTCATACAATTTCTTTCCGGCCGCCCACCACCGTTCTGCATAGCCGATGTGCCGCTTGTATTGCCGGATTTTCTCAAACAATTCATTGAACAGCCGGGTGACTTTCTCATCGGTCATGCCCTGATAATTGATTTTCTCAAGGACCGGCTTGTTCTCCAGTCCTTCCCTGTACTGGGCGTTAGCCACCGCGCCCAAGACATATCCCAGTAGTGCCAACCCTTGCTGGGCGGCGTTATAGCCCAGCTCCTGAAATGCTTCTTTCATCCCATCCGGGAAATAACTTTCCAGCGCTTGATCTTCCATTATCGAACCTCCTTTGATGAGTCTCATTTTTTTCAAAAATAAAAGAAACAGATTCCATTTGATGGTATCGTATGCCAGTGCGAGATCGGGATTTTTTTGCTGGCCGATTTGAAAGAGGGGATACGTCTGAAAGTGGTGCAGATGAGCCAATTGAGCATAAAGCGAATACAACTGAGTCGCATCCAATTGTAAATCGGTGAAAATATGATAATAAATCTGCAGCACCTTGCGGTACTCCTGAAGGTCTGCTCCTTTTTTGCGCATGGGAATGATCCAATAGATTTGATCCAGATCGAAAAACAGCCCTTCTCTATCGGGGAAAAGTCTATTCTTCACTCCTTCTATTTCATGAATGGCTTTGGTTATTTCAAGAATACGAGACGGCGGCACATCCTTGATCAGCATGAGAATTTTGAAAGCCGCTTGTGCCTGCCGAAAAAACAAAAAGTTCCAGATGAACGGATTTTCCTGCAACGCCGGAGACTGTTTTACCTTCATGAGAACATCCCTCTCCCGTTCTCGCAGAATTTTGATATTGCGGATTTCATTGAATTCGTCCGGCAGTTTCTTCATCTTGCTAAAAATGGTACTCACCGCCTGGCCGTTTCCCTGCCACATCACCTGGGGAAGAATGTAAACATCAAAGCCGCCAAGCCGGGTTTTCAGATTCTTCATTGCCCATTTTTCGCCGACTAAAAGATTACGGTAGCACTCGGGACAAAGCGCCACGGCTTTATAAAAATTCTGGTTATTAAAGTACGAAGCAAAATTCACTTTATCCGTCATGTAGAATTTAAATTGAAACCTTGCCGTATCCTGTGTAACTTTTCCCTCGTATCCGCAGACCGAACAGGTGGATTCCACCGTCTCCTCAAACGCGCTCTCGAGATTTTTTTGCAGAACGAAATCCTGGTATTCTTTGTGGGAGGCAATCGGTTCGCCATCAACAAGTACAGTATAGATTGTCTCGGCGGGTTTATTGCCAAATTTCTCGCTCAAGGCTTTTTCGAGACGGGTAGCATAATCCTGAATTCTGGCTTTTAAGGAACGGTCCGACGAGTCAAAGGCAACATCCCACTCGCTGAGATAAGTATCCTTCAAAACAAAGGATGTTTTGCGCCCCCCTTTCTCTTCATAATGTTCAAAAAATTGAATTACGATTTTGGAAAGCTTCTTTTTTAGATTGGTTTCTTCAGGTAAAAAATCTGTGAGATTCGGGAGAGTCTGTGTGAGCAAATAACTCAGATTTGTTGTGGTTGGTGAAAATTGAGGCCGCATGCCTTTCTCATTGGGGATACTCACAATGTCTTTGAGTATCTCTTTGCTTAACGGCTTGTCATCTCCCGCCTGCTTATAAATGTCAAATTTTATCCGATTTTCCTGCGGCAGGAAATCCATTGAAATCACCGTTTTCAGGCGATCATATTCCTGGATCAGAAACCCCATCACCTCCCCGCCGGAAGCCTGAAATACGGTTTTGCCAATGCTGGCTATGGGATGAAGCATGGCTACACCTCGTGTTTATATGTTGAAATTCAATATTCGGAAAGGAGGCAGCTTGTTCTCGGCAAGAAATATCGTGTAGTAATTTCCATCCCGGCTATCGGTTCTATTCCGGAAGCCCCCAATTCTATCTTCATAAAATTGCAAAATATATATAAATACTGATAATGAAATTATCTTAATATTTCTCTTTCTCCTGCGCCGCCTTTAAACGATACAAAAGATCATCTCCCCCTGCCCACTGTCTCTCGGTTTTCACCACAATTCCACCATTCCCAAACCCAGCGAATTTTTATCTCCGATGCCACATTCCCAGGCAATGCGCATGAGCTCGGGATTGCCTCGCAAGACGAACGGCATTTCAAACGCTTTGATGTGGGTTTCCTCCGGAGTACCTTCTTTGATGCGCAGCAGTCGCGTCACTTTGCCGTGTTTTCGCTGGTAATACTGCATATCTAATTCGATGTGTAGATCGGGTTTCGGGCAGGCGCATCCGGTGACGAGCTCATATTTTGCCATCAAATTCTGCCGAACCGCCCCGGGCAGTTCCGGATCGGTCGGGCGGTAATAATACGGCTGCAGTTTTCCCTGATACTCCCGCATGGTCGAAACCACAATGGGGGATAGGGTTTTTCCTTTCATCTCTTCCCGAAACGAAGGTTCCGGAATGGCCTCAACGCTCTCAATCAGAAACCGGCCCACCGCTCCGGGCCCCCCGATTTCCAATTTCTGGCTTTCGAACAGGCCCAGCACAAAATTTTGTACGAACTCCTCTTCCATCGGGCTGGCAATGTGCAGCAGCCAGGGCCGGTCATCGCCGGCCACCAGGGTTTGTTCCACCCGGCGGACGCTGGGAATATTCAAACGGGAAAAGGTAAACAGTTTCATGCGTCGCTCGGTAGCCCCCACATAGCCGTGATCATGCAGCCAGGCAGCGTAATCGGGAGCCGCCTGACTGAGAATTTTATAAATGGCTGCCGAAAGCGGATAATTGTAATTAATGGGTACGGCGGTATGGGGATTCAGCGGAATCATCGACAATCGCAATCGCATCAAAATTCCTCCGAGGTTCGATTCACGGTGTAATTGGGAGTTAAATTCGTTGACGCCTCGCCTTTTCTCGAAGTTCTTGTAAATTAATGATTTCGGCTACTTCAAATTTCGGAGGGATGGAGCCGGACACCGGTCTCAGCCGCACGAGGGGCGGGAAATACCCCATCCGGCCATGCAGCTCGGCCAGGAGCACGGCGGTAGCAAAATTCAAACTCGGCGGATTGATTAGAATGGGCAGATTCTGCCATTCTTGTGGCGAAAGATCGATCGTTTGGATGAGTTCTTGAATTTGCGCTACAAAATCCCCCTGTGTATCAATCTGCACCGGGATGTAGCGCACGCTCTGCAGTGGCTGTCCCAAGAGCGTTTCGATTTTCTGCCTTTGCTCTTCCGTCAGCGGATGCGCGAAGTTGAGGAGGTGCATGGTAATTTTCCCGTGAAACCCGATATAATTACATTAAACTATTCCATAAAAACGAAATTTGCTCTCGCCTATATTAAAGAGAACATTTCTTTAATTAAATTAAAACCAAATTGTGGTGTGCTAACTTGTTTTACAATTGGTTCATTAAATTCTTTGAATTTTCTAACAATTTCTGGCAGACTTTTTCAATATTTTTAGCCAGTTTACTTGCGGGCTGTTCATCATTGGCA
>WFVT01000239.1 GCA_015491485.1 Candidatus Zhuqueibacterota bacterium
AACGTATTGCTGTTTCTGACTGTATTGCTGCTGATGATTTTTGTGGTGGTGATGTTCGACAGCCGGCAGCCGCTGACCCGTTTCAGCCTGGGCGTCCTGTTCACCGTCATCTTGTGGTACCGTTCCAATCACAGCCTGGCCCGCTGGATAGCCATACTGGTTTTATGGCTTGGGTTCCTTTTGCTTTCGCTGTGGAATACGTTTTTCGTTGCCCATTGATTCGATTCGGGAAGCCGATATTATTTTTTTGCAATAAATTGGAAAGGCTTCCATGTCTTTGAAATTGTTTTTTATTTTAAATCATTTCGAAAAATTTTCACCATTATCCGATAAAGAGTTTGACAAAAGGACTTTTTATGAGGTAGGACACGATGATCAAGCTGAACACGTCGGCGGCGCCGTTTTCACTGCCTGAATCTCTCCGTCAACTGGAAACCATCGCATACAATCTCTGGTGGTCGTGGAATCACGAAGCGCAAGAGCTGTTTGCGGCGATCGACCGGCAGATGTGGGAGCAGGAGCACAATCCGGTCAAACTGCTCAAATCCCTGTCGCCGGAGCAGTTGAATGCGCTGGCTGCCAATCCGGAATTTGTAGCGCGTGTGGAGCGTGTCGCGGCACTGCTGCACCAGGACCTCGAGCGTGAGACCTGGATGGACCGCCAGCATCCGGACTATAAAAACAACCTGGTGGCCTATTTGTGCACCGAGTTTGGCATTCACGAATGTTTGCCTATTTATTCCGGCGGGTTGGGAGTCCTTGCCGGTGATCACACCAAATCTGCCAGCGACCTCGGCATCCCCTTCGTCGGCGTGGGGCTGCTGTATCGAAACGGGTATTTTACTCAGCACATCGATGCCGAAGGCCGGCAGGTGCATATTTACCCGGATTTCGATTTTACCGAGATGCCGCTGCGGCGCATTCTGGATGACAGCGGAAAACCCGTTGAAGTCATCGTCACATTGCCGCAGGGAGACGTCCGGGTGCAAGCGTGGTTGCTGGAAGTCGGCCGGTCGCAGGTGATCTTGCTGGATACCTTCCATGACGGCAATCCGCCCGAGCTGCGCGAGATCACTTCGCAGCTTTACGGCGGCGACCGCGATATGCGTATTTCGCAAGAGATCGTGCTCGGCTTCGGCGGTGTGCGCATGCTGCGCCGTCTGGGCGTGAATCCCACCGTGTGGCACCTCAATGAAGGGCATGTGGCGTTTTCCTGTTTCGAGCGTATCCGTGAATATATGCAGGATCGCGAATTGAGTTTTGATGCGGCACAGGAAGCGGTGAAAAGCGCAACCGTGTTTACCACCCACACACCGGTTCCGGCCGGCAATGAGGCGTTTTCGCTGCTGCAAATGGATCGCTATTTTCGTGATTTTTGCAAACAGCTCGGCATCGGATTGCGTTCCCTGCTGCAGTTGGGACTACAGACCGATGAGAACGGGTCGAAATATTTCAGCATGACCGTGCTGGCGCTGCGGCTTTCGTGCAAGAGCAACGGCGTAAGCCAGTTGCACGGCAAGGTCTCGCAGCGCATGTGGGCGCATGTATGGCCGGGCGTGCCGGTGGAAGAAAATCCCATCACCAGCATCACCAATGGCGTACACACACAGACCTGGATTGCGCCGGAAATGCGCCGCCTGTTTGATGAGTACCTCGGGCAAGACTGGTTGAACCATCTTGCCGATGCCGCGTACTGGAACCATGTGCGCAAGGTGCCCGTCGAAACGCTGACGGCGACAAAGCGGTTGCTCAAACAGAAAATGATCGCGTTCATTCGTGAGCGGCTGAAGGCGCAATACCGCCGCCATGGCGCCGATGAAGCGTTTCTCCGCCAGATCGATGGCTGGCTCAGTCCCGACGCACTCACCATCGGTTTTGCCCGGCGGTTTGCGCCGTATAAGCGCGCCTACCTCATCCTGTCCGATCTGGAGCGCCTCAATCATCTGGTCAATCATCCGGAGCATCCGATTCAAATTATTTTTGCCGGCAAAGCGCATCCGCAAAACAAGGAAGGGCAGAAGATCATCCAGCAAATCTGGCAGCTTGCACAAAAGCCGGAATTTTTGGGGAAAATCATTCTGCTGGAAAATTACGACATGAATGTGGCGCGGCACATGGTCTCGGGGGTGGATGTTTGGCTCAATAATCCGCGCCGGCCGCAAGAAGCGTCGGGGACCAGCGGTCAGAAGGCGCCGATCAACGGTGGCATCAACTTCAGTGTGCTCGATGGCTGGTGGCCCGAGGCGTACGACGGCAGCAACGGCTGGAAGATCGGTGAGGACCGCGAGTATGAAAACGAGAACGTTCAGGACCGAGAAGACGCGGAGTCCCTGTACAGCACGCTGGAAAAGGAAATTATTCCATTGTATTACGGGCAGAGCCATGAAAGCCGTGGCCGCGTCTGGACCGATATCATGTACGATTCCATGCGTACCGTGATTCCGGTGTTCAACACTGAGGTCATGGTGCGAAACTATTTTGAGAAATTGTACCGCGTTGCCGTCGAGCGTTATCGGGCCTGGGTTGAAAAGGATGTCCGTACGGTGGCTGAACTCACCAAGTTTCGTCGGCTTCTGGAAGATAACTGGCCGCTGTTGCATTTCGCGTCACTTTCCGCCGAACGCAATGCTTTAAACGGCGAGTCTGAGGTGAACATCACCGCAGATCTGTATTTGGGCGAGCTTTCCGAAAGCATGGTGCAGGTGGAACTGGTCGGCATGCCGCTGAATCAGGATGCTCGTCCTCTGCTGGTGGTGCCGATCGAACGGTCGGAGAAAGTAGCGCCCAATCTGGTACGGTATCACCTGCACACGCGCTTACCCGTCAGCAGGGAAGATGAACTGCGGTTGCGCGTCATCCCGAAACATGATGCGCTCAGCCATAAACACGAGCTGGGCTTGATTTACTGGTATAACATCCAGTGATTTGTCGGATCGGGAGCCTCCATTCGCCGGCGCGGTGCATCTGAGAAAAAAGCCCCGGCAGGCCGGTAAGCGAAATAAATATCTGAAAGGTACAGTGCCATCCTATCGACCGGTAGGATGGCATTTTACTTTTGGGGGAGGAGGCCGTTCTGCATCCGGGCTCGGGGCAGCCAGTAGCCAATCAACAGTTCCACCATCCCGGCGTAATTCTCCATCCCTTCCTTGATTTTATTCATTTTCAGATAGTGGTCATACGTTTTGCGGCTGATCCGGCTAATCCGGCCGGTATGCCGGAGCCATCGCTTACGGATGCGCTCGAAATCACGCCGCACGGGTGGGGCGATTTTTGCCGCATAATGGTCATAGTCACGCAGGGTTAAGCGGGCGCGGGCTCCGAGGTACCTCACCGCTGCAAGATAGGCCGAATAGCGTATCAATTCGTGCCGACTGGAGGCGCAGACCAGGAAGGCTAAAAAATTCGCTTCGGCTTCATTGGCAAAGCCGAGCTGGTGAAACTTTTCGTGGGCTAATGTAAATGGATACTCGATATCCAGTAGTTCTGCATTGAGGTGCACTTCGTGAAAAATAGGGCTGAAAAAGCCGGTGGTCAGAGTTTTGTTGAGCCAAAAATTCAGGAGGAAGTGTTTCGGCCTGCGTTTTCCTGCGGATGATATGAAAGGCAGCGCTTCCTGCAACTGCCGTATGCCGGTTTCAATATCCCGGTCGATGGTATGGATTGGAAGCGGCTGTCGGCTTTCAGACAGCCGGTTGGCTTCCTGGACACTTCGTTCAAATGCCTCGATCAGAGCTGTAGTATCCACCTGTGCTATGGAAAGGGATAACTGCCGGGAAAGAGGTTTGCGAAAATAATTCAGCCCCCAGGCAAGGTAAAACCAGGTTACAAGCCATAGAACCCCAATCAACCAGCCTCTCGCGATTTTTCGCCACCTGCTCCGATCCCGAAACATCAGAACGACTGAAACCAGAAACGATAGGATCAGCAAATAAAGCCCTATTTCCGTGAAGGAAAACGGTGCGAGTGCGCTGAACCCGCTTAAAATTGCAGTAATGTGGGGATAGAGCCATTGGGAATAATGGGTTTCAATCCAATCCGGCGAATTCGATAACACGAGCAAAATCAAGGCATTGAGTGCCAGGCCGCTCCAAATTAAGTGGAAACCAATGGACGGGGATTTGGAAAACTTCATTGGCGCAAAAAGGGCTTGCAATGCGTTTTTGTGTTCACTATATTTTTATCAAAAAAGGTGAACATGAATCCACTTAAGGAGTTCTGTATGACCATGCCATACGAGAAAGTCCACGTGTATGCCCGTTCGCACAGGGGGACCATTGTTCCGCTGCAATTCATCTGGCGTCAGCAACGATTCGATGTTTATCAGATTTTGGATATTCAAAAGAGAACCCTACCCCAAAAACAGGGGTTTGTCTTTAAGGTAACCACGCTGCCCCGAGGGACATTCATCCTGGAATTTGATTTCAGTCGAAACGAGTGGTATTTGTGGCTTGATGAAAACGGTGTATTTTAGCTGTCCGATCGTTGAACAAAATAGATCAGCAGCCGGTCCTGACGTTCGCGCAACGCCAGGTTGACACGCCGGGCATAGAATTTCCGCCGGTTCTCATTGACCGGACTGAAGAGGTCGGCGGTTTTGTTGGCAATGAATTCGACTAATTGTTTGATTTTATCCCCTTTGGCTTCGGCGCCCATGAGCTGGTATCGGTTTATCAGATCATGGGGATCGTAAATGACGCCGTCACTTTTGCGGATGGCTTCGGCCCAGCGTCTGAAGCCGCGCCGGATTTTCGGGATATCTTCCCGGGCGATTGCAATTTCCACCCCTTTATTCATCGTTTCCAACTGCCGTAAAACAAAAGCGTCGAAATCGCTCCCGGCAGGGTATTCAATGGTTCGGTCCACGCTATAAAAATTAACCAGCGGCGAGGCACAGCCGATGGCGACTCCCACGATCAGGGCGAGCCATTTTCTCAAATGGGGAGAATGAATTGCACCTTGCATGGTCAGTCCTTCCAAAATTTGAGGTGACGGGATGCCGCAGGATTCCGGCCGGTGGTGAAATTTCCTATATTCAGTGTAGCCTTTACGTGAGTTTCAGGACGAATGCATGAATCCATTTGAACACGAGACGCATCAAAAGTCCTGAAGAAACACTTTGAAATCATATTGGCTGGTGTTAATTTATAATTAACGCATTTATGCCAATCATTCAATGAAAAAATGGCGAATCTCTGAATTTCATTTGCCGAAGAGTCGGGTGTATCCGGTACAGCCGTTGCCCGGCCTGATAAGCAAATAAGGGATGATGCTATCCCGCGGAGAAACGCAAAGCTGCTTGGGGTCAGGCCACATCTGATCCCATGTCAACTTATTTGTCTTTTCGCCAGGACGCAAAGGGCGCAGAGGTTTTTTACTTTATGCGATGGCTCTTCATCATTCGCAATCGCAAGATATTGAGATATTTTTTTATCAGCCACGGATGAACAAGGATTTAACTGTAGCACAAGCTTCCAGCTTGTGTCTGTGGGAAGAAGGCACTGATTTGTAAAGGTGCCACGATTTTTTGCGGTTAGAATGCGGATACATATTGCGTTATTGCGAGGAGCGAAGCGACGACGCAATCTCATAATCAAACGGATGCGGTTTTAATTGTATTTTCTCGCAGAGACGCCGAGTCCGGAGAGAATGCTTGTTGATTTTAGTTGGCCTTCTTCGTCCCTGATACCTCCGAGGGGCCGGAGACGTTTTAAGTATCGCAGCCCCAAAAGCCACATTTCAGCCGATAATTAACTCTGGCAGGGTTCTCAACCCTGCCAGAGTTGTCTTTCACGTCCCCGGCACTTCGAAAGTGCCGGGGATATTTCTGGCGCATCCACGGATGCACAGTAGCACA